>JAAUTN010000157.1 GCA_012031415.1 Leptolyngbyaceae cyanobacterium SM1_4_3 | reverse complement strand
GACCACGTTCGGGCGGTAATGCACATGATTGCCGATGGCATTTCTGCCTCAAACCTGGGGCGTGGCTACGTGCTGCGGCGCTTGATTCGGCGGGTGGTGCGGCACGGGCGGCTGATTGGCATTGACAAGCCGTTTATCAATCGGGTGACAGAGGTGCGATCGCCATTTCCGAAGACGCATACCCCAACGTGCGGGCGCGAGACAAGGCAATTCAGGCAGAGTTGCTGCTGGAAGAATCTCGTTTTCTGGAAACCCTGGATCGGGGTGAAAAACTGCTGTCAGAAATTCTGACGCGAGTAGAAAAGTCCGGCAAAGAAATTTCTGGTCACGATGCCTTCGTGCTTTATGACACCTATGGCTTTCCTTTAGAACTCACTCAAGAAGTCGCTGAAGAAAAGGGACTCAGCGTTGATGTCAAAGGCTTTGAGGCAGAAATGGAGCAGCAGCGACAGCGCTCTCAGGCGGCTCATGAAACAATTGATCTAACGGTGCAGGGCACGCTCGATCAGCTAGCAGAAAGCCTGAACGAAACGGCATTTCTGGGCTATACCCAATTTTCCGGCGGGGCTGAGGTGAAAGTGCTGCTGGTGCAGGGCAAGTCAGTCGAGGCGGCTGAAGCGGGGACTGAAGTGCAGATTGTGCTAGACCAAACGCCTTTTTATGCCGAGTCGGGCGGTCAAATTGGCGATCGCGGCTATCTCATTGGCGACACCGTTGTGGTGCGGGTCGAAGACGTGAAAAAAGAGGGCGCACTGTTTGTCCACTTTGGCAAAGTCGAGCGGGGCACGATGCAGGTGGGCGATCGCGTCACTGCCCAGATTGACCTCGCCTGCCGTCGTCGCGCCCAGGCAAACCACACCGCTACTCACCTACTTCAGGCAGCGCTGAAAAAGCTCGTAGACGATTCAATCTCTCAGGCAGGTTCCCTGGTGGCGTTCGATCGCCTGCGGTTTGACTTCAACTGTCCGCGTCCGCTCACACCCGAAGAAATTCAGCAGGTAGAAGAGCAGGTCAACACCTGGATTGCGGAAGCTCATGCTGCCCACATCAGCATCCTGCCGATCGCTGAGGCCAGGGCGAAGGGGGCGATCGCCATGTTTGGCGAAAAGTATGGTGATGAGGTGCGAGTGCTGGACTTTCCCGGTGTCTCAATGGAACTGTGTGGCGGCACCCATGTCAGCAACACGGCTGAAATTGGCGTATTCAAAATCGTTTCTGAGTCCGGTGTGGCCGCTGGCATTCGTCGGATTGAAGCGGTGGCTGGCCCAGCCATATTGGATTACCTGAACGTGCGCGACCAGGTAGTGCGCGAGTTGGGCGATCGCTTCAAAGCCAAACCCGAAGATCTGCCCGAACGCATTACCGCCCTGCAAACTGAACTGAAGACGACGCAAAAACAGCTTGACCAACTCAAGGCAGAACTTGCCCTGGCAAAATCTGACCAACTGCTGGGACAGTCCATCTCCGTCGGCTCATTCAAACTGCTCGTCGCAGAACTGGCAGGCGTTGACCCTGATTCTCTCAAAACTGTTGCTGAACAACTTTTGCAAAAGCTAGGTGAAGGCGCAGTTGTGCTGGGTTCCGTTCCTGAAGCCGAAAAGGTGAGTTTAGTTGCCGCTTTTAGTAAAGGGGTAAACGACAAAGGCTTGCAGGCTGGGAAATTTATTGGGGCGATCGCCAAACTCTGTGGTGGCGGCGGCGGCGGCCGGCCTAACCTGGCTCAGGCTGGTGGACGCGATCCCAGTAAACTCACTGAAGCTTTGACTGCTGCCCGTCAGCAGCTAGAGTCCACTTTGGGACAGTAGAAGTGCATCCCCCGCTAGAACCTGGAGCCTGTACTCCCAGATCAAGATGACTGAAATCATGCGATCGCAACTGTATCACCGTCTGCTCTAGCCAGAGTTGGTAGTCAATGTCATACAAGGATGCTGATTTTACGTTAACTTCAGGTTTCATAATGAATCCTCCTCTGGTTCGCGATCGCCACACTCATCATACTTGCCCTCCCACATCAGTTTCGTCCGTAGTATTGACAGCGAGTGTGGGTTGTGGAGTCCGTAGGTGAGGTGAGTCACGGAATTTTCGTCAGTAAGGCTCGCAATGATTCTAGCAAGGGAGGCAAATCGGTCTGAGCTACATCCCAAACAACTTGAATGTCAACACGATCGTATTGATGAGTCAAAATGTCTCGCATTCCTGCCATTCCACCCCAGTCAATCTCTGGATGAGAAGCTCTAAAACCTTTTGACAATCGCTTTGTTGCTTCACCAATAACAATCAAAAAATATAGAATAGCAGCTTGTTTCTCGCGATTAGCAGCTAGTTGAGTAAAGCTGACTCCATCCATAGACAACATAATTTCTTCGATCGCATTGATAATATCAACGGTCGCATCCTTATCTCTGGACATAAATCAATCTTGTAGATTCTAAAATACGGTTTCTGCGATTTAGGTTGTGGCTGGCCATTACCTCAGTTGTCATAACCAAATCAACCGAACGCTGACACAATGCTTCAAGTTCTATTTTCATTCTTGCCCTGCGTAATAAACTCATATTCGTATCGGGTAGGTAACTAAATAGGAAATCCACGTCGCTCGGATCGTCCCCGTCCTGTCGAAAGTCTTTTTGCAAAGCCGAACCAAAAAGAGCGAGTTCACTGAGTTGCCATCGCTGACAGAAATCTTTAAGTTGCTGTGGTGTAATGTTTAATCGCTCATAAATCTTCTGCATCGGCATCGCATACTCGGCAATATCCTCCTCGCCGCGATTTTCTGCTAGAGAAGCTTCGCGATCGCCACACTCATCATACTTACCCTCCCATACCAGTTCTGTTTGCATCTGAGATAGGGGGTAGGGATTGTGGGTACCGTAGGTAGGCTGCTGGGTCATAGAAAAACACGAGGTTCAAACGTCTGCTCTCAATTATAGTCATCGCCCCAAATGCTGTGAAATTAGGCCGTTCAAGGAGAATGGAGCGAGTCTTTCAAGTAGGGGTGCGCTCTGAGACAGGAGCGATGGGCGATCGCTGACGACAATGAATACCTCTCATTCAGATGCCTGACAGGTAACAGGACTGTACCAGGAGGGATGGGATGCCACATTAGGTGCGTTGGCAGTGAGAACGACTTCTCCATTAGCACTCATCATCCAACCTTGAGCTTCTACTACTGGAGTGTGAAACTGAGGTGTCAGATTTGAATTTCTATCTTGCGTCTGTGTAACTGCTTCTCGACTGCTAGTGCGATCGCCCTCCTCAGAACTCACTTCAGAATTCATTTCTTCAGCACGAGTGACGAGATCTAGCTGGACAGCATCAGGGGCGATCGCCTCCTCTGAGCTAGAAGGCAAACCACCTCGACCTGTAACAATAAACTCACTTTGGGTTTGACCGTCTCTCACGGCGCACCCCTGAGCAATTTCAGCCGTAACGGAAGTCAATTCCGGCTCCTCAAGTTCTCGCTCTTCGGTATCGATTTCCACGATTCCGTCAACTCCTAACACCGAGCTTGCCGTAAAGTCACTTTCAGGCGTTCGTCTTTCGCGAAGTTGGCGAAAGCCAAACACTCCAGCCGCTCTTGCACGGGCGGCTCCACCATCCCCAGCATCAGCACTTGCGACGATATCACTGTCTTCTGAAAGAACAGCAATTACAAACCCGTCAGGTGTCTCAATCGTGATATTACCGCCATCAGCAGTTCCAATTGCAGACGCTGAAATCAAACTGTTGTTTCGCAACAGGGTTAGATCCTCCACATTCAGTTCAATGTTGCCGCCCCTGCCAGAGCGGGTTTCCGTCACGAGACGGCCCTGATTTCGCAGCACAATTGAGTCAGCAAACACAGTTAAGTTACCAGGATTTCCTGTGCCGCGCTGCCCATTACTCACTGTGACAATGCCCTGATTCTGCACTTGTAAACTTCCTGTTTCCAATCTGATTCCTCGGGCATTACCGCTGCCTAATGTGTCAAACGCAATTCGGCTACCGCGTCCGTCTACCACTATTGACTCACTTGCATTTACCTCTAAAATCCCAGCTTGACCCGCTCCAAAGGTTTGGGCAGAAACGGTTGCTCCATCCCAAACCAGCAGTCGAGGCGTATTGATTTCTAGTATTCCGGCATCTCCAGCACTGGATGTGTCGAAATTCAAGCTACTTCGGGTGCCATTTGTAGAAATACCACTCACGCTGACTAACTCATCTGTGTTGACAATCAAGGTGCCTGCATCCAACGGACCAAAGGTTGCAGCTGTGACGGTTGCTCCATTAGTCAAAGAGAGTGTCCTGGCTTGAATCTCAATCCGGCCTCCTCGTCCAATGGCTTCTTCTTCTGCACGGCTGTAAACACCACTGGAGTTGAATTGAGATTCAGGTCTACCGGGTCGAAAATCAGGGCCTTCCCCATCAAAGATGGCTCTGTCAACATCAATAAAAATATTGCCAGCGTTTCCTTCTCCTAGAGTGCTGACAATGATTGCGCCGCCATTCAACAGTGAGAGCGATTGCGCCCTGACATCAATTTGTCCACCATCTCCCTCACCATTTCGCGTTACTGCACTAAACAGAGCGCTAGACTGCCTGAAGAGAGAGTCGGGTGCAGAATTAAACTCCCCTTTCCCATCGAACACAATTTGATCGGCTTCAACAGTAATGTTGCCTGCGTCTCCTACTCCTCGTGCGCTGACGGTGACGAGTGCGCCATTGGTGAGGGTAAACAGAGAATTGGCCGTTATTTCTACATCTCCGCCTTCACCTCTAGCACCTTCTAATACACGACTATAAGCACCGCTGGCTCTAAAGTCTACGCTTTCCCCATCAAATCGAATTGTATTTGCAGTGAGAATGACATCACCCGCTATCCCTTCTGCTCTAAATTGAACAGAGTTATCAATAGAACTTCCGCCTGAAAGCCTAATCTCACCTGTTGCACGGACTTCAATATTACCTGCCTGAGCAGTGGGCGTAATTACATCTGGACGAATGCCAGCTTGTAGGCGACTCACTTCACTCATGGTGATATTTCTAGCATTCAAATGAATACTGCCGCTTTCCTCGCCGACACTCCCACTTGCATCCACAAACGCAGCCTGAGACATCTGAATATCGCCAAAACTTATCACATCCTGGTAGCGAAAATCCCATCCTGTCCCATTTTGAGCTAGCCCAACGCCTCCTTCACTAATTCCTGCTAACTCTACTCTTCCACCAAAGGCCGTTAAGTTGCCTCCCCCCAGTTCTACGGTTCCTCCTACCAAAGCCAGTGTTCGATTACCTGGAAGCTGTAGCCCTGTAGGGCCGTTAATTGAATTTAAGTTTCCCTCTAGGCTAGGGGAACGGGACTGATTAACGACGGGAGAGTTTGTTGCGGCATTGAAAAATAAAGCAGTTGGATTAACTCTGAGTAAGGTGCTGGTTTCGGGTTCCGTTGCGCTAAACACTCCTCGCTCACCTAGCTGAATGGCACTAGCGGTTGTTGCAAGTAGCGATCCATTGATATCTAATCTGGCATTTGGCCCAAAGATGATTCCATTTGGATTAATCAGGAACAAATTAGCTCCGCCCGGTGCGCCTGGTGCCCCCACTCCCAGAGTTCCGAGGATGTCAGAGGGATCATTCCCGGTAACGCGACTCAGGATATTCCTGACTCCAGGATCTTCAAAGTAGAGGCTGCGCCCTTCACGCACATTCAGTTCTAAAAAACTGTGAAAAAGATTATCGCCTTGTGGGGTTCCACCTTGAACTTGATCAATTAGGGGAGTCAGTGCTTCTATTCTGGTTCCCAGGTCACGACCGGGAGCAGCGTCAGGGGTGAGATTAAGCTGGGCAAGGGCAGGCGCAGTAAGGCTGGCGATCGCCCCACTCATGCCCCAACCTGCTAGCCGCAGAATCCAGTTCCAGTGCTTCTTTTGAATTATCACACCCGTTGCCCCACTAAAAATGCTGGTCGAGAAACGAAGCCTGATAGTAGTCCTGACAATAAGCAGAATAACAGAACTTATGCATCCCTCTGTAAAATGAGTGAGATGAGCCGCCGCAGATAACTTCTAATTCTCACAGATAACCTCTCGGCGGTCGGTTTTATTGATTTGTTATGTCGCAATCGCCAACGCTATGGCTCATCAGCATAAAACGGAGGCAAATCTTGTGGATGAACAATTGTAATACTTGATATACTTGCAAAATCGCTTGGATTGAAGGTCAAGAGATGTGTAATTCCATTTGCAAGCATGGCTGCAATGATACGAGCGTCATGAGTGCGTTTACCCATCACTCTATCAGTTGTGACTAAGTTCAGCCAATTTGGAAAAATCTGCGGGGATTCCTCCAAGAATAGAAAACGATCAAGAGGTTGATCTATTGTGCTTCTGGTTTGTTCTACAGTCCAGCCCAAGCCATTGACTTGAGTTGGTCTTGTGGCAACAACCCAGAACTCAATAATTACTTGCGTCACAAGTAAACATTCATCTGATTGCATAAGTAAACGAGAGATTGCATCTGTTGCAAGCTCATGCTGCATATCGGAAGGATTGCAGAATCGCATAACAACATTAGTGTCAAGCAAATATCCCGTCATTATTCGTAAATACTGTCACGGCTAAAGGCCTCGTCTTGTAGACTCGGACTGCCTTGAGGGAGTTGTAGAACCCATTCACGAAATTCTCTAGCCCTGTCGGATGGTGTTGCTTTTTGCCAAAAGGGAACAGCCGATGCAACTTGTTTGGACTGAAACTCAATGAAAGCTATGAAATCAGCAATTTTCTTAAGTTGCTCATCATTTAGCTTGTCTAGTTCTTTTTTAAGATCTTCTCGCAGCATAGGTCGATTTTGAGAAAATAGACACTCTCTATAGTAACCTACAGGCTCCTACCCATCTGGTTCAGATCCTTACGAATTCAACTTGGAAAGATCTTTACGGAAGATGCCCAGCAGCGAAAATTGCCACTATTCGAGTTTTGCCCAACCTACATCAGAAGTATTTAGGGACTTGCATAAAAATAAAGTCCCATTTTTCAAGGCGCGGCTCAGCCGCGCCTTGAAAAATGGGATCTTAAATAAACGCAGATCCCTTAGCTTGCCTCATGCTGCATCTGGTGATATTTCCACAGTTTGCCCTGCAAACTTAGGAGTTCCTGATAAGTTCCCTGTTCCACAATCTGGCCCTGTTCTAGAACAATGATCTGGTCGGCTCTCATGATGGTTGATAGGCGGTGGGCGATCGCAATCACGGTGCGTCCCACAGACAGTTCTTCCAGTGACTTTTGGATAAGACGTTCAGAAACGGAATCCAGGGCACTCGTTGCCTCATCGAGAATTAGAATTTCAGGGTTTCTCAGCAAAGCACGGGCGATCGCAATTCGCTGTCTTTGCCCCCCAGAGAGACGGACACCGCGATCGCCCAACACCGTATCTAAACCCTCTGGCAGTTTTTGAATAAACTCTAGAGCGTTGGCTAGTTTAGCTGCTTCTAGCACCTCTGCCTCACTAATATTGTCCAAACCATAGGCGATATTATTGTGAACAGATGAGTTAAAGATAAAGGTGTCTTGGCTTACGGTCGCCATTCGGTGGCGCACCGAGCTAATCTCTAACTCTCGCAGGTCAATTCCATCAAATAGAATTTTGCCTCGCGTCGGGTCATAGAACCGAATGATCAAATCTGCTAGCGTTGATTTTCCGGCACCCGATGCGCCCACCAGAGCAACGGTTTGCCCTTTAGGAATAGTTAGCGTAATGTCCTTCAACACAGGTGATTCAGCAGCATCATAGCCAAAATCAACTCCGACAAATTCAATTCCCTGCTGTAACCCTCTAAACTGAATATGTCCATTGGGCAGATAAGGTTTATTTGCAGTACTTAACAGATTCTCGATGCTTTGAATTGGCCCTTGAAATCTGCTGATGGCAGAAAACCGTCCGCTAATCTCCTGGATTGCTGGAGCCGCCCGAATCACAATGAAGATGAACGTGAGCAGTGAAGCAATCGTCAAGCTGCCGTTGCCGACAAAAACACTGATTCCTATCACCAAAATTCCAATCAAGACAACACTGGCAATGGCTTCTGCGATCGGTTTCACCACTGCGTAGCGCATCGATGCGACCCTTGACACCACTGCCAAATTATCACTCGCGCTATAAAACCGTCGTCGCTCAAACTCTTGAGTTCCAAAAGCGTGTACTGTGCGGATGCCGTTGATAAACTCTGCTGCGGTAGAAGTTAATCTGCCTCTGGCTCTAGATTCTGGGAAGCTAGACTCTCGCACCCAGCCATTTAGGGATGCTATTCCTGCTGCTGCCAAACCAAAGAGTAGGACTGCTAGTACCGTGAGTTCCCAGGAAATGCCCACAGCCAGAACGCTGTAGGCAACCACAACCATCGACCTCACAAATATAGCGGTGAAGGTTGAAACGGCTTCTTGAAGCTGAGAAACTTCAGAAGTCATGGTGTTCAACAATTCGCCTGCCTTTGTTTGCCCGTAGAAACGGAGGCTGACTGACTGTAGCTGCTCAAAAACCTGTTTGTATAAGTTATTGATTAGCTTGATCCTACCTAGATCCCCATAGATAGCACCGAGATAGCCAAATACAACACGCAACAGGGTCGAGAGCAAAATTAGCCCCGATATACGGTACAGACGACTTAGCGGCGATGCATTAATGCCCAGAAACCAGACATCAATCCACTGAATTCCAGTTTGCAAAGGTTCCGAATTTGGCTCTACCAGGTTTTGCAAAAACGTGAGTAGAAAGCCGATACCAAATCCTTCAAAGATGGCCGTCAGTAGAGAGAAAACCAGAACAAGAAAAATCAAATTTGGAAATTTTTTGATTTCCCGCAAGATTAACTTGTTGTCTTTCCAAAACCCGGTTGTTTTAATGATTTGACGCAAAGCTGGAGGAAGTTGATATTTCATTGGAAGAAGCTATCTGCTCGACTGCGTAGGAATTGGCTGGCTCTGAGATTTGAGAGAGGCTACAAGCCTTGCAGCATTAGTTTGTTTGCAACACTGGTTAGTTGGAGACAGGAAAAACTGACCTGAATTCTTATTTGATGAACAAAAGTGCTGAACGTTTGTTCCAGAGCTAATCCTGAATCAAGTTTTCGAGATATTACAAGGTTTTCCGGATATCTTTACAGAGGAATGAGTTGCAGGCGGTCGTATTTTTACATTAGGACACCCCGTACTGCAACGTTGCTCTGATTTGAAACAAAATTATGTTGAAGGAAGACTAGTCAGCTCTCTGTCAAGTTTTTGTGAATTTTGCTGTATCTCACCGGATGGGGCGATCTCGGAGAGATACCCGCAAGGGGTAGCCCTCCCGTCTTTTAGTTAAATGAGACTTCATTGACTATCACTCATACCTATTCAATTTGAGCTTGTACAAAATAAACGCTGGTGCAACAAGGGGCTTAAGCCTCTTGTTGGCTCTATGCAGCTTCACAAAGAATTGGTACAAACCTATATCCACGATTCTGCAACTGGGGTCGTGTAAAGTAAGCAATGCAAACTTTTAGGGGCTAGCTGCGTCTTTGCTCTCTGCCCCAGACTTTCCCGCAACTGCTGATCCTGGCACAACCGATTTAGCGCTTCAGAAATTTCAGCCGTAGAGTTGGGATCTACCAGTAGACCTGTCACGTCGTGAATCACAGCATCTTCTACGCCGCCTACCTTTGAAGCAAGAACAGGTTTGCCAAAGTAAGCAGCTTCCAGGTAAACAATGCCAAACCCTTCAATGCTGTGGGCTTGTTCGTCAAAGAAGGTAAGCATCGAAAAGAAGTCACAGGCAGCATAGCAGCCCGCTAGCTGCTGGTCAGACACAGGTCCCAAAAAGTGAACGTGATCCTGCACGTTTAGTTCTGCGGCAAGGACTTTTAGCTCTGCCTCCATCCATCCTTGCCCACAGACCAAATAATGAACATCCAGTTGACTTTTTAGTAGGTTTGGCAAGTTCTTGATAATGCGATCGAAACCTTTGCGGCGAACCAATCGTCCGACAGACAAAATGATAATGGCTGCTTCAGCGATGTTGAGATTCTGCCGCACCTGACCGCGTAAAGCATCCAGCCGATCTGAGTTGATGTTGCCAAACTTGTCAGGTCGAACGGTAGGATTAATCACGTGCATTGACGTGGCGCAATGAAAATGTGTCTTGAGAAAAGTCTGGGTAAAAGAGCTATTGCACACCACTCCTTTAGCTCGCTTGAGCAGCAAATTAAAGAGGATTCGTGACAGTGGTTTTTGAGCGATTTCAAGTACATCATCCCCATGCAAATAGATAAAGAATTGAATCGGCAGCAAGTAGCTTAAAAGCAAAAGTACTGAGAATTCATAACCATGACACCACTCAATATATTCATAGCGATAGCGGCGAAATAGCTTGATTGCAAACCAGCATGAACAGGTCATTCTTAGAACCTGTCGGCAGAAATTAGTAACGCGAACACTGCCTAAACCACGGGGTGACTGAACCCAATTTGGGACAGACCAGCGATAGATGGGAAACGGCTGGAGGCGATCGAATGTTTGGTCTTCAGCGCAAGCTGCCGTAGCGACGATAACCTGGTCTGGATTCTGTAAACAACGATTGTAAGCGTATTCCTCAATTCCCCCTGCTTGGGGTAAAAAACTACGACAAATAACAAGAATATTAGGCTTAACCATTGATGAGATGAAGATTTCTAAGGAAAGTGTATTTTTCTGTGAGTTGACCTGTTTTCATCTTCGGCTTTTCTCTTTGAGCAAGAGATTAAATTCCTCAGCAACTAAGGGGAATCAACCGGATTTTGATACGTACTGCCGTAAAGATTAGAAGGTATCCTAATCCGTTCACCTGTTCTAACTCCTGTCTCAACTGAATTGTGAATTTAACGGAAACACTAGGGCTAAACCATACGACTATCACAGCAGCACAACTATCGAACAGCTTCTGCACACTGGACTTACACAAGATTTATGTTGTACACGCGCTCTACAGGTTTACTCAGGTGGACATACGCTACAGCAGGGCTGATGTTGACTTTGATGGCGATCGCCCCCTTGCTCCTGCCGCCGCTCAGCTACCATCCCTAAATGACACCAATCGGACTAGCTTACCTCCCAATCCAGCCCAGGCAGATCAGGGATATACCCTGGGGCCGGGCGATCGCATCCGCATCGACACCTTTCAGCTTCCCCAATATAGCGGCGAATTTGAGGTTTTAATCGACGGGTCAATCAACCTGCCCGTCTCCGGACTCGTTTCCGTTCAAGGGCTAACCGTCATTCAGGCAGCCGATGTAGTTTCAGCAGCGTATAGCGAATTTCTGAGGCGGCCCCTCGTCACCCTAACCCTACTGGTTCCCCGTCCCTTTCAAATCGGGATTGCAGGCGAAGTCAGCCGCCCCGGTTCTTACACCGTTCCGCGTCAGGACACCCAATTCCCAACCATCACCCAAGCTTTACAAACAGCCGGAGGTCCGACCCTTGCCGCCGACATTGGCCGAGTTGAGATTCGCCGTCCTCAACGATCTGGCACCCCGCAAGTGATTAGCGTAGATTTGAGGCAGCTATTGGCAACGGGTGATTTGCGCTACGACCTGGCGCTTCGCGATGGCGACACAATTTTTGTGCCCACCGCCGACCAAATTGACCTGCTCGAAACCTCCCGACTTGCCTCCGCCAGTTTTGCTCCAGACGAAAGCCCCGCTGTCAATATTGCCATTGTGGGTGAAGTGTTTCGCCCCGGCACCTACACCGTTACAGGCACCGCTAGAACCTCCGAAGCAGGCGTTCCAGGTGGGCTAAATGTGACGGGCAGACCACCAACTGTCACTCGTGCCATTCAGGTTGCGGGCGGCATCAAGTCAATGGCTGATATCGGACGAATCGAAGTTCGTAGACCTACTAGCGCGGGGCAAGAGCAGGTATTTGAAATTGACCTGCGGGCACTGCTGCTTGAAGGCGATCTACGTCAAGATGCCGTCTTGCAGGAAGGTGACACGATTGTTGTGCCCACCGCAACTGCCCTCAATTCGGAAGATGCATCCCTGTACGGCAGCGCTAGCTTTTCACCCGACAGCATCAGGGTAACGGTGGTGGGCGAGGTGACTGAGGCAGGAGTGGTGGAAGTTCCGCCTAATACCCCGATGAACCAGGCTATTCTCTCTGCTGGCGGGTTTAACACTCGCGCCCGTAGAGGCACCGTGCGACTCGTGCGGCTTAACCCCGACGGCACGGTGATGGAAGAGCGTATCTCCGTTGACTTTGCTCAGGGAATTAGCGAAGAAAACCCGATTTTGCAAAATAACGATGTTGTTATTGTTGGGCGCTCCAGTTTAGCCAGCATTTCAGATACGTTAGGAACAATCCTGACTCCTCTGGATCGGTTCTTCTCGATTCTCAGGACTCCGTTCAGAATATTCGATTGATGCGGTTTGAAACTCACTGCTGGCAACACGATTCACTCAATTTGCGGGGGCAAAGATGAAGGCTGACCAATATTCTCAACGGATACTTCCGGCTGATGCGATCCAAACTGACACCGGGGAGGAAGGCGGGTTAGATCTCGGTCAGACTGTAGGCGCTATCCGACGTAAGGCGCTGCTGATTTTAGGTATTGCAGCCGCTATTACCGCCGCAGCCGTATTTAAGGCCTTAACTGATACCCCTGTTTATCAGTCGGGGATGGAAATTTTAGTGAATCCTGTGAGCGTAGAGACAGAAGTTCTCTCTTCTAATCCTGACTCTTTAAGCCGTCGCAGAACGCGACCAAACTCTGAGCAACCTGCGATCACCGAGACTCAACTCAAAGTTTTACAAAGTCCTAGTGTGATCAATCCAATTGTTGAAGACCTTCAGGGACAGTTTCCCGGATTGAATTACGGGGCTTTTATTAGTAGCTTAAGCATCTCAGTGACGGCAAAAACATTCTGGTCGTTGGCTATCAACATCCTGACCCTGAACTGGTGCGGGCTGCACTGGAGGCGGTTTCTGAGGCTTACTTGGAGTACAGCCTTGAGGAACGGCAAGCAGAGATTCGCACAGGGCTGGATTTTATTGAAGCACAGCTTAATCCGCTACAGAGTCAGGTAAATCAGCAGCAGCAACGGCTACAGGTTTTGCGACAGGAAAACAATCTGATTGACCCTGACTCTAAGGGGGGTGAGCTATCGGGACAAACGAGCGCATTCACTAGCCAGCAGTTGGAAACTCAATTGGAGTTACAGCAGGCGCGATCGCTCTATGCAGAACTGGAAACAGAACTAGCTCAGTCGGCTGAAGCAGGTGCCTCGTCCGCCCTAACTCAAAATGCCCGCTACCAAAGGCTGCTAGATCTGATTTTAGATGTAAATAGCCAAATGGCTCAAGGCTCATCCCTGTTTCTGGAAAATAGTGAAGAAATGCAGACGCTAGCCGATCAGCGGGAGAGCCTTTATCCACTTCTGCGCCAGGAAGGTCAGCGGGTTCTAGAGCAGGTTGCCAGCCGCGTTCGGGAACTGGAAACCCGCGATCAGGCTTTGAGTGAGTCGATCGGCAACATTAATGTACGAATTGACCAGTTATCTGAGGTGAGTCGCCAGTACACCGATATTCAGCGCGAACTGCAAATTGCCACAGAAAACTTGAGCTTGTTCCTGGCGCAGCGGGAGGCGCTCCGCATTGATGCTGCCCAGGAAGAGATTCCCTGGCAGGTGTTAACTCCGCCCGGTGAACCTTCTCCCGTTTCGGCAAGTGTGACTCGCAATGCGGCTCTAGGTATCGTTCTAGGTTTGCTGATCGGCATTGGCACAGCTTTACTGCTCGATAAGCTGAGTGACTTCCTCTATACGCCTAAGCAAATTAAAGATGTTACCAAGCTGCCTATTTTGGGGGTTATTCCCTATTATGAAGAGCTTGAAGACTCGGCTAGTACTGCCCATGTGATCGCTCAGTCGTTGCAGATGAGTCGAGGCGCGATGAGCAATGGTAATGGGCATCGTCCGATTGATCCGGCTTTTGTAGAAGCATTTCGCTCACTGTGGACTAATATTCGGCTGCTCAATCCTGATGCTCCGGTGCGATCGCTGGTTATCGGTTCTGCTGTCCCTAACAGCGGCAAATCTACAGTGGCAATCTTCCTGGCACAGGCTGCCGCTGCAATGGGGCAACGAGTCCTGTTGGTGGATACGGATCTGCGTCGTCCCAGCCTGCACGGGCACCTGGGCGTGAACAACACGCGAGGGCTAACCGACTTGATTTCTGCGAGCGTTACGCCCCATCAGGCAATTCAGCGATTGTCAAAGGAAGATTACCTGTTTGTTTTAACAGCGGGTTCGGCTCCCCCTGATCCACCCAAGTTCTTTGCGTCGCGCCGAATGCAAAGCCTGATGGAAGAGTTCCACAAAACATTCGACTTAGTGATTTATGATACGCCACCGCTGATGGGCTACGCAGATGCGCTGCTGTTAACGGCTCGCGCCGATGGCATGGTTCTGGTTTCACGTCTTGGAAAGCTGAAGCGATCGCAATTAGAGCAGGCTTTAGAAGACTTGAAGGTTGCTGGCGTGTCGGTTTTGGGCGCGGTTGCAAACGGTTCAAAAGATCGGGTATCAACGCCTTATCCACCTGCTTACGCACCCCAAGAAGTAGTGGGCGAAATCTTGGAACCCTCTCACCCAGGACAGCAAAATTAGGGCATAACGCAATATTTGCAGAAAGCGCAAGTGACCCATCAAATGTTAATTTTAATGAAGCCACTTGCTGCATTATTCTACCCGCCATGCGTTTACAGCTTCCTAAATTTGTCTTGACTCTATTAGTTTTGATTGCAGCCCTATTAGTCATGCTGCCAATGCCTGCCGTGGCTGCCAGTTCCGCAGCGATTCGGGCTTATGATGATGCCGATGCCAGTGTTAAAGACTATTCAGGTCAGACTCTACTGCAAGCAGAATTCAGCAACGCCAACTTGAAAGAAGCGAATTTTAGCAATGCCGATTTGCGGGGCGCGGTGTTTAACGGCTCTGCATTGAATAGCGCCA
>JAAUTN010000695.1 GCA_012031415.1 Leptolyngbyaceae cyanobacterium SM1_4_3 | reverse complement strand
TTAATTCACGCTAATTTCTGGATGTCTGGTTTGGTGGCAGCAGAGATTAAACGCTTGATGAATATCCCTTTCGTCATTACCTTTCATGCTCTGGGGCGCGTTAGACGGCAGCATCAGGGACAGGCGGATAGTTTTCCAGATGAGCGGTTTGCAATTGAAGATCGCATTGTACGAGAAGCGGATCGAATCATCGCAGAATGCCCCCAAGATCGAGAGGATTTACTGCTTCTCTATGCTGCTGACCCGACTCGAATTTGCATTATTCCTTGCGGATTTGATCCCACTGAATTTTGGGCTATCAATAAAGTACGTGCTCGTCTAACTTTGGGTTTGCCACCAGACGAACGGTTGATTCTACAGCTAGGTCGCATGGTTCCGCGTAAGGGAGTTGATACGGTTATTCGAGGGTTTGCTGACTGGCAAAAGCAGCAAGATTTGCCCTCACGCTTGCTGATCGTGGGTGGTGAAAGTGAAACACCTGATCCGCAACTAACGCCAGAAATTGGTCGCCTTCACGCAATTGCGCAGGAGTTGGGTATTGCTTCACAGGTCACTTTTGTGGGGCGAAAAGGTAGAGAAGTGCTGAAATATTATTACAGTGCGGCTGATGTTTTCATTACAACGCCTTGGTATGAGCCGTTTGGTATTACTCCAATCGAAGCAATGGCTTGCGGAACGCCCGTAATTGGGGCAAATGTGGGCGGCGTTAAATTCACAGTGAAGGATGGAGAAACCGGCTATTTGATCTCGCCTAACCAGCCTGAAGCACTGGCAGAACGCCTGAATCATTTGTTTGCTCATCCTCATCTAATCAGCCTATTTGGACGGCAAGCAATTCGGCGTGCCCAAGATCATTTTACTTGGCAGAAAGTGACGAGTGCCGTTGCCGCGCTCTATGAGGAAGTGCTGAGCGTTCCAGAGCCGCTAGTTGCCACGGAAGCAGGATTGGCAATTCTTGATCAAGGATTTGAGTCGATGCTAAGGGCAGTGCAGCGCTCCCAGCGGTTGCTTCGTCCTGCGATTCAGGCAGCATCTCAAGCCATCACCGATTGTTTTTTGCGAGGCGGAAAGCTGCTTATCTGTGGAAATGGGGGTAGTGCTGCTGATGCTCAGCATCTGGCTGCTGAATTGGTAGGACGATTTTGCTGCCCGCATCGAGCCGGACTTCCAGCCATGGCACTCACTGCTGATTCTGCTTTCCTAACGGCATGGGCGAACGATGTCAGCTATGAAAGCATTTTTGCTCGTCAAGTCGAAACTTTCGCTAAACCGGACGATTTGCTGCTCGGCATTAGCACTAGCGGACGCTCCCCTAACCTAATTGCCGCGTTTGAAGCGGCTCAACGGCTCAATCTGACGACGATTGCCCTATTAGGCAAAGACGGTGGCGATTTGCGGACAAAGGCAACCATTCCGATTGTGGTTCCGGCTCAGGAAACGCAGCGAATTCAGGAGGTTCAAATTCTGATCATTCACCTGCTTTGCGAACTGATTGAGGAGCAGTTGCTTAGTGCACCCAGCGATGTTGAACCATTTGCGAGATGGGAACCTAGATTACAAGCGGCATCTGAGTATTCTCTTGACACTCATTTACCTGTCCCGCAAACTCCTTATCCAACACTCGCTTAGTTTAATTTCATCAACAAAAGAATTCGCTCGTTCATCAATCAAGCGTTCATCTAATATTTCATCGATTTGGAGATTTCACCACCTATGCAAACGCTCAGTCAACAAGTTATTCTGGTCACTGGCGGTGGACGCGGTCTTGGAGCCGCAATTTGTCAAACTTTGGCGGAAGCTGGAGCAAGCGTCATTGCAGCCGATTTAAGGAGTGATTTAGCAGAACAAGTGGCAGCCGGAATTCGAGATCGAGGACTCGAAGCAATGGCACTCACGCTCGATATCACAGACGATCAGCAGATTGAAACGGCTACTCAAAAAATTCTTGCTCAGTATGGTCGCATAGATGTTTTAGTGAATAACGCTGGAACTGATGTGACGCTGCCGATTGAAGAACTGTCAATCGCAGACTGGGATCGGGTCATGCAAGTTAATTTGCGAGCACCTTTTGTCCTATCAAAAATGATTCTACCAATCATGAAGCAACAAGGTAGAGGTCATATTGTAAATATTGCATCTACAGCAGCAAAACGAGCTTGGGCGAATGCCTCTGTCTATCATGCAAGCAAATGGGGGTTGATGGGTTTCAATCATGCTCTGCATGTGGAAGCGAGAGCTTGTGGCATCAAAGTCACAGCAATTGTGGCAGGTGGAATGCGTACTCCTTTCCTTCTCGATCGCTTTCCAGATATTGATCCAAATGTGTTACAAGATCCGCGCAACGTTGCAGATACTATTCGCTATGTGTTGATGCAACCTGCTGAAACCGTGATCCCAGAGGTGACAGTATTACCCATGCGGGAAACTTCCTGGCCCTAGCATGTCATTGACTAGCAAGTGTTTAGAAAGTGTTCAGCAAGTATTCAGCAAGTGTCCTTTCCTGCCTATCAATCTATGTCAGATTAATAATGCAAAACTATCGTCGTGCTGTCTTTCTAGATAAAGATGGAACCCTGGTCGAGAATGTTCCTTACAACGTCGATCCTGCTCGTTTAGTGTTAACATCAGGTGCAGTCGCAGGTTTGCGTTTATTGCATGAAGCAGGCTATTTGCTCATCATTATTTCTAATCAGTCGGGAGTAGCGCGGGGTTATTTCGCTGAGTCTGCCCTTGCGCCCATGATGCATCAGCTTCAGTCGATGTTAGAGCAAGCTGGAGTAACGATTTCCGGCTTTTATTATTGTCCCCATCATCCAGATGGAATCATTCCGTCCTATACGGTTGACTGTAACTGCCGCAAACCACAGCCAGGATTACTCTACCAAGCTGCCGAGGAACATGCAATCGATTTACGTTCGTCTTGGTTCGTTGGTGACATTCTCCATGATGTTGCTGCTGGTCGCTCAGCAGGTTGTCGCACAATCTTACTAGACAATGGCAACGAAACTGAGTGGCAACTTTCTCGCC
>JAAUTN010000694.1 GCA_012031415.1 Leptolyngbyaceae cyanobacterium SM1_4_3 | reverse complement strand
AGCGATCGCCTGCATCAAAAATACCGTTGCCATTATCACGGTATAATCTCAAATCAGCATCATCGCCAAAGCCGATATCCGTAAGAGACACATCAAGTTTTCTAGCGCCCTGAACTCTAAAGCCGAACACATCTGTAGGTTGTGTTGGAGTTACAGAGAAGTTGTTTCTGGTGATGGGACTGTTAACAGGTAAGGTGCCTAAGTTATAGGAAGCCATGTTTTACTCCTTTCTAGTTTGGTAGAAAATACAGTGTGAGTGATGGGCTAAAGTCTTGATTCACTCTGAACTTGTCCATTCGATTCAATATGTTTTTGGGCGTTAAGGACGTATGCAGGAAATGCTGTAAAAATCCTGTTCAAGTTTTGATTTTTTTTGCAGTAGGCGTGAACCTCGCCTGAATCTGACCAGTATAGATAAGTAGATTGCCACGAGAAGCAAATTCTTCCCTCCCTGCATACGTCTTGTTCTCCAGAATTAAGAAATAGTAATAGGAGACCCTGCCGTGAGACATAGCAGTAACAATGCAGAGAGTTATGGTAATTCAGTTAGTCCACAAGGAAGACATCATGGGTTCTGCGTCAAAGTACTGGCGGTTAGTACGGATTGATGGGACTGGACAGCGACGGGAAGAAGAGGTGGCGATCGCCAAAGTTTTCTTTCAAAAGCAGTTTACCTGGGCTAGCCAAGCTGATTTATCAGATGCCCCTGTTCAACGAGAATTAATGAAGGTATGGCAAGGGTCGAATGATGGGGGCGATCGCGATGCTGCAAATCGTTGTCTTCGCTGTTTCATCTCCCACCAAATTGAGCAAGTCTGCATAAAATTAGAATTTCAGTTTGGCTCTCATCACGGGTTTACTCGTCAAGAGCTATTTCCTTTTGTCTTAGATGACAATGGGCTACAAGCTTCCCTAGACAGTTCTTCTCAATATCAATCATTGGCTAATGAGATCTTACTCACCTTTGATCCCAACCGAGCATCACTGAGTACTTGGGTCGTTCGTCGTGTTAGACAACATCGGGAACTAAATCTGTTTCTGCTTCAGCATGGGGTTTATTTAGTTACAGATTGGGTAATTTTGAATGAAACTAGCCTCGATCAGGTGCAGCGAATTCTTGCTGAATTTTATGCTTTAACTTCTGATGAAGTGAAGCGAGCCTGTCAACTGTTGCAGTCATATCACGCAGTTTACCGTCAGGATCGGCTCAAACAGCGGCAAGCTGGAATGCTGAAAGGTAAGGCTCGATGCTTACCACCTACACCTGAGCAATTGGATCGTATTGCTACTTATTTAGAGCAAACTCCTTCAATCAATACCCAAGAAAACATCTTAAATAAACTGCAAACTTTGGCAACGCAGTTGCGTCAATACCGAGTTTATGTTCGCGGCGGTGCCATCCCTGCTGAGTCGCTCGATCAGCCTGACTCTGAAACACTGTCGGCAGTAGAGCAGTCGCTTGAAGATGCAGAAACTCAGGTAGAAAAAAACAAATTTCTCACTTTCTACCGCGAACAGTTCCTAAGCTGCCTGGATCAAGCAATTGAACAAACAACCAATGTTCGTTTTACCTATCTTCAGCGCAAAGCCCCTGAGACTGCCAAGGCACATCATGGGATAGGCATGAGCTATTTCACTGTAGAGGGCAAACAATGGGCAAAATTGCAGCACAAATTGGCTTACAGGCACAGTTTCAAGTAACACGCCTAATGAAATTGAAAGAGTTTCGCGCAACTGTGCGACAGAAACTGCTGCAACTCCTGGGCGATCGCATTCTAGACAAAGCCAAAACCTATGCTGATCCCGATCGCCTTCAAGACCTTGACCGTCAGATTGAAACTGCCCTAGACGAACAAATATCTACCCTCATTCAGCAAGCCGAAGCTGAGGCATCCGTTGCTAAAAACCATCCTTTAACAAGTCTGTTTTCCCGCAGGCTCTGCCACCACTTAGATATTAGGAGAATCGCGTCATGAACAATCACCCTTCACACTCTGTTGATCTACTCGAATGGGAATCCCTATTTGATGAAAGCATTGAACTGTTGCCCAACCAGATTGATCGAGCAGTACAGTATAGCCAACAAATCCCCACCGTTAAACGGCAGTGGCCCGTTTACTTACAGATGTTGGCGTTCAGTGGATTCATTCAGTGGTTAGAAGAATGGTCGCCTGAGCTAAACGTGAGTCACACTCACTGCTCGATTCTTAAACCTGAATATGCGAATTTGCTTGAGGCAGTTTGTAACTTACAGGTTGGCTCTTTCTCCCTTTGCTTAGTTGCGGTTGGCAACCTGGCAGACACAGTTGTCAACTTACCTAAAGCAATTGTTGACTTACCTCAATTTACACCTCACATCTATGTTTTATTAGTAGTGCAGGAGGAGGAAATGTTGGTGCAGGTTTGTGGCTATCTTCGCCACGATCAACTGCTTCAGCAACAGCAATTAGCTCCTTTGAGTGCGGCTTCAAACTGGAACTACCACGTTCCTCTAAATTGGTTTAACTCTGACTCTAATGCGCTTTTATTAGATCTAAACTGTCTTGACCCTGCTGCAATCTCTCTACCCGCTTCGCCTTTTCAAACTACTTTACCGGATTCGTTTCAACTGAAACTAACAACGCTGTTGCCAAAATTGCAATCGCCAGCGTACTCACTTGAGCAAGATTTAACTTGGCAGGAGTGGGCTACTCTGTTAACCAGTCCGGATTTAGCTGAATGGCTCTACCAAACACAACTTTCAGAAGCAAACGAACAGCAGAAAATAGAGCAACAAAACACTTCTCTCTCTCGTTCCTTATCTGTCGCCCAATTGTTTAGTCAACAGACCGTTAATGCAGGTCTTTGGCTACGTGACCAGTTAGATGCGGTGGCACAAGAGCTATCTTGGGTGCTGATGCCACCCTTTAATGCTAGTACTGCTCCTGCAATGCGTTCTGTGGTGGAAGAACTAGAGACAGTTGCCTCAACGTTGCGAAATCAAGGATTTGCAATTCCCCAAGAAGCACGAGGTGCTTACCGAGACTT
>JAAUTN010000693.1 GCA_012031415.1 Leptolyngbyaceae cyanobacterium SM1_4_3 | reverse complement strand
TCAGTTCAATGGCTTAATGCTTAACTGCAACGGCTTAATGCGTTGCTTCGATCGCTTATTCTTTCGAGAGTACAGTTTAATCCTTTGCCTATACGACTTACAGCATCTTTCAAATGGGTAAATCAGTATAGTGCGGGGTTGCAAGCAATGGAACACGCATCCAACCCTTTGAAACTTACCTACACTGGAGACAAGTCTCTGAGCATAGGGTCATGGTGCGATTAAAGCGATGGCAATGGGCAGTACTAGCACTTCCGATCGCCACTATTGTAACTTTTCTATTAGCCGCAGCGGGATGGCAGATTCAGACTTGGGGCATTAGCTGGATTTGGGGCGTGTTCATTTTGCTGTTTGTGGGTTGGCGGTGGCTGCTGGTGCGCTGGACGCAGCCTGCGGTCAAGCAGGTCGAAGCGGTACTGGCAGAGGTAAGCGAGGAATTATCTGCCGCTGAGGAGGCTCCGCTGCTGGGGGATGAGGCAACCCGCAAGGCAGAAGCCGCAGTCCAAAAGATTCTTCAGGAAACGCAGAATGATTTGCCCCTATGGGAAGATTGGGCAACGTTTTGGCGGCGCTGTCAGGATGTGGTGGTGGCGATCGCCCACATCTACCATCCCGAAGTTCAATATCCGTTGCTCAACATCTACGTGCCCCAGGCATACGGGCTGATTCGCGGCACGGTAGATGATATGGACGCGTGGATGCAAAAGCTTTCTCCCGCGCTCAATCAACTCACCGTTGGTCAGGCTTATCAGGCATTTGAAGTGTACCGCAAGCTAGAGCCATCTGCCCGGAAGCTGTGGCAAGCGTGGAACTGGGCGCAGTGGTTGCTCAATCCGGTGGCGGCGGCGGCGAGGCAGGTGACAGAGCCTTACAACAATCGCGCAACCCAGCAGCTTTTGGTAAATCTGAGCCAGCTTTTACGCGAGGCGGCACTGCGAAATTTGTGTCAGCAGGCGATCGCCCTCTACAGCGGATCTACAGGCACGCTGCCGGGACTTGCACCTGCACCAGAACCAACGCTTCCTAAGGCAAAAACTCAGACTTTACGAGAAATTCTCACTCAAGCAGAACCCGTTGAGGGGGTTGAGCAAAAGCCAGTCAGCATTCTATTAGTAGGGCGCACCGGATCGGGAAAAAGCAGTTTGATCAACACGTTGTTTCAGGCTGACCTGGCAGTGGTGGATATGCTGCCCAGCACGGACCAGATGCAGAATTATCAGTGGCAAACTGAGTCTGGGCAAATGCTCTCTCTGTGGGATACACCAGGATATGAACAGGCAGACCGCACTGACTTTCGAGAACTGGTGTTGGATTATGCCAACGATGCCGATCTGCTGCTGTTGGTGACTCCTGCCCTCGATCCGGCGCTGCAAATGGATGTCGATTTCCTTCAAGATATGCAGGCAGAAGTGAGTGATTTACCTGCGATCGCCATTGTTACTCAGGTCGATCGGCTGCGTCCTTTGCGCGAGTGGGAACCGCCCTACGATTGGCAGTGGGGCGATCGCCCTAAAGAGAAAGCGATTCGAGAAGCGACGGAATATCGCGCTCAGCTTTTAGGTGAGTTTTGCAATCAGGTGTTGCCCATTGTCACCGCCGATTCCCAGACAGGACGGGTTGCCTGGAACGTAGATGTGTTGTCGGTGGCGCTAGTAGAGGCGATCGCCCCAGCAAAACAGCTTCGACTTGCCCGCTTTCTGCAAAACCTGGACGCTCGTACCGTTGCTGCTGCCAAAATTATCGATCGCTACACCTTTCAAATGACGACTACACAAGGATTAGCCGCTTTCCTCAAAAGTCCGGTGCTGCAATTCATTTCTACCCTATCCACCGGATCGCCAGCCCTGGCCTATGTCCTGGCAGAACAAATTCCGGTTGAGCAACTGCCCGTTTTCATTGGCAAACTTCAGATGGCGTATGACCTGTTCTCACTGCTAAATCCAGGCGGTTCAAAAGCGCTAAATTTTGACCTGCGATCGCTCTGGCCGCTGCTGCTAGAGAATCCTCCTTCTCCCGATCGCAATGCCTGGGCGTTTGGTCATACCTTGATCGAATACTGGACGCAAAATCTATCTGTCAACCAGGCACAAGAGCGGTTTCAGTCTTACCTGAAACAACCCTATACCAATTTAATTTGAGCCTGCACAGAATGAACCCTGGTGGAACAAGGGGCTTAAGCCCCTTGTTCAGCGCAACTTCATAAAGAATTGGTATTACCTAAAACAACATTGAACGAGGACTCATTTCAGTTAACTGTAGGATGGGCAAAGGGCATCGCCCGTGCCCATCTTTCAAGAATTGCATCTGGCTGGGCAAACTCTGCTTTGCCCAGCCTACGCAAGAATTCTGGAGTTATTAGAGCCACGATGCTTAGGATTGCGGATTAAATAACCTGTGGAGTGAATGTCTCACCTGCTTGAACGGGCAAGATGCCCATTCCACAGACTGTACAGTTTATTTAATTTCTATTCTTGGCTTCCTTCAAATATTTTTTAGTAATCTCTACGTGAATCTGAGCCGCTTTTGAGTGTTCTTCAACGGCTTGCTCGTAGGCGGCGGTTGCTTTTGTGCCTCCTGCTTGAGCAATCTGTGCAAAAGTGAGCGACTTTTCTGCGTGCTGCTGAATCTTTTCACCAGCCTGCTGGGTCTCCTGTCCTAGTTGTTGAGAACCTTGAGCTTCGAGCGATCGCCCGATCTTGCAGATCTGTTTGCCGTGCTGCCATGACTCTTCTGCGTGTTCTTGAGCAAGCCTGACATTTTCTGATGACGGTTGATGCATTAGATTAAAACCTCTCTTTTTAGCAGTTATTGGTAATTGGATGATCAGGTTCGTATGCTTTAACGGCTAGTAACCTTGTTATTTTAAGGAAGCTTTCAACTGAATAATTATTCATCTATCCTCGGAGGTAGCTGAGAGGATGTTTGAGAAGCAGCTTATGTTCTCTGTAAGGGCGTAGCATTCGGCAGGTAAACCCTGGAACTAGACCCAAAATTCTTGCCCGAATGCCACGCCCCCTACAAACTTTT
>JAAUTN010000692.1 GCA_012031415.1 Leptolyngbyaceae cyanobacterium SM1_4_3 | reverse complement strand
GTCAGAACAATTGTCTAGAGTCTAGAACGGTAAAAGAACGTTGAGTGAACTGAGTTACCTTTGCAGTTGTAGTCTTCTTGCTGTTTGTTTCAGGCACCCACTCAAGCCGATCGCCTTTAAAGTCAGGATAAAGAGCGGCCAGTTTTGGAATAATTTCTAGAGCCGACTCATAGTAGTGCTGATCAATTTCAATTCCCAAAGCGGTGTAACCAACCGCCGCCGCTGCCGCAATCGTTGAGCCAGAACCCATGAAGGGATCAAGCAAAATGCCTTCTCCTAGCGGCAATAAAGATCGCACAATGATTCGCATAAATTGCTGAGGTTTCAGACATGGATGATCGGAAATTTCCGTTTCGACAACTTCTAAAAGATTGTTCAACCCCGTTTAACCTCACCATCAGTACGACTGCAACCCTTGTACTATGCCGCGAATTCGCATCAGAGCAATAGTGATTATGGCATCTGCGCTGTTTGGATTCAGCACTGCCTGCTCTGCCAATCGCTACAGAACTTACTACATTCCCTCTGAGTCGATGGCTCCGACCCTTGCGGTGAATGATCGAATTGTCACCGATCGCGCAATTTATCACACCACTTCTCCTCAGCGTAGGGATATTGTACTCTTCCGCCCAACCGATCGGTTACTTGAAATGATGCAAGGAGCTAACATTCACTCAGACACGCCTTTTGTGAAACGAGTGATTGGTCTTCCCGGCGACACGATCGAAATCAAGCAAGGCACAGTTTACGTCAACAACCAACCGCTTCAGGAAACCTACATTGCTGCACCACCAGACTACGCTTGGGGCCCCGAAACCCTTCCATCTGATGCTTTTTTCGTGCTGGGTGACAACCGCAACAACGCCTTTGATAGCCATTTTTGGGGATATGTGCCCCGCGATCGGCTGATCGGAAAAGCGTTTATGCGCTATTGGCCACCCAATCGGTTTGGATCGCTGGAGCCAGAAACAGCAAACTGATTCACTGTAACCAAACCTGATTCAAGGTTAATCATAGAAAATTCCTCAGTCGGCTCTCAGCGAATCTAATCACGCTTTCGTTACAATCATCCTAACCTTTGAAGTATGGTTAATTGCGCCTGTGAATCCTGTCGTTGATTACCTTCGCATCAGCCTGATTGATCGCTGTAATTTTCAGTGTCAGTATTGTATGCCGGAAGGCGAAGAATTAGCGTCCCTTCAACAGCAGGAAATGTTGACCGATGCAGAACTCTTAACGCTCCTGCAAGCGGTGTTTATTCCCTGTGGCTTTACTCGCTTTCGGCTGACGGGGGGCGAACCGTTGTTGCGTTCGGGTGTCGTGGAAATTGTTCGCTCGATTGCTGCCTTTCCTGAAACCCAAGATCTATCTATGACAACTAACGCTTTTTTTGCTAGCGAATCTAGCGCAGAGCTTACATGAAGCCGGACTTCGCCGCATTAACATTAGTTTAGATTCTCTAGAACCTGAAACCTTTGATCGGATCATTGGGCGGCGAGGGCGCTCTCGCTGGCAACAGGTTTGGAACGGCATTCAGGCAGCCTATCAAGTCGGGTTTAATCCGCTAAAACTCAATGTTGTTGTGATTCCTGGAATCAACGATCATGAAGTCTTAAATTTGGCAGCCCTTAGCCTTGATCAAGAATGGCATGTCCGGTTCATCGAATTCATGCCAATCGGCAACGCAGCCTTATTTGACCAGAAAGGTTGGGTTGATTCTGAATTTTTGCGACAACAAATCCGAGAACGCTGGGGACTGACAGAAGGACAAGTGAAAGGAAACGGCCCTGCTGATGTATTTAGAATTCCAGGAGCAAAAGGAACACTCGGCTTCATTAGCCAAATGTCGGAATGCTTTTGTGATCGCTGTAACCGCATGAGGCTCTCAGCAGACGGTTGGCTCCGCCCTTGTCTACTGAACGAAACTGCCCAGCTTAACCTAAAGGCAATGCTTCGCGCCAATGTCCCATTAGAAGAGATCCGTATCCAAGTGAGGGAATTAATGTCGGCAAAACCTGACATTAACTTCAAGATGCGAGAGTCAGGCGCAACCGGAGCCTATGCTCGCACCATGTCGCAAATTGGAGGATAAGGCAGAGGGTGGGAAAGCCGGAGTTAAAAGAATTTGCGTGTCCTCAAGCTCCTCTTCTTCCTTCTGCCTCAAGCTCCTATTTCTTGACTGACCTACGTTTTCCCTACGCTGCCTGTCCCTTGCCTTCCCCACAACAAAAGCCTCCTGATCGACGGAATCAGAAGGCTCTGAGGAATAGCTAAATACTAGATGGCGCATCGCAGCCGCGCAGATGCAGCCAAATTTGACATAAGCAGCAAATTGTTAAGCTTGACGGGAGTAATACTCAACCACAAGCAGTTCATTAATTGGCAAAGCCACCCATTCGCGCTCTACCACACCGTTCACTTTTCCTTCCATTTTGTTCTTATCGAACTCTAAGTGGCTAGGCAAGTGAGCCAAACCGGGAAACTGTAAATTCGCCTCCGCCAGTTTACGTGACCGATCGCTATCTCGCACACCAATCACATCACCGGCTCGACACTGATAGCTTGGAATGTCTACCACTCTGCCATTGACCGTCACGTGACCATGATTCACCAACTGACGTGCTCCCGGAATTGTCGGGCCTAAGCCCATCCGAAACACCGTATTATCCAAACGCATTTCCAGCAGTTGTAGCAACACCTGTCCAGTTGAACCAGCAGCTCGGCGTGCCTTCCGCACATAGCGGAGGAGTTGCCGTTCTGAAACACCATAGTTGAAGCGCAGTTTTTGCTTTTCTTCCAAACGAATCGCATATTCTGAGCGTTTCTTGCGAGCCTGTCCATGTTGACCAGGCGGATATGCCCGTTTTGCACTTTTGCGCGTTAACCCTGGCAATTCACCCAGGCGGCGTGCAATCCTGAGGCGTGGGCCCCTATATCGCGACATCTAGCTTCCTCTCTGAAAAATCAAAGTAAATTAACCCTAAAGGTTATTAATTTTAGCTCTAAAAGCCGCAGAAAGTGAAACCTTAAAA
>JAAUTN010000691.1 GCA_012031415.1 Leptolyngbyaceae cyanobacterium SM1_4_3 | reverse complement strand
GCTCAAATCTGCACGGCAAAGTTGACTTTGGCTAACTCAACGCCAACACAGTAAGCTGGCCGAATTCTGAGATGGAAGCAGTTGAGTCCTGCGAGATCAGCCCCTAGTTGAATCAGTAAATTCAGCAAATTACCGCCAATGTAGCCCGCCTGAAGCGGCAATTCTGCCTTCATCGTTGCCACTATTTGTTTTAGACGCTCAACCGCCTGAGCAGTGCTCAAACCCAGTTGCAGTTCCTCCAACATCGGGCAGAGTATTAGCTGGGCTTCAGCTTGCCGAACGTAGTCTTTGCTTTGAGCTTTGATCAGAGCAAAATCCTTGAGCCGCTCGCACTTTTGCTGCAAAATCTCCTCACAAACTTCCGTGACTAGGCGCTGTCTTATGTACTCCATCACAACAGGTTGCAAAGAGAGCCACTTGCCGTTTCGTTCAATTAAGCTGCGTCGTCCTAAAGATTGCACTGCCGATAGCAACTGGCGTTTCAGCAGCTCTGAGTCAATATCAGCTTCCAACTCGGCAATTGAAATGGGATCACGGTTGAGCGCTAGCCAATACATTACCTGTTGTTCTGTTTTAGAGAGACGCTCAAATTGACGTTGCAGGAGATCGTTAATATCACCGAATTGGAACATGCCTTGCTGTAAGTAGGGAATCAGCTCGGTAATGTCACCGTCTGCGAGTTCTTGCACACCCGATGCCACCATTTGTAGCGTCAAGGGATTGCCCGCATAATGCTCAAACACTTCCTGAAATCCCTGAGTGTCCGTACCACAGCAGCCTTTTGCTTTAAAAATAGCTTGTCCATCTACCAAAGCCAGCCCCCGCAGTTGCAGCGACCGAATTGGAGAATGTGCTGCTTCTAATAGAGCAATTTCTCTCAGCTTTTCGCGGCTCGTCAGCATCAAGGACAACTCGTGATTGAGCAATTTGTCCCGATTGTTGAAATGAAATTGTCCATAGTTTCGTATCCTGATGCATATCCTCCGGCATGAACACCACTTTGCAAAATTGATTCCACATTGTCTAGCAGCAACAAGCATCGACGCTGTCCCAGTTCATGCAGCAAGTGTGTGACTTTTGCCTCCAATGTTTTTAGCAAGTCTAGGTCTTGGCGATTAGACAGAAATTGCAGTATCTCAGTGAGCACTTCTTCCAACGGTGGGGCATTGCGCAAGGAACGCCAGATCACATACTCAAATTGGTCTGCTGTGGTTCGGGCAAACTTCACCGCGAGCGAGGTTTTTCCCATGCCGCCCATTCCCAAAATTGCAATTAAGCGGCACTGTTCTTGCATCCACTGGTTCAGCGTAGCTAGTTCATCAGTGCGACCCCAAAAGCTGGAAATCTCCGGCGCGTCTCCCCAATCTTGTTTAGTAAGTCGTCCATGTTGCTGGTAATAATGCTCTAAAACTTCCGGCAGGTTGTTTTTGTCACCCGCTCTTCTAGCACATCAGTGAGGGCTTGCCACAGTTCTGAACCCGTATTTTTTAAGTGTCCCAAGCTATAGTAGTAACCATTGTTCTGCGGCCGCATCAATGATGTCTTGATAGGATTGTTTCATCCAAACGCCGCGAAAGACCGCTTCCTGTACCTCCGTTAACTTACTTACACCAAGGATTTCTTGAACTAGGGCTAATCCAGTGTCGATATTAAGACCTTTCATTCAGTGACGCACTCCAGCCTAGTGGAAATACATGTAACCACAGGACAATCGCTTCTAGGGGGCAAATGCTTGTCAATCCAAGCTTCTAGCCATCGATCGCCTTGTATACTCCTTTGTTTCACGAGACGCTGAGCCTCTTCCTGACGATCTGACTTTTTGCCTGACTATCTCCTTACCTCATCTGTCCTTAGAGTATTTACGCACAGGCTAGATTAGGTTCGTCTAGCACAGATTAAGGTAATGCTGAAGATTGGAGATGAAGAACTCAGGAATGGAGAGATGAGGCTGTGAAGAAATGATCAGATATCTAAAAAATACTGAATCGATGATTCACAAATAGCCTATTTTTCCAAGCAAATTGCTATCTGAATTCTTTGCCTCCAGTCTTCATTTTGTGTGCCTTGCGAGTTTTGTTCCCTCTCGTGGAGTAGCCATCATGCATTGCCCTCTTAAAATTTTGTCTACTGCAACATTGGCTCGTTTTGTTTTCACAGCGATTGTTTTGTTTCCCTCACATATGGCGTTGACTGCAATCAATACCCATACTGATCCTGACCAAGTTACAACCACACTAACGGCTCAAGATGTGCGTCCCATCGAACCGTTTAGAGGAATTGACCGGGGATAGAAATGCGGGACGCTTGAAGCCACTCTCTGACTATAGTTTTAGCAGCTAATCTCTATCAATCCAAATATAAGGGGTGCAACGCGCACCTCTTTTCTGGCTGCAATTTATGAGATTCCGTTCACACACTACAATCTCGCTAATTCATCTGACTATTCGCCTTAACTTGATCTGACTTGATCTGACTTCAAATCATTATTCTGCTGGCTAGAGTAGACGCATCAGTTGGTCATCAGAATTTATGCTAAAAGTCACACCTGCAATAACGGCTGAAGAGAAACAGAGAATTTACCATTTTCGCTATCAAGTCTACGTTGAAGAGATGCGTAAGCAGCCAAAATCGGCTAATCATCGAGACAAAATATTAACAGATGAGTTAGATGAAACGGCAACGCTGCTATATATGGCTCAAGGAGACGAAATCATTGCTACTTTACAGCGAAGCTTTCTAGATTCCACTACGCTGCCGCCCGCATTGTATCAGCATCTTGGCATTTCCCAATTTGCTGATGTCTTTCCCAAGTCGGCACTTTCTGTCAGCACAAGGCTGATGGTTGCTCCGGCTTACCGCAACTCTGTAACCGCAGGCACGATTGTTTTAGCAGCCTATCAAGATGCGCGTGAGCGAGGCGTGCAGTTTGACTTCCTTCATGCGGCTCCTTGGCTGATTCCGTTCTACACAAACCTAGGCTTCCGACGCTATGCCCATCATTTTCTTGATCCAGACGTAGGTTGCAGGTTCCTCA
>JAAUTN010000690.1 GCA_012031415.1 Leptolyngbyaceae cyanobacterium SM1_4_3 | reverse complement strand
CGTTTGAAATTCCTGGCGTTTCAACTCATCTCGCTGGTGGTAGCCGTAAGTCTTTTTTTTCTAGGGCGGCAAAGATAGCTGGAGGAATTTCTGCTCCAGATTAGCAAGGTATGTATCAGGGGAACGACGAAAACACCGTTGTTGATTGCGCTTGTGTTGGTGGTGATGCAGTTGTGTGCGAACTGATTGCCAAGCGGTAATGGAAACAGTTGCCAACTCATCTGCTGAAAACGAACGGATTTGAGTTGCAATGGCGGCGACGATTTGGACGGACCCTCGCACCACTAAAGAGGACGGGGCAACTTTACGTCCCGTACACCGCCGTTGATGATGTCGCCAGCGACCAAACAATTGCTCTAAGTCATTGTTGGTTCTGGGTAAGCCTGCAAGGTCATAACAATGAAACAATCCGGGTGCATAACTGCGAGTCACTTTGAGAAAATGACCAATACCAGAGGCTAAATTGCCTGCTTGTCCTTTGTCTTGTTCCATCCGTTGCAATAATTGATCCATTCGGTGGCGTACATGATTTCCATCCAGTTGCTCGTCGTTGTCGAGCAGAGTTGCCACCCGATGCACCCAGTCAAAAGCAATTGCAATGGGTTGCCATAGGAGTGCAGTTTGCATCAGGGCAGTAGAGAGCATTCGTTTTAACTGGCTTAAGGGCTTGGGCAGCCCCCCTTTTGCCCCATCCGGTCTAAACTGTCGTCAACGGCGCTCAGTCGCTTGTGCAACGTCAACCCAGCAGCGTCAAGGGGTGGGCGACCATCATCGGTGAGAGCGGCACGAACTGCTTGGCAATACCCCTCAACCACTTCATTCATGTCATTGTCAGGTTGCTGGCTCACTGCTCTCTCCAACTTGCGCACCCCACGCACCCGTTTTTTGAGTTCCTTTTTGGCATGGCGGTCTGCCTCATAAATCAGTTTGGCGGCTTCCCGCAAATAGTGGAAATGACACAGTCCATGTGCCACCTCCGGCAAAGCTTGAGCAACAGCCTTGCCAATGGAAGACTGCCCATCGCTGACCACACCGACAATGGGTACATTCAGCCCTTGCTTGACTTGTATCAGCAGAGGAACCAGGTCTTCGCTCGTTGAGGATAACAAGCTTTTTGCTAGCAAATCTCACCACTGAGCACGTCTCGAATCACCCACAATACTTCATGTCCCACATCCGGTTGCATCCCATCAATCGCTAAGACCACTTGCGATTGTCTCGCAACGATCTGACCAATTCGCCCGCTATCACTCACCTGAAGCGACACCAATTCATCGTAGCGATTCAACAGGTTACTCACCGTGCGTTCACTCACCCTTAAGCCTTTACTCTCTAAGACCTGATGAATTTGGGGCACACTCCGATGCTGTTGATAGCGCAAACTGCCCACCAAAGCAATCACATCGAGTCCAAACTCATGCTGAGGTAATGCCCATTCCCTTCTGCTTCTGGTCGGTAAGGTTGGCAGAATCGTTTACACTCTGGAGTCGCACATCGTCTTACTTTCAGTCGCAGTTGTACGACACCATCCAATGTTCGCACCCGTCGAAAGTTGTCATATTTGTTCCACATCCATCCCCCACACGCAGGACAAGTTTGTTGAATGCACTCGAGCTCTTCCTCTCGGGTCGCTTCCGGTTGGGTAGTTCGTCTCACCATCGCTTGGCTGAACCTTATCTTTTACGACGCTGGTTCCAGCTTAGCGGATTCTCTAATCCTCCAGTCAGCTTTGCTGCCCTAGTTTTTTGACACTGAACTTGAGCTGACACACCACCCGTTGCAATGGTCGAGACCTAAGTACAGGACAAAAATCGAAGAACATGGAAAACTCATCGGCGAACAACTCCAGATTCAGTAATATTTGACGCAGGTGGTCAAAACCATAACGAAAGATACTCTTGGCTTTACGCCCATGTTTTTTGACTGGAATCGTCTTTTGTTCGGCTAACCATTCCCCGGTGCGGAATGCCCAGCATAGGGCAATGGTCAACAGCGCCATCATCCGACTGAGACGCTCTGGGTGCTTCAGATGGGTGGACTCTAAACAAAATCCTCGGGTTTTCAGGCAACCGAATAGAGTTTCAATCGCCCACCTTTTGCCGTAATCGGCGATGGCTCGATGAGGACGATGATTGGTGACGACAATCAACAATTTCCCATCCTCAAGTCGTAAGGCGCTCACGTAAACCCAATGACCCCAAACCTGGCGACGATGGCGCAACACTTGTTGCTGTCCAATCCCCAGAGCGCTAAAGACGATTTTGGCTTTCAAAGATTGGCGGTTATTCTCGAGTTTGTCGCTTTCTCGAATCCGGATGCGGAATTCACAGAACCCTTGCTTCAACAAATACCCAAACCAATCGTGTCCCAGAAACTCCCGGTCTGCCGTCAAGTATTCCACCTCGACATTGGGGAACACCTCAAAGAACTCCTCCAACAGATCAATCCGTTCGTCGGTATCGGAGTTGCCTTTTTTATCCAGCATCCACCAGAACAGGGGAAAGGCAACACCCTTGTGAACGACTCCCAGCATCAAGATATTGTGGACACAGTCGCCAAACTCCCAGGTTGTTCGGTCGATGGACAACACCCAGGGCTGAGGGATTTCCATTAGCTCCACAACCACCTGAGCCAAGGTGACGTAATCCAACTCAAACTGACTCAAAAACCGTTGCAGGCGTTTATAGTTGGATGTCAGTTTGGCAGTGCCGACGAATCCTGCCGCCAGTTGGGACAAGTTCACTGTCTTAACCCGAAACAGGGCAACCAAGAACAGCGCGAGAAACGTGACTCTTGCCCCATGCCATCCTAGAAGGGGCTGCAATGTTTTTTGGATTAGAGTAATCTGATTCATGGGGGTTCCATGTTTTGAATGTGGTAATTCTCATGAAACCCCCTCCCACTACATATTTGCAAGCTTTTGTCCTGTACTTAGAGAAAACCCAAGTAATTCTGATGTTGAGGTCATCATTAGCGATCAAAACTCACTTGACTATTAAGGGGAATCAGAGGGTTTGGAACTTCACTGTAGCTAAAGAA
>JAAUTN010000689.1 GCA_012031415.1 Leptolyngbyaceae cyanobacterium SM1_4_3 | reverse complement strand
CCTGTTAGGCGTTGTTGAAGCAGATGGAGAATGCGATTAAAGTAGGCGTGATTCATGACTCGATAAGCAACCGACTCTCTCTAGAGTGCCATATCCCCCTTATTCTTGAAGAAGTCTAATGGGATGCTACAGGGAGGCAGAACCATTGTTCAGACAAGCACTCCGAATATCTGAGGCTAAATTTGGCAAAGGTCATCCCCAGACTGCTATTCATCTCGATTGCTTGGCATCCTTGTATCACTTGATGGGTCGCTACGATGAGGCAGAAATATTATTTAAGCAATCGCTCCCAATCTGCGAAACTCAACTAGGCAAAAACCATCCCGATACTGCTACTGTCCTTCACAATTTGGCAGCACTCTACAAAGAAATGGGACGCTACAGTGAAGCAGAACCACTTCATGTGCAATCACTTCAAGTTTCTGAAACTCAGCTAGGAAACAACCATCCTAAAACTGGTGCTAGTCTTCACAATCTAGCCTCCCTTTACCAAGCGATGGAACGCTACAGCGAAGCAGAACCATTGTTTGTGCGATCGCTCCAGATCTGTGAAACCCAATTAGGCAAGAGTCATCCTAGCACTATCACTACCCTCGGCAACTTGTCATCCCTTTACCAAGCGATGGAACGCTACAACGAAGCAGAGCCTTTGTTAGTGAAACTGCTCCAAATTACAGAGACTCGACTAGGCAACAATCATCCCGATACTGCTTCTAGGTTTCACCAGTTGGCAACACTTTACTATTCAATGAAACGTTATGACGAGGCAGAACCACTGTTTGTGCGATCGCTCCAAGTCTGTCAAACCCAATTAGGCAACAATCATCCCAGCACTACCACTGCCTTCGGCAACTTGGGATCACTTTACCAAGCAATGGGATGCTATGAGGAGGCAGAACCTTTGTTGGTGCAATTGCTCCAAATTACTGAAAATCAGTTAGGACGTGATAACCCCGACACAGCCCCTAATCGAAACAACTTGGGATCACTTTACCAATTGATGGGACGCTACGACAAGGCAGAGCCATTGTTTGTATGTTCGCTCCAAATCTGTGAAACTCAATTAGGTGATGACCACCCTTCAACCGCTGTATGTCTTAATAATCTGGCATTGCTCTATTACGCAATGAAACGCTACGGCGAGGCAGAACCTTTGCTTGTGAAATTGCTCCAAATCTGCGAAACCCAGTTGGGCAGAGACCATCCCAACACCATTATTAACCTCAACAACTTGTCACAACTTTATCAATCAATGGAACGCTACAACGAGGCAGAACCTTTGTTGGTGCAATTGCTCCAAATTACTGAGGTTCAGTCAGGCAATAACCATCTCAACACAGCTAGCCGCCTTGACGATTTAGCGACACTCTATCAAACAATGGGACGCTACAGTGAGGCGGAACCACTGTTTGTGCGGTCGCTCCAATTCGCGAAACTCAGTTGGGCAGTGATCATCTCTTAACGGCCGCCAGCTTCAATAACTTAGCATCACTCTATGCGGATATGGGATGCTACAGCGAGGCGGAACCACTGTTTGTGCGGTCGCTCCAAATCTGTGAAACTCAGTTAGGTAACAATCATCCTGACATTGCGAACATCTTTAGTAACTTGGCATTGCTGTACCAAAAAATAGGATGCTACAGTGAGGCAGAACCTTTGTATTTAAAGTCGCTAGAAATCTCTGTAGGATGGCGAGGTGAAAACCATCGACATACACGAAATATTAGAAACAACTACCGCTATCTAATTCAGCAGATGGTGGAGAGCGATCGCACACAAGAACTATCCTCACATCCCATCACCCAAGCACTGCTGCAACAGATTCGTGAAGCTGGGGCAGAGTAAATCAATCTGTACAGATAGAATAGGGAAAATACGGTGAAAATTATTGATGCGGTCTGGGTTTGAGTGGGATGAGGAGAAAGCGCAAATTAATTTAAGCAAACATGGGGTTTCATTTGCTGAAGCTGCTACCGTCTTTGACGATCCATACTGCTTAATTATGGATGACCCACAACACTCGGTTGGAGAAGCTCGTTTTTTAATTTTGGGTCGTTCTGTTGTTTATAGACTGTTATTAGTTGTGCATTGCGATCGCGGTAAAACAATTCGTATTATCAGCGCTCGACCCGCTACCCCATCTGAAAGACGTTCTTATGAACAAGGACTTTAGCTCTATGTCAGAATCTAACATTCAGAATGATGAGATGCTGGACGAATATGATTTCAGTCAAGCTGTGCGCGGCAACCCTTACCAGCATCTAGCCCATTCAAAAGTCAGAATTGATGGAAGTAATGGCGATCGCGAAGTCTACATAAAAACCATTGAAGCGAGTGCGATAGTTGACTCAGATGGGAAAGTAACGATCCAACTACCACCTGACATTTCTCCCGGAGAACATCACATTACTCTATTAATTCAGGAAGGTTAAACCTCGTTCAACCTAGTTAGGGTTAGGGATGATTGGTGCGGGTTTGCTTAAGTTATCTTCTAGCGGCCGACGAATTGCAAGTTGTCATTTTTCGAGATGGCAGTTGGAGATTTATATGAAACCCAATTATGATGCAATGACTAATCAAGAATTGAGAGCTTACATTCTGAGACACCGCGATGATATAGACGCAATCGAAGCCTTTTTCGCTCGTCGTAGCCCGGACTCTGAAGCTGTTATTTTCCCTCCTGCTAAGACTGAGTAAGAGTGGCATCAACAGGTAGAAACATCAAGACCTATAGAACCGATTTGACATCTTTATAATGGTGAATGAAGGCACCTACAACCCTCTAATCTACTGGCTATGGCATATTCGAGCAGTCTGACTGATGCAGAATGGGAAATTCTTGAACCCCTGTTATCTCAGATATTACCGCAGAAGAAACGAACACGACCCTGCAATTGGACGAAGCGGGAGATCATTGATGGCATCCTTTATCAACTCAAGCATGGTTGCAATTGGGAAGACTTACCCAAAGACTTGCCCCCCTACTCGACGGTCTATTGGCACTACAAGCAATGGCGGGCGGCAGGCGCAATCGAGACGCTAATGATGACCTTA
>JAAUTN010000020.1 GCA_012031415.1 Leptolyngbyaceae cyanobacterium SM1_4_3 | reverse complement strand
ATTACGTTTCGCTACTTCATACGGGCGAGCAAGAGCTTCTAGCAAGAGTCTTTTTGCTTGAACCAGAGCAAGTCAAGGCTTCCCAGGAAAAGCTGACCTTCAAAGCGAAAAGCCCAACCCTACTTATGAGGAATTGGCTGAAATAGCAGACCGAAAAGGAGTCGGTGAACTGTATAAAACGATGACAGAAGAATTACTGAAAGGTCATTTCAGCAGGACAGATAGAAGAACTGGCGCAATCACATTTAACGGTGGCTGTAGTGCAGGAAAAAGCGCCGTCATACTCAGCTTAGTTTTAAGTGAAAGTAACCCGAATAACGGCTTAAATTTTCGTTTGTACATCAAACGATTTGAAGAGTATTTTCAGATTCCTGAACCCAAAATTCTGACCTTTCTTCCCAAAAAGGTTGAAGAATGGACATTTGACCCAGAAGCAGGAGATAGCTGGTCTGGATATCAAGGTTTCTTTGAGAACCCACAGGACGTGGAGAAGTTTTTACAAGGGTTGAATAGCAGTAAGGAAGACAGAACATCCACTAGTAATTTAAACATCCTGGATAACTTAACCGATGAATCAACTGAACTTTCAGCTAAAAACAACTAGTAAGTTGAGTGAAGCAAAGTGGAATCCACAAGATTCAGCCGAATGTTGGGTTTCGCCATGCTCCACCCAACCTACTCTTTCAGCCAAGATACATCTAACGCTGGCGATGCCCAGAGCTTGGACGATGATACTCAAAGCTTGGTTGGAGACAGTTCAACCTTCACTGGTGATACTCAGAGTTTGGACAGTGATACTCAGACCTTCACTGGCGATACTCAGACCTTCACTGGCGATACTCAGACCTTCACTGGCGATACTCAGAGCATGAGCGCTGATGCTCCACCATTCGCGGCTGATGCTCAGAGCATCGTTCAAGACACTTCAATGAGTTTGTCCAATGCTCTGTGTCAGATGCGCCTTGAACTAAAGTTCAGGCTCAAAGCTTAAACCCGTTAAAACGGGTTTGAAACCCTGCTCTGTGAGGCTTAGAAATGAAAATTACATAACCTGTAGGATGGGCATCTTGCCCGTCCGGATGGGTGAGACACCCACCCCACAGGATTTATCCACAATCTTTAGTTCAGTAAGGTGTGCAAAATAGCGAATGCCCCTGTAAGGGCGTAGCATTCGGCAGTTAGACCCTGGAATGAACCGAAAATCCCTGCTCGAATGCTGCGCCCCTACGCAATGCTCAAACGTGCCATTCCACTTAAACCTTCGTTTAAACCTTTCGTTGAATCTAAAGTGCCTGCCATGAAACCGATAGACAAACCCGCATCAACTTCTTCGTTATCCGCCTCAACAAATTTCCTTGAACTGATCGCATACATCGGTTCTGAATGGCGCAGGCAGCGATCGCCCCTCTGGTTATTTCTGGCGCTGTGTTTGAACCTGGCGATCGCCCCAACCGTTCTCGCTGCCAGTGAAGGATCGCTGAGCCGCACCACTGCCTATGCGATCGGCTTACTGGGACTCGTCACTTTAGGGCTTTCCGTCTATTTATTTGTCGTCATTTTTCAACCGGAGCGATTCTAATGAGCTTAACAAGAGAAACTGCCAGAGCCGTGCGAATGACCTTAGTACTGTGGGTACTCACCGCTGTCCTTTACCCGCTGCTGATACTGGCGATCGGACAGGTTGCCTTTCCATCTCAAGCAAACGGCAGCCTGATTCAAACGGGTGAAACAGTAATTGGTTCAGACTTGATCGGGCAAGAATTTCTCTCCGACGAATATTTCTGGTCGCGTCCCAGCGCAATCACCTACAGCCAGGGGGAAGATGCCGCCCCAACGGGACTCTCTGGAGCCAGCAACCTTGCTCCCAGCAACCCAGATTTGCTAGAGCGAATCGAACAGTCTGTTAGCCAGCTTGCAGCAGCAGGCATTCAACCAACCGCTAACCTGGTTTATGCGTCTGGCTCTGGGCTTGACCCCCATGTGGCGATCGCCACCGCCCAGGCTCAACTCAACCGCGTCGCCCAAGCACGCGGACTCTCCCCCGACCAAATTCAACCCCTCATCAAACAGCACACCGACAGGCGCTTCCTCGGCATCTTCGGCGAACCCGGCGTAAACGTCCTAAAACTCAACCTCGCCCTCGACCAGCTATAGCAGTCGAAGGAATAGTCAAAACAAAGTTAGCTTACCAATGCCGCTTCTAGTCAGTCTCTCACCTCATCCTTCATCCCTCATCCCTCATGTACGGCTCCCCCTCCCCCCCCCCGCGAGGAAAACACAAAATCTTCATCGGCATGGCACCCGGCGTAGGCAAAACCTACCGAATGCTTGAAGAAGCCCAATGCTTGAGGCAAGAAGGCATTGATGTAATCATTGGGCTGCTAGAAACGCATAAACGCGAAGAAACCGCTCAAAAATCGATCGGCTTAGAGATTTTGCCCTGCAAAGAATCAATCTGGTCAGGGCAAAAGCTGAGGGAAATGGACACCGACGCAATCATCTCTCGCCAGCCTCAATTGGTTCTAGTCGATGAATTAGCGCATACCAACATTCCCGGTTCTCAACATGAGAAACGCTACCAGGATGTAGAACAAATCCTCACTGCTGGAATTGATGTTTTCTCTACCGTTAATATCCAGCATTTGGAGAGTTTAAATGATCTTGTGTTGCAGATCTCAGGCGTTGTCGTGCGAGAGCGCATTCCCGATCGCCTGTTGGATGAAGCCACCGAAGTGGTCGTTGTTGATGTAACGCCCGAAACGCTGGAAGAACGTTTGACCGAAGGGAAAATCTATGCTCCCGAAAAGATTGATCAGGCGCTGCAAAATTTCTTCCAGCGGCGCAATCTGATTGCACTACGCGAGCTTGCATTGCGAGAAGTCGCTGACAACATTGAAGAAAACAATGGCACAACAACTGCGGAAAAACGCTACTGCAATATCCATGAAAGAGTCATGGTTTGCCTTTCAACTTATCCCAATTCGATTCGATTACTGCGTCGTGGCGCAAGAATTTCAAGCTACATGAATGCAAGACTTTATGCCCTATTTGTAGATAACCCAGAAAAGTTTTTGACAAAAGCCGAAAGCCTACACGTAGAGACTTGTGAAAAGCTCTGTCGTGAGTTTGGAGGCGAGTTTTTGCGGGTTGAAGGAGCTGACCCCCTTTCTAAGATTATTGAAGTTGCCCGCCACGAACGAATTACCCAAATTGTAGTCGGGGAGACACATCGATCGCGCTGGGAGTTGTTTATTAGGGGATCGATCGTACAGCGATTAATGCGATCGCTTCCTGACATTGATCTTCACATCATCGCGACCCAACAGCCTCCTACCTGAGTCCATCAGGGTTCTAATAGTTTGCGACGCTTGAGTGTTTAACCTAAAAAATTTTTGTAGAAAAAAAAAGATTGACCTCTTCGTAGCTTTACGGTATTTTTACAGTTACCAAAGCTTAGCCAAATTCAATCACTTCTGTTTAGCTATTTGCTTTCAGATTGATGTTGAGACGGGGGGTTTAATTGGGGCACATCTCAATTGATGTATGCGTATTTTTCATTTAATTTGGTGCATCAACTTAGAGGGGACTTTATCTAAGTCCTTGCCCGTCAACTAGCTCCGTTGGCCTTTGGTGATGAAGTCTGCAAGATTGGCATTTTATGATTGCCATACAGCAGCATCCTGTTCTCGTCAGTGTTCCTGGTTGGTAAAGAGTCGTCTTCTTATACCTGCCCTTGGCTCTGGGGAGAAGTTTGCGTTGCCTTAGATTCAGAGCTTAGGGTCGGGTTAGTCGTTTAGGGTGAAATAATCTACCATGCTCCTGACTCAAGAAAAGCGAGTTGCTTTAATTTCTGTTTGTGGTGATCCTGCTGCTGAGATCGGGCAGGAAGAGGCTGGAGGGGAAAATGTATATGTTCGTCAGGTTGGACTGACGCTAGCTCAGCAGGGCTGGCAGGTTGATATGTTTACTCGCCGGAATGATCCTAGCCAAGCTGCAATTGTTCAGCACTTGCCCAATTGTCGAACAATTCGGGTAAAGGCTGGTCCTGCCGCATTTATGAATCGGGATCATTTGCTCGACCATCTCCCAGAGTTTGTGGAGCAGTTTCAGCAGTTTCAGCAGCGGGAAGGGGTGCAATACTCCCTGATTCACACTCACTATTGGTTGGCGGCGTGGGTCGGAATGCAGCTAAAGCAGTTTCAACCCCTGGTTCAGTTGCATACTTACCACTCGCTGGGTGCAATTAAGTACAACACGGTGAGCGATATTCCAGCGATCGCCACCCAGCGTCTAGAGGTCGAAAAAGCTTGCCTGGAAACGATTGATTGCGTTGTCGCAACCAGCCCTCAGGAGCAAGAGCATATGAGGACTCTGGTTTCTAAGAAAGGCAAGATTGAGGTGATCCCCTGCGGCACAGACTTAGAAAAGTTTGGCAATATTAGCCGACTGGAAGCGCGGCAGCAGCTAGGAATTGACCCCGAAGCTAAGGTCGTCCTCTACGTGGGTCGCTTTGATCCCCGTAAGGGCATTGAAACTTTGGTGCGGGCGGTTGCCAAATCTAGCTTGCGAGATCAGGGTAATTTGAGGCTGATCATCGGCGGCGGTAGCCGACCGGGACAGTCTGATGGCAAAGAGCGCGATCGCATCGGCAGCCTTGTCTCAGAACTGGGACTCGGCCCAATCACAATTTTCCCTGGTCGTTTGGGCGATTCTAACTTGCCGCAGCACTATGCCGCAGCAGATGTGTGCGTCGTCCCTAGCCACTACGAGCCGTTTGGCTTGGTGCCGCTGGAGGCAATGGCTAGCCGTACCCCAGTCATTGCCAGCAGTGTTGGCGGGCTAAAGTTTACCGTTGTTCCTGAAGTTACCGGATTGCTGGTGCCACCCAAAGATGAGTTAGGGTTTGCTGCTGCGATCGATCGCATCCTCAGCGATCCCGCCTGGCGGAACCAGCTTGGTGAAACCGCTCGACAGCGAGTTGAGATCGCCTTTAGCTGGCAGAGCGTCGCCGCTAACCTGGGTCAGCTTTATACCAGCTTGCTTGCCCAAGCAACTGCGGTTCAAGCAAAGTCATCTGTTCCTACGGCGATCGCCACCAAGAAGAATCGCGTAGCGTAGGACACCATAAGTTCCAAACTTCAGGAATTTAATTGGGTGGTTGCTTTTGATTGACTAACAAAAGTTAGGACACAAAACGAGGAGTCAGAGCAATGCTAAATGTTGAAGATTACGCAGTTCACCGTAAAACCGGATGGATTGGCAAGGTTACGGGTTATGGACACCTGATGCTCAACGGTACATACTTACCTACGCTCAAAGTGCATCTGCTCAAAGGTTCAGGCGCAGTTCAAGGCAGCATTATTGAAGATCTTTCTTCCTCCTGGATGGAAATAGACGCAGAATACAGCCATAGCGCATAGTCCAGGCATCTAGCGTCAACGAACCAGTAAAAATCTGCCCCATACAATACGCGGGGCAGATTTTTTATTAGTCTAGCCAAGAGGTTTGCCCCTCACAACCGATTCATCCCGTGCTATAGACTTGAATCAAGGGAAGAGTAGGCGCAGGCGGTTACGGACGCAAGTCTGAGGAAAGTCCGGGCTCCCCAAGGACCAAACTTGCTGGGTAACGCCCAGTGCGGGCGACCGTGAGGAAAGTGCCACAGAAACATACCGCCGATGGAGGTTCAAACTCACAGGTAAGGGTGCAAGGGTGCGGTAAGAGCGCACCAGCAGCGTCGAGAGGCGCTGGCTCGGTAAACCCCGGTTGGGAGCAAGGTCGAAGGAGCAACGGTTGGTCTTTTTCCGGCTCCGGGTAGAAACGGGCAATCCGTTTCTGCGAAACCCGCTAGAGGTGTCTGGTAACAGGCATCCCAGATAGATAACTGCCCTTTTAGCAGTTTTTCTGCTAGAAGAACAGAACCCGGCTTATGTCCGACTCTTCCCTTTTTTCTATTCCCTCATGTCCAGGTTCAGGCTGAATGTCTCTGATTGATCCCCGTCGCCCAAAGCAGCTTCGTCAACTGGTAGAAAGGCTTGGACTGCCATCCGACTCTCCGGTTAAGTGGGATCTGTTAGATTTAGCACTGACTCATCCAACTGCTTCGCCTGAGGCAAACTATGAACGGCTAGAATTTGTCGGAGATGCGGTCGTCAAGCTAGCAGCAGCAGAATTTTTATTTAAAACTTATCCTCAGTCTAGTGAAGGGGTACTTTCGGCAATTCGAGCGGTTTTAGTGAGCGATCGCTCTCTAGCAGCGATCGCCGACGCTTACGGGTTTGACCGCTATCTGCTGGTTGGGAATAGCGCCTCACGAGACAAAGTTGGGCGAGAAACCCGTTTGGCAGATGCCCTAGAAGCCGTTTTAGCAGCACTCTACCTTAGTACACACGGTCTGAACCTGATTCATCCCTGGCTCGATTCTCACTTGCAGGAAGCAACCGAAACGGTTCTGCGCGACCCTACTCTGCAAAATTACAAAGGCGCACTGCAAGCCTGGACGCAAACTTACTACCAGATGCTGCCCGAATACCGCGTCACCGAGATTGGTCAGAACTACGGCGACAACGAACGATTTATGGCAGAAGTCTGGTTTCAAGGGCAACAATGGGGGCAGGGCAAAGGGCAATCCAAAAAGGCGGCAGAACAGGCGGCCGCCAAAGTTGCGTTTTTGGCATTGCGGCAGGGAGAGGTAGGGGAAGGATGAGGGATGAAGGATGAGGGACGAAAAGATTGGCATTGCAGTGTTTGGGGCAGGGCGATGGGGTGTACATCTGGTTCGCAATTTTTTGGAGCATCCGAAGGCTCGACTGGTGGCGGTGGTTGATCCTGAGGGCGATCGCCTCCATGTCTTAGCAGAACGGTTCCCTTTAGACAACGTTAAATTAAGTACTGATTGGGCGGCGGTGATGCGGCTGCCGGAAGTGCAGGGGGTGGCGATCGCTACTCCAGCAACAATCCATGCCGTGCTAATTCAGGCTGCGCTGGAGCAGGGACATCACGTGCTTTCAGAAAAGCCATTGACGTTAGACGGGGCAGAATCACTCAAACTTTGCCAGCTTGCTGAACAACATCAGCGGCAGCTTGTAATTGATCACACCTATCTGTTTCATCCAGCGGTGCGGCAAGGCAAAAGAACCGTTCAATCTGGAGTATTGGGAGATCTTCGCTATGGCTACGCTACCCGAACCCATCTCGGCCCCATCCGTCAAGACGTTGATGCACTTTGGGATTTGGCAATTCACGACATCGCCATTTTTAACCACTGGTTGAATCAAGCACCCACCCAAGTACAAGCACAGGGTACGGTTTGGCTACAGTCTCAATCACCCAATGCACAGCTATTTCCTCAGGGATTGTCTGATCTGGTGTGGCTGAAACTAATCTACCCTAGCGGCTTTCAGGCATTTATTCACCTCTGCTGGTTTAATCCTGACAAGCAAAGGCGGCTCTGTGTGGCTGGCAGTCAGGGAACGCTGATTTTTGATGAGCTAGCTGCTTCCCCTCTAACGCTCCAGCGGGGAAATCTAGAGCAGGTTGAACAGTACTTTATTCCCGCAGGTCAGAGCAGTGAAGCGTTAGCGCTAGAGCCTGCTGAACCGCTACAACAAGTTTGTGATCACTTCCTGGACTGCATTGCCCACGATCGCCCCTCTGAAATTTCCTCTGGTTGGGTTGGCGCAAAGCTAGTGCAGATTCTCTCAGCGCTAACTGCTTCCCTCAATCAGGGCGGTCAGGTCGTGAACGTACCCTAGCACTAGTGCAGCGTCACAGCTTAGTTTTAGGGTAAATCCCGTAGGGATTGGGCGATCGCTATCGTACAGCCGGATGTTCCGTAACGGCCTCAGCAATTGGCTTCTGAGAGATTTCAGGTTCCGCAGGAGAAGCCGCAGGAAGTTGAGACATACTGGCGATCGGTAGTGCAATTTCTACAGTGGTACCCTGACCCACCCCAGCGCTGTGTAGCGTAATGCTGCCCCCCATCAACTCAATCAAATTTCGAGAAATAGCCAACCCTAAACCAGTTCCTTCAAATTTGCGCGTTGTCGTACCATCAACCATAACAAAAGGGCGAAACAATTTATGTTGTTGGGTCGGGTCGATCCCAATACCCGTATCTTGAACTGAAATAATTACCCACGCTTCAGGATTAGCAGGCGTTTCGTCTGTGCGATGTCCGTTAGAGTGAGCAGTTTGAACGGAATCCACTGCGGTTTCAATACGAGTGTCAACCGTGATACTGCCATGATCCGTAAACTTAATTGCGTTATAGATAACATTCAGCAGCACTTGCTTTAGCTTCGCCGGATCAGAGCGAACCATAACTGGCTCTGTCATCTCTGGTACGCCCAGCCTCAGCCCCTTCTCATGAATCTGCATACTTTGCAGATCAATGACCTCTTGAAGAGTCCGCCGCAGGTCGATTAGCTCAAATGAAAGGGAAAGGGTTCCAGCCTCAATTTTGGCAATGTCCAGCAGATCATTAATGATTTTGAGCAAGTGGATCGCGGCCTCATCTGCTCGATCAAGAAACTCTACCTCTTCTTCAGGCGTATCGCAGCAGTCATCTCGAACCAAGCGAATGCAGCCGATGATCGCATTTAGCGGTGTCCTGAGTTCATGGGAAGTATTAGCCAGAAATTCGCTTTTGAGTTGGTTAGCAGCTTCTGCTTCCTGCCATGCTGCCTCTAGCTCTTTAGCCCGCTCCTCCAGTCGCCTCACCATGTTATCGAGGACTTCAGCGAGATGGTTGAGTTCTCGAATCCGAAAATTCTTGGGCGCACGTTGCAAGGGGTCCCGTTTATGAATGTGACGGGCATACTTCCCCAATTGCTCAATGGGTAGAGCTAAATCTCTGGCCATGTAAAGCATAGCTAAAAGGTGAGCAGCCAACAGCCCTGTAGTTAAAATTACCAGGATGCGCTTGATGTCTTCCAAGCCGTGCAGAGCGCTGTCCAAGCGGGTTACAGCCAGGACTGTCCAGACCCGATCTTCGGTTGGGCTAATGTTGATGTGAATGGGGCTGTAGCCAGCTAGCCACTCTTCTCTGTCTCCAACAAAGTTAAAAATATGACGAACGTTAGGGTCATCGCCTCGTAGGACGTTGTTGACGATATTCTCAAAGCGATCGGCATCTGGCTCGTCTTTAATATTTTGCCCGACCCGGCTAACTAACGGATGCGCTAGAAAAACACCATCCTGGTCAATGATTGTGGTGTAGCCCAGCAGCGAACCTGGCTCACCGCTTTCCCGCTGCTGGAGAACCGATTGAGCAGCCAGCGTATAGCGTAGTTTCCCGTTCTGGTCATAAACGGGGGTACTAATGATCAGATTTAACTCGGTGGCAAATTCTGTTGGGTCAGGTGGAGCAGATTCGCTGTCCGGTTCAGATTGTCCGTCTAGTGTAGCTCGCTTGTTCAACAGCGTATTGAGGTAAAAACTGTCGGCACTGAGTTCACCTTGCTGGGTAGACCAGGGCATCTCAACTTGAGAGAGGATGGGCTGATTTCCACAGGTTGTAGCGGTCAGATCACCTGTTTGCCAATCAATCAACTGAAGACAATGAATTTCGGTGGGCAGATCGGTTGCGAGTTGATTTAGGTAGGTCTGGATAGTTTCAGGTTGTCCTGCTTGCAAGATGGAGGTGCGACTTGCAGTGGCTAGATTCGTTTGCAACGCCTTAATTGAGGACTGAATGTCTTCTGCTTTGCGAATTGCGCTCTCGGCGAGGTTTTGACGAGCAGTGTACAGCAGGCTGGTACGAGCCTTACGAAAGGTCACTCCTACTCCCAGCAAGAGAATTGGAATACTGAGTACTAGAATCCGCGATAGCAGAATCCGGCGAAAGGAGGATTGACCTAGCATAGCCATAGCGATTGCTGAATCAAGGAACAAAGCTGCTCTTAAAGCTTAATATTCAACCACGTTGAGTAGCTCAGACATCCGTACACTGAGACGAATTTTTTCAGAGACTCTTTATCCAGATGAAGAATTAAACCGAGTAGAAGTTAAGTGAATGTAGGCAAAATCTAGCTGAGTTTGCGATATCGAGTGGCGATCGCCCTTACCTTGCCTTACCCTGACCCAAGTTGACTGTCACTACAACAGCAAACTCAAAATTCAAGCTTTGTACTCTACTAAAGAAATGTACTGCCAGAAAACGCAAGTAGACCATCAGTATACATTCTTCCATCGGGGAGATCTTCATCCGGCGTAGATGGCTTGGAGGAAAAGTCTCACCCTGTCGGCATTCTAGACGGCAAATCAGGTTGGATTGTTGCCAATCGACTGCCGCTAATATATTCACCCGTCGAGAATTGCTACAGCGCTCTAATTCAGCGACAGATTAGAATTTGGTGAAAAATTAGATTGCAGCCTGCTAGAAGATTCTAGCGGTTCGCCTAGTGCTTGAGCCAGTTGTGCAGGCGTTAAAAATCGTACTAGATCAATGGGCAGGGCAGGTTCACTGATGCGTTCAGCATAGGCCGCTCCAAGATAGCGCAGGTAATCTGTGTCTTTGGCTAGATGAAGCTGAAAAAACGCGGTACTCATGGCGTTGATATAGCTACGGGCAAGGGCTGGACTGGGGCCAATAATTTCTGGTGGAAGGGTCACGATTTCGCTACCAATTTCAGACGTACCAATGGTTGAAAAGTGAGTCGAGCCGCGCATCATTAATAAATATTTGTTGGGCGTAGTGAGCCAGGTAAACGGACGAATCTGCTCAAGCAAGGCTGGCGCAATGGTGTCTGCATTACCTGAAACCAGCATGACGGGAATGTCAATTTCGCTAAAGCCCGCTGGACCCAAGATAATGCTGCCAATTGGATTGATTGCCATGATAGCTGCAACTCTCTCGTCTCGCAGGTCAGCGGCGGGAAGCACTAGTTCTTCGGCTCGGCACTGGAGCAGCAGTGACAAATTGAGCGTGCTTTCCTCAGCAGCACAGTCCTCTGTCAATTGCTGAAAGTTAATCTGTGCGCCTGCTAGCGCCAGGGCTGTGTAACCTCCAAAGGACTGTCCTACAACACCGACCTGCCGGAGATCTAGCCTGCCTTGAAAGGCAAAGTCTGACTGATTTAGCCTTTCCAATTCATCCAGCAGATAAGTAACATCTAGCGGACGGTTGATGAACTCGGCGGGTTCTGTCACCTGGCTGGCTCTTCCCTCAATTAGTGCCCGAAGTTGATCAGCATTGCTGCCTGGATGCTCTGGAATGGCAACTGCAAAACCGTAGGAAGCCAGGTGTTCTCCTAAGTAGGCATAGGTAGTGCGGTCTGAACCCAGTCCGTGCGACATGATAATCACTGGAACAGAGGGGACAGGCATTAATGGGTAAGTTGGGTCGCTAGTCACCTCAAGGGGAAGATAAACATCGGCGACAAAGGTGCGATCGCGGCTCGTGTCATTGAGCGTAATGGTTTGCCTTTGCCAGGTAAACTGCCCTAACCGTCGAGGATCGGGCGGCGATGACAGGTCAGTAATCGGATCGGAGGCTGCCTCTCGTGCAGATTGTTGTTCAATCGCATTGACGGCTTCAGCAGTTTGGTTGATCAGTTGCTCTAAACTGCTGACGACTGCCAGGGTGCGGTTGAGGTCAATGCGGATGCCTGCAACCGGAAACTTTTTCAGGACGTTGAGCGGTGTTAGCCCTCCTGGGTCATCAGCAGCCAAGATTAGGGCAGCGCGAAGGGCATAAAATCCTGATTCACGAGCTTCAGTTTGAATGATTTCGCCTAGCCGCCTGAGCAAGATTTCGCCCTGGTCAGTGTAAAGAAATTGGGCGATCGCCACTGGGCTTAGTTCTGCTTCAGCTTGGAGCAGGGTACGCAATTGCTCTAACTGCTCTGAGCTAGCGTATCGAGTGTAGGCTTCAAGATCAGCCTCAATGGTGCCCTGTCTGGCATACGTCTCTAAAGAATCAATAGAAATAGAGCGCTCAATGATGCCATAGGAAAAGTAGATGCGCTCAGCCGCAGAAGCAGGAGAGGCCACTAGAACTGCGGGTAAAACCGCCGGAATTAGAATAGATTTTAGTCTAGCCCTAACCCAACGAGCCGAGCGGTGGATTGAAGGGGAAGAAATTAGGCGCGATCGCAAATGCCCGGCGATGAAAGGCAAGGCAGGATCAGAGCAATTCATATTTGTTGAATAACCGTGATTTTTACACCATTACAGCTAAAAAAGCCGTAATCAAAACGCTTTCAGTCCACAGAAACGCATACACTCTCTAATCTGCCAATAACTCTAGCAATTGTGCTTCCGACAGTTGGGTGATTCCGAGGGACTCAGCTTTTTCCAACTTAGATCCGGACTCTGCGCCAATGACCAGATAGTCAGTTTTAGCGCTGACCGAACCCGTGACTTTGCCGCCTGCCGCCTGAATCATCTCTTTTGCCTCGTCGCGTTTTAAGGTTGGCAGTGTCCCTGTAATGACAAACGTTTTACCTGCTAGTTTGGATGCGGTAGGGGCAGAGTTAGAAGCAGCACCCACTAGCTGAAGTCCCTGAGCTTTCAGGCGCTCGGTCAGCGCTTGGTTGGCAGGCACATGAAACCAGTCATAGACTGCCTGAGCAATTTCAGCGCCGATACCATGAACAGTTTCAATCGTCCCTGATTCAGCTTCGGCAAGCTGTTCTACTGAGGAAAATCGCTCGGTCAAAATCTGGGCGTTGACACTGCCGACGTGCCGAATTCCCAGTCCATATAGCACCCGCGACCAGGGCTGCGTTTTAGATTGGGCGATCGCCCTCACCAGTTTCTCAGCCGACTTTTTGCCCATCCGGTCTACTGACATCAGTTGCTCTGCCGTCAGGTCATAGAGGTCAGCAACCGTGCGAATCAGCCCCCGATCGACAAACTGCTGCACCCATTTTTCGCCCAGCCCATTGATGTCTAGCGCATCACGGCTAGCCCAATGCTCCAGTGCCTTTCGCAAAATTGCCGGACAGGATGCATTGATGCAGCGAACCACCGCTTCATTCTCTGGTCGCACAACAGGCTGACCGCAGGCGGGGCAGTGAGTTGGCATTTGAAATGGCTGGGTGCCCGCAGGTCGTAGCTCCGTCAGCACCCGCACCACTTCGGGAATAATTTCGCCTGCCTTACGCACGATCGCCGTGTCGCCCACCCGGATGTCTAGCTCAGCAATGCGATCGCCATTGTGTAAAGTAGCTCGTGAAACGGTCGTTCCAGCTAGCTGCACTGGGCGCAGTTCTGCGGTGGGGGTCAACGCCCCGGTGCGACCGACGTTGATGGTAATGTCTGCTACGACGGTAGGAGCTTCCTCTGCCGGATATTTGAGGGCGATCGCCAGCGTGGAAACTTTTGCGTAAATCCCAGCCGTTCCTGGAGCGCCAGCGGATTTAGCTTAACAACCACGCCGTCAGTCAGGTAAGGCAATTCCAGTCGCTCTGTAGACCAGCGATCGTAATACTCCTGCACTTCTGACAGCGATCGGCAAAGCTGCCGATTTGGGTTGACTCGAAAGCCGAGGCTTTGCAAGAATTCCAACGACTCCCACTGGCTAGAGATATCACGGTGCAGTTCGCCTGCGATCGGATTTTGCTGATCAGAACTCTGATCAGAATTTTGCTGCTCGGAATTTTGCTGGTCAGAGTCTTGGGGTTGGCGATCGCCCGGTTCAGGAATGTGCAGCGTATAGGCAAAAAAATCCAGCCGCCGCCGTGCCACAATCCGCGAGTCTAGCTGCCGTAGGGTTCCAGCCGCTGCGTTACGTGGATTGGCAAACAGCGCCTCCCCCGCCTGCTCGCGCTCCTGGTTAATGTGCTGAAACACGTCTAGCGGCAAAAACGCCTCGCCCCGCACTTCCACCACCGCAGGTGGATCGTCCGTCGCCAGCCGCAGCGGAATCGTGCGAATCGTGCGGACGTTCTGGCTAATGTCTTCGCCCATCACTCCATCGCCTCGCGTTACACCCCTGACCAAAACTCCATGTTCATAGGTCAGCGCTAGCGCAGAGCCGTCAATTTTTAACTCGCAAACATACTCAAACTTCTCAACGGGCGCGACTCGCTGCCAGCGCTCCTGCCAGACGGCAAACTCTTCCAGGTTGAACGCATTCTCCAAACTGTAGAGCGGAATATTGTGTCGCACTGAGGAAAACTGAGCCGCCGGACGCTCTCCCACGCGCTGAGTAGGGCTATCTGGACTGATCGACCCTGGATACTTTGCTTCTAAATCCTGTAGCTCTCGATAAAGCTGGTCATAGACCGCATCTTCCATCTCTGGAGCATTCAGAATGTAGTAGGCATAGCTTGCCCGCTGAAGCATCCGGCGCAGTTCTTCAACCCGCTGTTTGATTTCGGGCGGCTGTTTGACTTCAAAGGTGGGCTGTTCCACAGGTTTTCTCCACTGGCGATCGCTCCCAGTAACCAGAGCTAGTCTAACGTCTAAACAAAGCCCGTAGCGCCGTCCTCACAGAAGGAGCAATTTGGAATTTGACAACGCTCATATTTATCAAATTTGCAAATAAGATATGTGCAGGACTCATGCAGACGAGGCGAAATCTAAGCGATCGCATCGCTGCAAGCCCCTGATTCTAATCGGGGTTGAAATCTGGGTTAGAAATGCAACTCTGGGATACTTTCTTTGTAATTTTTCTGGAAATGATAGAACTCTCTCAATCGTTACAGGGGTTCGTATTGCCTCTGCCTGCTCTGATAGTGGCGGGGCTGCTGCTGGCGATCGCCTCCAATCGCCACAGAGCCGCAGGTTTGCCCTGGCAAAGCCCCTCTCCAAAATCCTTCAAACCCTCCCCCCCTAACTCCCCAACCCTCACAGAGAACGCCCCCTCTTCCTCCCCTATCCCTACTTCCCCCTCTTCTTCCCCCCGACCCTCACCTCAGCTTCCTCACCTCACGCCTCCAAAGCTGTCGTCGCAGCATTCTATTTCGTTTACAATTCGCAAACCGGAGCAGAATCCGTAATTTGCTTTAGAAGTGGCATCCAAAAGCACATCAGAAATATTGGTAGTGGGGTTGTAGGATTGAAAGAGTTCAAGTAATATTAGAGCTTCAAACGTAGCGATCGCTCCTAAATCAAGTCCTGGAATGCTTGATACTAGAGAGTTACAGCTTAAGTATTCATCCGGTAGAGTGAAGCTTGAGAGGCGATCGCCAAATCCAGAAGAACGATGAAGAGATCGCAAAGAAATTCTTTTGGATACTGAATATTCTGATTTGCATCTACCGATTGGGTAAAGGTGTGGGGGCGTAATTCGTTACGTCCCCACACTTATTTGAGTGGGGTATATCGCACTGACTCTCATTTCCACATTTGCAGTCTGGCAGAGTAGCATGAAGAAGTGTTGCACAAACCTGAGTTAGATGTTACATTTCTTTACAGAAACCAAGTATACCTAGACGTGACTCAGGTCTCAGATCTAGTTTTTCAGGCTGACACTGGCGCACTGCTCTGGTATCGGGTTCTATCCTCCCAACACAGCAAGTCCAGCCAGCCCAAAGTGTTAGGCTGGCTTTTGTTTGATTAATCTCCAGTACTTCCTGGAACTGCTGCCTATGGATTACAGGTTTTCCTTCAGAAATCGAAATCTACCGTTGGAACTAGGGGTTAAGCTAGCTCCAGATTTAAGGTCATGGTAATTTAGTGGATGGCGCAGACATTTTGAGGTGGAAGAGTCGCAGTTAGGCTCCTGAACTTCATGCTTCGAGAACTGTTGAGGTCGCTGAGTCATTATCGGAAGCCTTATTTCCCTCTTGAGCATGAAGTCCCCCAGAGAGAATGTTCAATAGTATCCACTAAGGTGATGTGTTGCTGAAGTTTGGTCAAAGTGTCAACTAATTGAGTTTCATCGAGTCTTACAGTTTAGTGACCCTGCTCTCTATCCTTAGCCAGTCCCAAAGCAGCACTTTTTAGCAAATTTGTTCGACTCCAAAGTCTAGAGGTATCTTTGTTCTATGTCTATTCGTCTTTATGTAGGCAATTTGCCTAGAGAGCTGGAACGCCAGGAACTAGAGGCTGTATTTGCTGAATTTGATGATTCAGTCTCTACCAAAGTCATCACCGATCGCAAGACTGGAAAATGTCGCGGTTTTGGCTTTGTCACCGTCAAAAATGACGAACAAGCTGACCAGTTGATTGAGAAGTTTAACGGCTTCGTCCTCAAAGACAGTGCCCTCAAAATTGAAAAGGCGCTGCCCCGCTCCAAAGGCAAAGAGGAGGGCGATGCAAGTGAAGTTGAAGCCAGCAGCAGCAGTAATGCTCCTGCTCCTACCAGCAAGCGCGGCAAAGGTGGTGGCGGCGGCAAGTCCAAGCGTCCTGCTGCGGTAAGCTCTTCTGAGCCTGAAGCAGTGCAGCCCGATCCACGTTGGGCCCAGGAGCTAGAAAAGCTAAAGCAGCTTCTTGCGACCCAAACTGCTAGCTCGTAATTCTGCGGTTCTATAGTTTCTTAATTGCTAGCCTCGAAGACGGTCTAACGCTGCTCGTCTGACAAGGGACTGGTTGTGGTAGCAATATGCCTGCTGTGGTAGGAGTTTGGTTAAACCTGATTCCTGCTACGGCAGGCATATTTTTTACAGCGCCTTACGCTCAAGGATGTTTAGGTTTTGAGGATTTACGCAAGAAACCATAGCTTAGGCAATTGAAAACGGCTGTAGTTACTGGTCACTGTTCAGAAGGGAGTCGTTAGGGCACTGTTTGAACGGAAGATCGAGGTTGATTGCGTCGATTTCTTGCTGTTCCAGGCGGTTGACTTCACCAATGTAGGAGTTGAGAATTTGGCACAGGCGGCTGTCGTAGAAGCGGTGCAGGCTGTGATTGGGGGTAGCGGGGAAACCTCGCCTTTTTTTGTGTCTGCCGCCAGCACCCGGATCAAAGGTTTGAATGTTGTGGGCGATCGCCCACTCAATCGGTGTGTAATAGCACGCATCAAAATGCAGGCTGTCAAATTCCTCTAAGCAGCCCCAATAGCGCCCATAAAGCTGATCGCCTTTGGTCAGGCAAAACGACATTGCAACGGGTCGATGCCCTTGCTCGTCATAGGCAGCGACTAGAGCAACCCGGTGACAATAATGGGGGTAAAGTTGCTCAAAGAAGCGGCAGGTCAAGTATTTGCTGCCCCACCAGCCAAACTTGTCGCAGGTGTCGCCATAGAAGGCATACATCTGGGAAAGCAGTGATTTAGAAATTTCATCTCCGGTGAGTACCGTCAACCGTAAGCCAGCCTTCTCAACGGACTTGCGTTCTCGCTTGATGTTGCGCCTTTGGTTAGCGTTAAATGCACCCAAGTAATCATCAAAGGTTTGGTAGCCCTGATTTTGCCAGATGTAGCTGTGGTGTAGCCAACTGACAAAGCCGTGTCGCTCCATCATCACGCGCCACTGCGGATCGACATAAAGGAAATTGCAGCCGGAGACGCGGTTGCGGGTACAGAAATGGTCGATCGCCTCTACCATCAGTTCTGTAATCTCGTCTTCGTCTTCGTTGGGGGCAATCAAAAAGCGATAGCCCTCAGTCGGGGTAAAGGGCGACATTCCCAATAGCTTGGGGTAGTACTGTATGCCTAGTCGCTGGGATAGGTCTGCCCACTGGTGATCAAACACAAATTCGCCGTAGCTGTGTCCCTTCAGGTAAAGAGGCGCAGCTGCAATTAGGGTGCGATCGCGCCATACCGTCAGGTGGTTGGGCAACCAGCCTGCTTTGGCAGTAGCGCTACCAGACGTTTCCATGTTGTTGAGCCATTCCCACTCCAAGAACGGGGTCTTGAGTGGCAGTGCCAGCGCATCCCATTCGGCTTGGGGGACTTCAGCCAGCTTGTTAATCCAAGCCAGGGAATAGCGGGGCTTGAGTTGTTCCACCATGTTTATAGATTCGGATACCAGTCAAATGCCAGAGGGTTGAATCGGCTTACTTACGGGCGATCGCCAGCGTTTCAGGCTTGCTAGGGTCGCCGCTCAAACTTACTCCGCGCTGATTTGCGTGGAGATGTCGGACGATTTTATAAATGATTTCGATTTTGTCAGAAGCGTTAACTTTTTCAGCCAGGTCAGTCAGGCGGATAGACTGTCCCGTTTCTTGCAAAACTTCAACCACTCGCCGTTGCAGGTCTAAAACTGCCGCCGCTGCTTTTTTGCCTGCCTCAACGCCAGGTTGGTGATAAGCGTTGATGTTAACCAGGGAGGCGTAGAAACCGACTGCTCGTTCATACAGCGCAATCAGCGCCCCAACCGTGTAAGGGTTCACTTCAGGAATTGTGACTGTGATTGAGTTTCGCTGATTTTCGTAGAGTGCCTGACGGGTGCCTTGAAGCAACCCGGAAAGGTAGTCTCCAGAGGTTACGCCTGGTTCGACTGTAACAGATTCACCCTCGCGGTCTTCTAGCACCTCAATAAAGGTAAGGAAAAAGTTGGGTACGCCTTCTCGCAACTGCTGCACATAGGCGTGTTGGTCAGTTGAGCCTTTGTTGCCGTAAACCGCGATGCCCTGATAGACCGTGTTGCCAGCCAGGTCTTTTTCCTTGCCCAAAGATTCCATTACAAGCTGCTGCAAATAGCGCGAGAACAGCAGTAGGCTGTCTTTATAGGGCAGAACGACCATATCTTTTTCGCCCTTCCCGTTTCCAGCAAAGTACCAGGACAGTGCCAGCAGTGCGGCTGGGTTGCCTTTGATGTCGGGTACGCGGGTGGCAGCGTCCATTTCTTTTGCGCCAGCTAGCATCGCGTCGATGCCAATTCCCTGAAGGGCGGCGGGAAGTAGACCGACAGCTGACAGTTCTGAGGTGCGTCCACCCACCCAGTCGTGCATCGGGAAGCTGTCCAGCCACCCCTCGGCTTGCGCTATTTTGTCCAGGTTGCTGCCTCTGCCTGTGGTGGCGATCGCATATTGACTGAAATTTAGCCCCTGTTTTTCATAGGCGTGCTTGATTTCTAACATTCCATTGCGTGTTTCAGGCGTGCCGCCCGACTTGGAAATGGTAATCACCAGCGTGGTAGAAAGTCGGTCTTGCAGTTGCGCCAAAATGCGATCGATTCCTGCGGGGTCGGTGTTGTCAATAAAGTGAATGTTCAGGGGTGGAAAGACCGGAGACAGAGACTCTGCGACAAATTCTGGACCAAGGGCAGAACCGCCGATGCCAATGGAGAGAATATCAGTAAATTTTTCTGCCTGGGGCGGATGAATCTCGCCGCTGTGAATTCTCTGAGCAAAGGTGCGAATCTGCTCTAGCGTGTCGAGGATATCTTGCTTTAATTCTGGGGTGGGGGCTAGTTCTGGGTCGCGCAGCCAATAGTGCCCCACCATGCGGTTTTCGTCAGGGTTGGCGATCGCCCCTTCTCCAACGCCGCCATATCCTGAAAAGCCTTTTCAAACTTAGGCTGCAACATCGCTACAAATTCGTCATCAAACCGCATTCGACTGACATCGAGATAAAGCTCCAATCCCTCATGGTAGTAAAGCCAGTCTTGGTAACGTTGCCAGAGTGCAGCGGCATCCATAGCAAATTTCAACTCATAGTGGGTCAATCACAGTTTAGCGACTCATGCCCAAACCTTTGAGAAACATAAGGATAGAGTTTAGGTTTTATGGCGCTACACGCCTTGATTAAGACGTTTTTGTGTGAAAGCCCCCTGCACAGCGGGAGCTTTCACACAAAAACGTGTCCCAAAGTATGCGCGTAGCACTGTACGAATCTACCTTTTGAGAAGGTGTGAAACGAGAGCTTAATCCATCTTCCAAGCAAGTATTGCGTCTCCTGTGATACGGGCTGCCTCGCTGAATGCGGTACAATTCATACGCAATATTAAATAAACAGAACAGTTGGTCAATCGCCTGGGGTGTTTCTGAGCCTGCAATGATGGCGATCGCCAAGCGTTTCACTCTTCAAATTTGGCATGGAAGGCTACATTGTTTCACTCATCATCTTTACTGCAATCTTTGCCCTATTTGGCTTAGGGCTAAATTTGCAGTGGGGCTTTACCGGACTGATTAACTTTGGACACGTTGCGTTCATGGCCGTCGGCGGCTACGTCACAGTGCTGCTGAGTGACCTCGACGTACCCCTTCCGCTGCTGATCTGGCTGCCGCTCTGTGTGCTGATTGGCTCAATTTTTGCAGCCCTGCTGGGGCTACTGATTGGGCTATCAACGGTGCGACTGCGAGAAGACTATCTGGCGATCGTCACGATTGGCGTTTCAGAAATGGTGCGACTCGTTGCCTTGAATGAAGAATGGCTAACTCGCGGGGCATTTGGCGTTCAAGGCTTTCCGCTCCCCTTACAAGGCTTTGCTCCCACGTTGCTTACGCGCATTGGGATGCTGGCTATTTTTACTGGAGTAGTGGCGCTGGGTTACTGGCAGTTGTGGAAATGGCTACGGCAAAGGCTCAAAGGAATTTCTCGCCAGGCAATCATCAGAAGTTCCCTGGCAGTATCAGGCTACCTGGGTTCGCTCGGACTGCTGCTCTATGGAACCGTCATTGGGGCACGTCAGCTTAAGCTAGCAGAAGGCATACCCGCCTGGTTGGTCGGTCTAACTCTGCTGGGCGCTCTGGTTGCAATTATTTCGCTCTACACCTGGCTGGCGCGACAAACTATTCCTCGCCTGCCAGACTGGTCTGCTGGACTGTCCCTGGTCTCTTGTTTGCTCTCCCTGGTAACAGGTTTATGGATTTACCAATTTGCCGCCCATGCAATCTATACCTACTCGCGCACCTCGATTAAGACGGGGCTAATGTTTATCTCGGTGCTGGTAGTAGCACTGATTTTTTGGGGCTTGCAAAAGCTGGTGCGATCGCCCTGGGGCCGTGTCCTCAAAGCCATTCGCGAAGACGAAGAAGTGGCAAAAGCGCTCGGCAAAAACGTCTTTTGGTACAAACTGCAAGCGCTAATGTTAGGGGGCTTGGTCGCCGGAGTCGCTGGAGCGCTCTATGCCTGGCAACTCACAACGGTTTACCCAGATAACTTTCAGCCGCTCGTCACATTTAACGCCTGGACGATTGTGGTTCTGGGCGGCGCAGGCAACAATGTGGGTACGCTACTGGGTGCCGCTATTTTCTGGGCATACCAGACAATGACTCGCTTCATTCTGGCTGACATCGTTCCCCTGGATGATGCGCGTCTCGGTGCATTTCGCGTCATGATCATTGGACTATTGCTGATGGTGCTGATGGTTTTGCGTCCTCAGGGCATTTTGGGCAAGAAGGAGGAGCTAACCCTTGGCCGATAATTCACATTCCCTTCTATCCGCTAAAAATCTTTACAAAAGCTTCGGCGGCATCAAAGCAGTAGATAATGCCTCTATCGAAGTACCTAAAGGCAGCATCACTGGGCTAATCGGGCCAAACGGCGCAGGTAAAACAACCCTGTTTAACCTACTGTCTAATTTCATTCGCCCCGATAGCGGTGAGATAGTCTTTGATGGTGAGCCGATTCAGCAGTTGCAGCCTCACCAAATTGCTCAACAGGGAATGGTCAGAACCTTTCAGGTGGCCCGCGTCTTATCTCGCCTATCGGTGATGGAAAATATGTTGCTGGCGACTCAGCAACAGTCCGGCGAAAACTTTTGGAATGTTTGGTTTCATCCAGGGCGGGTACTTAAAGAGGAGCGATCGCAACGAGAACGCGCTAGCGAAATTCTGGAGTCGGTTGGGCTGTCTCACATGGCTCAGGAATATGCTGGGGCACTGTCAGGCGGTCAACGCAAGCTGTTAGAAATTGCTAGAGCCTTGATGGTGCAACCCAAATTGATTCTGCTAGACGAACCTGCTGCCGGAGTTAACCCGACGCTAATCAACAAAATCTGCGAACACATCGTCCAGTGGAACCGGGAAGGATTATCGTTTCTGGTAATTGAGCATAATATGGACGTAATCATGTCTTTGTGCGATCGCGTCTGGGTCTTAGCAGAAGGCCGTAACCTGGCCTCTGGCACTCCTACTGAAGTACAGAAGAATACTCAAGTACTGGAAGCCTATTTAGGACAATAGCCTTCCAAGAATTGACGAGTTGATTCAAAAACTATTCAGGGGTTTCCCAATTCTTGCCCAATACTTTGCAAACCAAGCATAAAGTTCTTACCCTGACCTCGGTGGCTTTTCGGACAGATTTGGGCACTGTTAATGAAGGACAAGATAAAACGACAGCACGACCAAGTTGAATCTGCCTCACTGGGAGGGGTGAATCGCACAATCGCTCTAGATAATAAGGTAGTACTAATCGCTAAAATAACTCTAGGCGCTGATGAATTTGGGTTTTACCGCCAAACTGGTCAACTTTCCCTACCATTCTGCACAAAGCTACGACTTGCTAGCTATTACCCTATCTTTGCCTGAAGCCTTGTACTACTGCGCTGGTCAAACGTTTAATGCAGGGTCTAAAGAAGCGTTGATGCCCTCTCTCTAGTTGGTTCAGCCAATCTTCTGTCTGGGTGCAGCCGATTGTCCTCCCGATTATCCTGATTCGCTCAAGTCGTTACCTTGATTAACTGAGGTGAACAACCAGGCGATCTCACTTTCTCTCTTACTGTTTCTTAAACGTTTTGCTCAGCTTTTGAGGTAGCAAGTGATTCTGGTAAGTTTTACAAACGCGCCCAGTTTGATACAGCTATTGCAGTTGCAGATGATGCAGCAGATGTCGAAAATGGCTGTTCAGTCACGTTTCGCCCTTGTTCTGGTGTAAGGAGTCCGCCCCATGATGACAGACTCAAACATCGGCTGTACATTGGCAAACCGCTACCATCTCATAGAAATGCTAGGACAGGGTTCTATGGGGCGCGTCTATGGCGCTAAGGACGTGCTGCTGGGAGGAGTGCCTGTTGCCATTAAGTTTCTTTCACAGACGTTGCTCAACCAGAAAATGCGCGATCGCTTTGAACGTGAAGCGATGACCTGTGCGCTGCTGGGGCAAAAAAGCATTCACATTGTTAGAGTCACCGACTACGGTGTGAATGACGACGAAATTCCTTTCTACGTGATGGAGTATCTACGCGGAGAAAGCCTGAGCGACCTGATCGCCTATCAGCCGCTCTCCCTACCCCGCTTCCTGAGCCTGGTTCGCCACGTCTGTTTGGGGCTACAGCGAGCGCATCAGGGAATTCAGGTTGAGGGTGAGCTTTGTCCCGTGATTCACCGAGACATTAAGCCCAGCAACATTCTGGTGATTCAAGATGACAGCCTGGGAGAAATGGCAAAAATTTTGGACTTTGGCATTGCCAAAATGCTCCAGGCAGACAGCGGCCAGACTAATTGCTTTATGGGCACCCTGGCTTACTCTTCGCCTGAGCAAATGGAGGGGCGTGAGCTAGACGGACGCTCAGACATCTACAGTTTAGGCGTGATGATGTTCCAAATGCTGGCGGGCAAACTGCCCCTGCACGCCGATACACATACCTTTGGCGGTTGGTATAAGACCCACCACTTTCAGCAGCCCCGCACGTTTGAGTCGGTCAATCTTGAGATGAAGCCGCCTAAAGCGTTAGAAAACCTGGTGATGAGTTGTCTGTCAAAGTCACCGAGCGATCGCCCCCAGACCGTAGCCGAAATTATCAGAGCCTTAGAGCCTTTAGAGCAACGGTTTGGGCATGGACGAGAACTGGGCAAACAGTGGCGCAAAATTCTGCAAGAAAAAGAAGTCGTCAGAAAACCTGAGCGCATTTCTAATTCTCCTTCGGTGATCGAAATCTGTCGGTTTGCCTCCTGGCCCGACGATAAACCGATCGCTGAAATTGTTTTTCACCATCCGCTTCGCACCAGCAAAGGACATCTAGCAACGCTGTGGGTGATGTTGCCCAAAAAGGAAATTCAAAACCGGGAAAGATGTACTCGCTACAACCAGTTTTTGTTTCTAGAGTCGCCCCACCCAATGATGTTGTGGCTCACCGTTCTTTACAACCGCGAATATGGCCCTCGCTGGCTGCCTTGTTATTTAGACCTAAAAACTCCTCAAGGTCAAAAAATGACTCGGCTGTTGGGCGAATCAGGCGAGTATCGGGTGCTATTTTTTGCCCGGGAAGAACCGAAACGCTGCGCCAATGTTCTGAATTCAACAATCGCTGCGCCCCAGTGCCAACTGTTACTCAACTGGGCAACGATGGGTCAGTTGACTCGGGGTTCCATCTCTCAGGCTCACATTAGCAAGAGCGTCTTGAAAGCAGAGCTAGAAAAAATCAAGCCCAAGATTTTAATGAAGCTGGAATCACTCTATTTTGAGGAAGACACCGATTTATCGGGCTGAGGAGTGCAGGCTGGTTCACCCTCTTGTGGGTGGAAAATAGATGACTGGATGCCAGCTTCGGCGTAAAATTTCGCCTGTAAAGCTGGGTACTGACCACTCAATCAGCTTACCCAGGCTGCCGGAAGAGGTGGCGATCGCACTAATGTCATAGACCTCAGCCGCCTTTAGCACCTCTGGCACCGGGTCGCCCAGGCAAACTTCAGTTTCTACTCGCAGTCCCAGCTTTTCCAGGTCTGCCTTGACCTCTATCAGCTTGGACTCTGCCTCTTTTGCCCGCGATTCCTTTAAGACAGCGCCACTGCGCCCCGACGGGTCAACAACCCAAAACAGCATACAGCACTCCAGCGAACTGTCGGGCTGTTGAGCAAACTGCTTCACCTGCTGAACTAAATATTGAGAGGGCGCACTGCCGTCATAGGGCAACAGTAAGTAGCGGAATAGGTGACGGCAACGCAGATTTAGCTCCTCCACCGTGTAGGTAGAAACTAACTGAGGGCGTAGGGTCATCACCGGAATAGCCATCCGCTGACACAGATTCATGGTCGTACTGCCAAACAGCTTCTCAGCCAGCAGATTGCGGCTGGGCATTCCCAAAATGATCAGGTCAGCGTTGTGCGTTTTAGCCGCATTGAAAATGTGGTCAGAAGGCTTACCTGACTCGACTACGACCCTGACATCAACGCCATCAGGCACGTTTTCTAAAGCTACAGAAAGGCGATCGCGTGCAGCCTGCATCTTCTTCTCATCGGGTCGAGGAATCTCTCGCTCGTCTGAGAGGGAAACAACGTGTAAGAAAATGATCTGTTTTGCACCACCAGCAGCAAGGCTGGGAACGCAGTTTGCTAGGCGATAAACGCCATCTGAGAAGTCTGTGCAAACGATGATGCGCTGAAACATGGATAAGATCTAGTTAGGGTCTTAGCGGACTATCGGTAATCTTTTCCTAACCCTAACATCCTTACTGCAATCTCTTGTATGGCTGTAGCCATAATCCAGCAAATAGAGCGGGGCGATCGCCACTATTCAAGTAGCCGTGTAGAGCTAGCCCCTAACTAACTCAACCTATTGATCAGAGTAAACAATACTGCAACTTAAATTCTGCTCAAATTCCTGGCAGCTTAACTGTGGAGAAATAAAGCAACAACCAGGAGTGGCTAGCGAACTCAGACTCAAACAAATATCAGCGATTCTGCAAATAAAATGTGCGTTCCGCTGCCTATAACATCTAGACGAATTTCTCAGAGAAGTGAAGAGTTGACGCCCCAACATCCCCAGCTCTTTTCCCAGCAGGAACTTAGCAAGAGAGGGAGGTCGCCCACTGCGGCGAAGGCAGATTCTAGAACTGAGGTCCAGCCTCAATGCCCCACTGATGCTTGAGGAAATGCTTGTACATTGTCTCTCTCAACATCATCTGTTCATACAGCTTAATCAGGAAATGCTGAGCTTGTTCACGGCTCATTCGCTCAACCTGAGTCTCAAACGACCGAAGGCTGAACTGTTGTTCCAGAGAAAGTTCGATTGGTTGGTTCATGATTGACTCCTCTTGGGTAGTGAGTGAATTCGCGGCGTGTGCAAATCTAGACAGATATTGCAGGCTCCACGAAATCTATTCGGCAATCGCTGTTACGCTTCAGGTTTCCCATGAACAAGCTTTAGGATCGCTTTATATTACAAAAGATAACAATCGTTTGACAAATTGCCTATCCCCGGAGGGGTACTTTTGCCCAAAAATTGCATAGCCCAGAAGATGGGGATCTGCAAAAGCTTCTCTGCTCATAGGTTATAGGTATTTCTAACAAGTTACAATTTGTAAAAAAGTTCACGACAAACGAAACCTGAATCTAGGCTAACACTGTTGAAGTTTGCCTTAGCGATCGCTACTCTTCCGTTCGAGCAGAGCTATCGCTACCTACAATCACAACGGTGATATTGTCTCGTCCACCCTTTTCTTTGGCAGCTTTCACAAGGGCAGAAGCCGCCTTCTCGCAAGCCCGAACTGATTTCAGATGGGAGGCAATGAGGTGATCGGGTAGCTCTTCGGTTAAGCCGTCGCTGCACAGTAGGAGGCGATCGCTGGGCAACAAATCAAACGACTGCACATCCACCTGGCGTAGATCTTCCCGCCCCAGACATTTAGACAAAATATGTCTCCAGGGATGAATTCGTGCCTGGTCAGGAGTTAAGTCTCCTACCTTCATGGCACGAGCCACCCAGGTATGATCTTCCGTAATCTGCTCCAGTTTCGCTCCCCGCAGGCGATAAAGCCGCGAATCTCCGATGTGAGCGCAGTAAGGCTGCTCTTCCCGGAAAATCACTACTACAGCGGTTGTGCCCATATCAGAGCGTTCTGGGTGAGCCGTCTGATCCTCTAGAATTGCCCGATTTGCTTCCAAAAACGCCGCCTCCAGCAGCGTCTTAGACTGCTCAGGCGAAGCCCAATACTTATTCAGGTGCATTTGAATTGCGCGGGTTGCAATTCGGCTAGCCTCTTGACCGCCTGCATGACCGCCCATGCCATCTGCCACGATAAAAAAACGCCCGTCCGGGTCGTTGTAAAAGGCATCCTGGTTCACGGATCGGATCAATCCAGGGTCAGTAAGACCCGTGAAGAGGCGTTTCATAGAATGGCTGCTTGCATCGAAAGCGAATCTAGATCCTAAAGCATACGCTCAAGTCGGTCGAGCTTCATCAAAAGTCGAACTAAAGCCACCGCCACAACCGCCGCTGCGATCGCTGACAGGGCCGCCAACCAAACGTACTGGTTTACTAATAGAATCGTAGCCGACAACGTGAAGGCCCCGATCAGTAAAGTATAGTTAGTCCCCATGTTAACGCCGCTGAGACGACGCAAGGCGCGCTCAGTTTCCGTCGATCGCACTCGAATGCGTAGATCTCCTCGCTCTAGCTTCTCAATAGTGTCCTCAATCCGGCGAGGCAGCCCGAATGCGGTACTGCTTACTTGGGCAGCTTGACGACCCAATTCGCTGAACAAGCCATTTGACTCAGAAGAATGTCCGTTTGTCATAATCTGCATTGCAAAGGGTCTTGCAACCTCCATAAAGTTAAATTCTGGATCTAAGCCCTTCCCTACCCCTTCCAGGGTCGAAAACGCCCGCATCACGAAAGTAAAGGTTGCTGGAAAGCGAAAGGGTTGATCGTAGGCAATTTCGTAAAGGTCATCACTGATAGCGCTGACAGACTGAGCCTCAAAGGGCTGATCCATAAAGTGATCCAGCATATACTGAATCGATCGCCGCACAGGCCCCATGTCTTCTGCTGGGGCCAATGCACCCAGGTCAATCAGCGAAGCCACCACGCGATCGGCATCCTTTTGAGCAATGCCAAAGAAAGTTTGCAGCAGTTTTTCACGAGTGACGGGTTGAACCTGCCCCATCATGCCAAAATCGTAAAAAATCAGCGATCCTTCCGGGCTAACGGCAATATTTCCAGGATGAGGGTCTGCGTGAAAAAAACCGTCATTCAGCAGTTGATGCAAGTAGGCCTTGGCACCCAGTTGAGCCAAAAGCTTTCGATCTAATCCTGCCGCCTCCAACGCTTCGTAGTGACTGATTTTGATGCCAGGAACGTACTCCAGTGTTAGCGCTCTAGGGGAGGTATAGCGCCAGTAAATTCGGGGAACTTTTACCCAGTTTTCACCTCGAAAGTTGCGGCGGAATGTATCTGCGTTGCGTCCCTCGTTTAGATAGTCGATCTCCTCCCATAGAATGCGGCAGCATTCTTCGTAGATCCCCATCCAGTCGCGACCACGACCCCAATTAGGGTGATTTTGAAAATAGCGAGCAATTCCCCTGAGAATTCGCAGGTCAATTTCAAATAATTTCTTTAGCCCTGGGCGCTGTACCTTCACCGCAACTTCTTCACCAGAGTGAAGTTGGGCACGATGAACCTGTCCCAAGCTAGCGGCAGCTAGAGGAATCGGATCAAAACTACGGTAAAGCTCTGGGATCGCTTTATCAAAATCTTCCTGGATGATCGCTTCAACCTGCTCATAGCTAAAAGCAGGAACTCGGTCTTGAAGCTTAGATAGCTCCTCAACATATTCAACTGGAAACAAATCGGCGCGAGTAGAAAAGAGTTGCCCCAGCTTGATGAACGTAGGACCCAGATCCAGAAATGTTTCTCTGATCCAGACTGCTAACCTTCGACGGCGTTGGGCTTTGTTTTCTTCGGTTGCTCCACCCCGATAGCTCCACGATTTTTTATAGAGCCACTGTGCGGCTAAAAGCTTCAGCACAAATGCCCAGATGTCGATAAAGCGTCGCTGGCGAGAATAGTTCTTGCGGCTCCAGCGATAGGCTTTTCCGGAGTTGGGCTTACCCCGGTCGCGAGCCGATAGATTTTGCTCTGAGCTAGCTAGTGCATCGCTCGACTCTGATTCAGCATGAGAAGGGAGCGCTGACATTACTTGCCTCGCGTTCCGTGCAGATTGAATGGGATCATCAGGAGGGAGAGACACTCAAGTGCTTAAAGAAACTTCAGGAAAATGATTTAAATTATTAGGAGCCTATCAGGAGATAGCTTTTGAAATCTTAAAAGAGGTGCGGTGAAGAGAGCTATTGGGCTATCCAGACGAACGACTGCGGTAGCGCTGTAGCTCTGCCCGAAGTTGGGCAACCTCTGCTCGAAGTTCGTCAATCGTAGCCTGCAAGTCTTCGGGCTGAGAGCCACGACGCACCAGTGCGGTCGTTGTCCGTCCTTGCATCGCAGACTCTTCTTCACGATTGGCCCGCTCGACGACCTGTTCTGTAAACTGTCGTAAACGTTCGCGTTGCTCAGCATCAAATTTACCAAGTTCGCTGAGGGTATCAGTTACAGCGTTCTCAAGCTGCTCACCGAGTGCCTCCGCAAAAGCTCTGCCTACAAAAAACGCATGAACCAGGGGATTACTCATGTGCAAGTTATGTTACGCTTCCGCAAAAATTATAGCCTGCTTACTCAGATTGAGGGGAAGGATTGCAGCCTAGCCTTTAGCCCTAATCCTTTAATTTCTAATTCTCAATTCCTATATTCCTGATCCTCATCCGCAAACTTCCTATGCAACATCAGCAGATTAATCATTGGCTAGAGACACGCTGGGTTAAGCCTGCCTTTAGCGGTTGGCTATTGGCGGGGCTGTCGCTGTTTTTCTTTGCGGCTGCGACAAACACGATGGCGGGATGGCTGTACGTAATTAGCGGGGTGATTTTTGCGCTGTTAGCGATCGCCACTATTCTCCCCAGGCGATCGCTACGCCAGATTCGGGTTGTCCGACAGCCGATTCAGCCCGTTAGCTCTGGTGAGCCGTTAACCATTGAACTGGAATTACATAACCCAACCCTTCGTCCCAAAACGCTGATTGAGGTTCAAGACCTTCTGCCCTATGTTTTGAGCAAGCCAATAAAGCAAGCATTGGAGCTAATTCCAGCAGAGGGAGTGCAGCGCTGGGTTTATCAGCAGCCAACTCAGCGGCGGGGGGTGTATCGATGGCACACGGTAAATTTGAGAACAGCGGCACCGTTGGGGCTATTTTGGAGTCGGCAGAGTCGAACAGCTAGAGCGATCGCCATCGTTTACCCCACCGTTCTGCCGCTAAGCCGATGCCCTCTGGTAGACGAAATGGGAAAGGATGTGAATAACCAGGTGCAAAATAACTATCGCGCTCTGGGGGCAACCGAGGGAGTGACGCGGACGCTGCGCCCCTATCGTTGGGGAGACCCAATTCGGCTGGTTCACTGGCGCACCAGTGCCCGCTATGGAGAGTTAAGGGTGCGAGAGCTAGAAGTGTTTACGGGTGGGCAGGAAGTTGTGATTGGCTTGGATAGTGCGATCGCCTGGAACCTGGAAGACTTTGAGCAAGCGGTAATTGCAGCAGCTTCGCTGTATTTCTACGCCGTTCAACGCCAGCTTCAGGTTAGTCTCTGGACTGCCCAAACGGGGCTGCTGCGCGGCGGTCAAGCGGTGCTAGAAGCGCTAGCAGAAACGTATGCGGGAGAAGAGGAAGGGGGCGATCGCATCCCTCTACTACCTCTGGTCTGGCTCAGCCAAAACCCTGACCGTCTTAGCGACTTACCCCAGGGCAGCCGTTGGCTCCTGTGGCAACGAAAGAGTTCCAGTGAATTGCAGCCTGAAAAACCGCCGATAGAGAAATCCTCAGACTCTAGCCATCCCGGTTTCTCCAATTATCCTGGCTTTGTAGTTCAGCCAGAAAAAGACTTGCAGATTCAGCTTCAGGCACCTTTACCGCGATATTAGAAGATTTCCAGAAAAAAATGACCGTGCGATCAGCAATGCTTGGGTAGGGGCACGGTCGTTCGCCCCTACAGGGATTTGTGTCTTATGCAAGTGAAAACTGCGTAATAGAAAACCTGGTTCGCAAATCTATTCAAAACGTGGACGAAATCAAAAAGTGAATGAAATCATGGAGCAGATTCCACAGGAATTTTGGCTGGGCGTAGAGCAGTTTAACCAGCGGCGGTTTTATGACTGCCATGACACACTAGAAGCGCTGTGGATGGATGCTGCCGAGCCAGAAAAGCGCTTCTATCAGGGAGTGCTACAGATTGCTGTGGCGCTGCACCATTTGGGCAATCACAACTGGCGGGGCGCAGTCATTTTGCTAGGAGAAGGAATCAATCGACTGCGATACTATCAGCCCGCTTATGCAGAGGTAGATGTATCGAAGCTGCTCAATCAAGCAGCAGATATGTTAGAAGTCCTGCAACAGATAGGAGCAGAACGGGTGTCCGAGTTGGTGCAACTGGAGGGAGGCGATCGCCTTACCTCAACAAGTTCCCTGGAGATTCCAGTTATTCTAAAGGTTGAGGAAGGGGCATAGTCTGGGAGGCAACCTTTTTGAAGCAACTTTCTTGTGGAAGGTGCAAGCTTTGTAACAAAAGTTCTGTTAGGGCTGAAACTTCTGTGAAGATGGAAGCGTCAGGGAAGCTACAGGAATTTGATTTGTTAGCTTGTATTAGGTTTTATGCTATCTGTTCGAGAAAGTCGTGACAGAAGACTGCGTTTAGCTTCAAACTTTGCTGCCTTGCCTTTACTAAACTTTATATTTCTAATCTATTCGTTATGAAATCTGCGTATTGGTTTCGCTTCAATTTACACTCCACACTGGCACTGATATCGGCTGCTGCGGTAGGGGCGATCGCCCCCGCCCCTCTTCCTTGGGCGATCGCTCAGACTGCTCCAGCCCAATCAAACCAGCCATTGACTCTACGCTCAGATGTGCAAGAAGCAAATGCCGTGACAGGTGTAGTTACGGCTCGTGGAAATGTGCAAATCAACTACCCGGCCCGTCAAATTCAGGCTACCTCGGCCCAGGCCCAGTACTACAGCCGTGAACGGCGAATTGTGCTGAGCGGCGATGTTTATGTCCTGCAAGAGGGCAACAGCCTTCGCGCCGAAACAATCACCTACCTGATCGATGAAGGGCGCTTTGTTGCGCTTCCTGAAGATCAGCGGCAGGTGGAGTCGATCTACATCGTGCCTGACCCCAATGCCCCTATCGCCACGACCACGCCTGTTTCCACGACGGAAGAATCGTCAGACTTTAACCCCAAACCAGAGTTTAAGACCCCCATCAGCCCATAGCAGCGCTTGCATAGGCTTCCTCTACACTTCTGGCACACTGTCTGCTTCTGGCACACTGTCTGCTTCTGGCACACCGTTAGGTAACGAGTGAACTGCCTCTGGTAGGATTAGGTTAGCCCTTTTACAATGGAATACTACCGAGGGTTAGCCTTTGAAGATCGTCCTGGAAAATGTTCACAAATCCTATGGCAGACGCGCAGTAGTTAATCGCGTCAACCTTTCAGTAGTACAGGGAGAAGTAGTGGGGCTACTGGGACCTAATGGTGCAGGAAAAACAACAACCTTTTATATCGCTACTGGGCTAGAAAAGCCTGACCAGGGTAGGGTTTGGTTGAATGATCTAGAAATTACCGACCTGCCCATACACGAGCGGGCCAAGTTAGGAATTGGATATCTGGCGCAGGAACCCAGCATTTTTCGGCATCTTAACGTGCGAGACAACATCATGTTGGTGTTGCAGCAGACAGGAGTGCCCCGCTACGAGCATATTGATCGCCTGCATCAACTGCTGAAAGAGTTTCGCCTGGAGAAAGTCGCTACCACATCTGGAATCAAAGTTTCCGGTGGAGAGCGACGGCGCACCGAACTGGCTAGAGCGCTGGCAAGTGGGCAGGATGGTCCCAAGTTCTTGCTGCTAGATGAGCCTTTTGCAGGAGTCGATCCGATTGCCGTTGCCGAGATTCAAGAAATCATTGCTAAACTGCGCGATCGCCAAATGGGAATTCTCATCACCGATCACAACGTCCGAGAAACCTTAGCGATTACCGATCGCGCCTACATCATGCGAGATGGACAAATCTTAGCATCGGGCAATTCAGAAGAACTTTACAGTAATCCGCTGGTACGTCAATACTACTTGGGTGACAGTTTCCAGCCATAAAGTTACTCTATAAAATCCCCTTTACACTCCCTGCTGTTGCTGGTTCTCCTATGAGTTCAGGTTTTTCAAAACTCGCTAACCCGAAGATCAATTTATGGAATTGGCTCCCTCAACTGTCAGTGATGGATCGCTACATCGCAGCGGAGCTAACGCTGCCCTTCTTATTTGGGGTAGGAATTTTTTCATCTCTGGGCGTTTCGGTAGGCGCACTGTTTGACCTGATTCGTCGCGTCACAGAGTCGGGGTTGCCAGTTTCTACAGCAGTAGAGGTGCTGGCGCTAAACTTTCCTCAGTTTATGGTTTATGGTTTTCCTGCCTCTGCGCTGCTGGCAACCCTGATGACCTATGGGCGGCTTTCCAGTGACAGTGAACTGGTAGCGCTACGCGGCTGCGGCGTTAGTGTATTTCGCCTAGTGCTTCCAGCAGTTGTGCTTTGCACGCTTGTAACGGGGCTGACCTTTGTATTTAACGAGCTAATTGTTCCGGCAGCTAACTATCGTGCAGCAACGACGCTGGAGCGGGCCTTGGGGGACGAAAGGCCTGAATTTCAGGAAGAAAACATTTTTTATCAGGAGTTTCAGCAGTTTGTGGAACCAGATGGCGATCGCAAACAGCGCCTAGCGCGGCTATTTTACGCCAGAGAGTTTGACGGCGAAGAAATGCAGGGACTAACTATCCTTGACTTTTCGCGGGAGGGGCTAAACCAGATTGTCAGCGCCAAAACCGCTATCTGGAATCTGGCTCAAAGCACCTGGGATTTCTTTGACGGCACTATTTATGTTGTGTCGTCCGATGGCTCATTCCGCAACATTGTCACCTTTGACCAGCAGCAGATTCAGTTACCCCGCACTCCGCTTGATCTTGCCTCCAGAGGGCGTGACTATGACGAGATGAATATCAAGCAATCGCTAGACTATCTGGCGCTGCTGAGACAGGGAGGAGACGAGGCAAAAATTCGCAAACTCAGAGTGCGAATTCAGCAAAAGTACTCCTTGCCGTTTGTTTGCGTAGCGTTTGGACTGGTCGGGGCAGCACTCGGAACGCGATCGCGGCGAAAAGGCCGAGCAACCGGTTTTGCCATCAGTCTAGTCATTATCTTTGGCTATTATCTATCTGCGGTGATAACGGGTTCCCTTGCCCAAAACGAAGTCCTCTCGCCCTTTATGGGGGCGTGGTTACCTAACCTGTTTGGGCTGGTGGCTGGTGGTTTACTGCTAGTTCGTGCTTCTCGCTAAAGCTTTAACAAAATTCAGCAGATACTAGCAAATCTACGTAGTTTTCTATGTGAAGTGTTGAAGAAGACTTTAGAAGAGACAGGTACAAATTTTAAGAAGCGGTTAGGATGTAACCAACTGTAGGTTCAGTTGATGGTCTTGTTGTAGAGTTCAAACTGCCATAGCGATGTCACCTCTTAATCATTCTCCGGCTTCCATTCGTTATCTCAAAGCGCGACTGCGGATTTTGAAGCGCCCTGCGGTTTGGGGATCTGCGGCAGTCCTTTTGCTAACCTTATTCTCCGTCTATACCTTTTTGCAGCGTCCAGACTGGCTGACTGTCACTGAGAGCGATCGCACTTCTCCTGAAACTGACTTAAACGCAGCCGAAGGAGTTGACCCCAATGCCCTGCCACCCGAAGAAGACAACGCAATTGGCATGGACATTGATAGTCTGTCAGTTTTGCGAGAGGAAATTAGCAGCTTTGATGAAGAAGCAGAAATTGATCTGCTGGCTCCGCCGTCCCGCCCTTCAGAAGAAGACGAAGAGAGTGCGGCTTCAAGAACGACCAGTTCCCCTTTGGTGAGCGGTGCGCCTCAGTCCGGCCAGTCTCCCTTTTCGTCAGCTTATGCTCAGAACAACCAGCCCCTAAGTTTGAATCTATTTAACAGTCCTACGGTGCTGCCTGGAAGTCCGACTACTGCTGATGCCGTTCCGTCTGGAACTTCAGGCTCTGGACTTGGACTGGGAACCGCTCAAACTAACGCTCCTACAACCCCCCTTCGTACAGCGGTTGAGCAATACGCTAACTCTTCTAACCAACCTTCCACAGAATCTCAAGCTCAGTCTACCGAAGCTTCAGGAGATTCGAGGCGACAGCCAGCAGCAACTCCTACCTATCTACCTCCTCAGCCGTTAGGTCAAGCTCAGTATGCTCCTCGCACTTCTCCAGCGCCCGGAACGACGGGCTACACGGTTCCACCCTCGCTGATTTACGGGGGCAATAATACATACACCAACCCAGCTAGCCCCAATCCGGTTAGCCCTCAGGCTGTACCGGGCTTGCCACAGGCTCCACAGGTGTTGCCGCAGACCATTCCAACCCAACCTGGAATAGGGCAACCCCTTCAAACACCTTACGGAGGAGGAACGGCTAGCACTCCAGCCCCTAATGTGCAGCAGCCTCAAGTGGTTCAACCTCCTGCCCAGCCATTTTCTGTACCTCGCTCTAGCGCTGGGTACTCGATTGGTGGTCGAGAGGTGGAGTCTTTCTCAAATCCTTGAACTGCTTTATCTCTCTTGTCTGGTTTTTTGATGTCAGTTCGACAAGCGTAAAGTCGTGTTGCTATCTCTTGTGACCGTAGCTATAGAGCGGTAGCAGGACGGTGAAGGCAGACCCTTCACCTGGTTTGCTTCTAACTGAGATGGAGCCACCGCAGCGCAGCAAAAGCTGTCGAACAATCGATAGCCCTAAACCTGCGCCGCTTTGTTCTTCTGCACTGCCCTGTCGCACTCGATAGAAGCGATCGAAAACTTTGGGGATTTCGGCCGGCGGAATGCCAATTCCGGTATCTCGCACCTCTACTTGAATATAGTCGCCCTGCTGCTTTGCCTTGACCCACACCTGCCCGCCTTTAGGGGTGAACTTGATGCTGTTGTGCAGCAGGTTGATCACGATTTGCCTCAGCCAGTTGTGTAGACAAGAGACAGCAGGCAAATCTTCGGGCACCGTGTAGGCCAGCATTACGCCCTTTTCCTGAGCTAGGGGCTGGTAGATGCTAACTATTCCGGGGATTGCTTCGATTAGGCGGAGGGGCTGCATAGGTGCATCAACCGCGTCTTCAATCTGCACTAGGTCAAGCACGCTGGTAATAAGAGAACTTTGGCGATCGCACTCCTGCGTCAGCATATCCATGTAGCGCTGTCGCTGAGTAGGCTTAAGGTTAGGAGAAGCTAACAGGGTGAGAGCCGTTTTCATTGTAGTGAGAGGCGTTCGCAGTTCTTGCCCAACGTTTTTCAAGAATTCATCCTTAAGCCGAATCGAATGCAGCAATTCCTCATTTTCAAGCTGAAGCGTAGCAGCGGCATCTGCCTGTCTACGCCAAACTGCTGTGCTATACCAAATTTCTTCTTGTCGCTGAATTTGCTTGGTAAACAAGTGGCTCAACAGGGTAGGGTTGAGGGGACAATCTGCCGCCTGTTCAACGAACCCATCCCAGTTAACCAGTAGTTCTTCGATTTCGGCGGTTGGCTCAGCCTGAGATTGCCCACAACAAACCGCTCGATGAATTCCTTCTAAAACTTGCTGTATTGTCTTAGGGTTAAGGGTAAAAAGCCCCAGCAGGGGATGCTTGCGGTCTATTTCTTCCTCGCCGGGAATAGGTTTAGGGTGATTGAGCAGCACTTCCTGGTTATCAGCATCACGAGGCGATCGCCCAGTACGAGGACGATGAGCTAGCACCAGCCCGCAAAACTCACCCGATAGCACCAGCAAAAAGTATTCTCGCCTGAGATTGCTTTCAGCCGCTAAGGGTAGGGTCAGGCTGCCAGCGTGCCCTGTCACGGGGGGAGTAAGGTCGCGCTCCAGCCACTCATCCTCGGATTCGTTAGCTCGTGATTCAGATGACTGTGACTCGTAATTTTGTGGCTCGTGATTCTGCGCTAGTCCATCGTCTGAGTCTGACTGAGGGGTTGGCTCTAGCTCACTGTAGGGCGGATCTTTTGGCTCATCGGCTATTGCCTCAGGTTCCGTGTGGGATAGCTCAAACTCTGTCACGGTACGCTTCTCAAAATCCTCTTGGTGAGAGCTAAGGATATAAATTGAAGAAGGCACACGAGTTAGCTTCTGAAAACGCTCAATCTCAGATTGCCAGGCTTCGCCACGAGGTAGCTTGAGCCACAAGGTTGCAGGAATTTTCTGGTCAAGCAGCAAGTCCATCAAGGTACTGACCAGTGACTTAAAGATAGTAGGGCTAACCTGCAAAGGACGAGGAGCTAACTCTAAGCTATGGGCTAGCTCATAAAGAGAAACGTCCTGGAAGCTGGATGAGTTCATGAATTAACATTCTTCACTTTGAAACTTAGTGGTAAAGATAGATTGAAACCGAGGGATCACTGACTATTAGGGTAAACCTGGTTTAGAGATTTATCCACCATTCTTGAATGTTTGTCCGCTGTTGTAGAAACAGAAAAGACAACGCTGACAAACAAATTTGTGTCCCTTCGAGTTAGAAATCTACCTTTTGAAGATCAATCTGCCTGCTTAATTCCCATCTGCTCAATTCGTTCAGCTAAAGCTGCCTGTGCCTGCTCTCGGTCATCAAAGTGAACTTTTTCGGTGCCTAGAATCTGATAGTCTTCGTGTCCTTTTCCGGCAATCAGTACGCCATCTCCAGGCTGAGCCTGCATAATAGCGGTGCGAATCGCCTCAGCGCGATCGCCAATTACCAGCGGCTCTGCTGCCTCAGGAATGCCCGTGAGAATGTCCTGCAAGATGCGCTCCGGGTCTTCAGTGCGAGGATTATCGGAGGTGACGATCGCCCAGTCTGCGAGTTCTGCCGCAATTTTGCCCATCAGGGGACGCTTGGTGCGATCGCGATCGCCCCCACAGCCAAACACACAAATCATTCGAGCCGGAATGAAAGGACGGGCTGCTTTTAGCAAATTTTCTAAACTGTCTGGCGTGTGGGCATAGTCCACAATCACATTAATGTCTTGCGCCGGAGAAACCTGCACCTGCTCCATGCGTCCAGGAACGCCTGTGAAGCGTGGGAGAGCGTGGGCGATCGCCTCCAATTCCACGCCTAAATGCAGCACTGCCCCAACCGCCGCCAGCAAATTTGACAGATTAAACTGACCGACCAGCGGCGACTGAAACGCTATTTCGCCTTTGGGGGTGTGCAAAGTGCCCCTCACGCCATCCGGCTCGTACACCAAACCGCTTGTCCACAAATCCGCCGTTTGCTTCTCAACGCTGTAGGTCCAGACTTGCTCAGGCTGCAATTGCTGAATCAGCCGTCGCCCATAGGCATCATCCAGATTCAAAATTGCTCGCCCTTTGAGATAATCTGCCGAAAACAGCAGCGCTTTCGCAGAAAAATAGTCTTCCATGTCACGGTGATAGTCCAGATGATCCTGAGTCAAATTGGTAAACACCGCCACCTCAAACGGACAGCCCAACACCCGCCCTTGCGCCAGCGCATGAGAACTGACCTCCATCACGCCCAGTTTGCAGCCTGCCGCGACTGCCTCCGCCAACTGCTGCTGCAACTCTACCGCAAAGGGAGTCGTGTGAACTGCCGTTTGCTGATAACCCGCCCAACGGGTGTAAAGGGTTCCCATTAAAGCGGTTGGCTGCTGCGCCTGATTGAGCAGAAACTCGATCAGGTGCGTGGTGGTGGTCTTGCCGTTGGTGCCCGTCACCCCAACCAGTTGAAGCTGCTGCGCCGGGTAGCCATAAAACGCTGTTGCCACCTGAGCGCAAGCCTGCACCATATCAGCTACGGGAACAACGCAGGCAGTGGAATTTGTCGAGGGCTGCTTTTGGGCGGCCGAGGAAGAGATCAAAGCCGCGATCGCACCAGAGCGATCGCACTGGGCCAAAACTCACCCCCATCTACCCGCGTTCCCGGCATCCCGATAAATAAATATCCTGGCTGACAGGCATGAGAATTGGTCGCTAACCCTTTTACCTCAGCCTCTAGAGCCGGATGCTCTGATAGATGAACGGATTCGAGCAAAGTCATCAAGAGTTCTCTTAGTTTCATGTCAACAACTCCTCACATCTGCTGCGCCTATTCTGAACTATTTCCCACCCTATATTTCTGTAGCATCTGCTCCACTTGGGCAACTGTAGCGCGAGGAGAAAGGCGGGGAAGGGGAATTGGAGAGTGGGAGTGGGAAGTAGATTCCAGGAAGAGGACTGGGATCTCGTATTGAAAGGCTTCAAACCAATCTTTACGAGTGGTAATGTCTCTCACCTCTAACTCAAATTGGAGGCTGTGAATTTGCCCTAGTTTTTCCTCAAGTCCTTCACACAGATGACATCCGGGCTTGCTGTACAAAATCAATCGCATGAAAAATCCCTCCCAAAACAGGTAAGCCTCCTTTCCCAATCGGAATACGAGGCTTACCAGCTAAAATGGTTCTTAGAACCACAAACAGCTTACTGAAGAAATGACTAGTTATTCCGTAGAGCGTGAAGTCCGAAATCAGAACTTTGATTTGGATGGACTAAACCAAAAATTTGAGGCTGCTCATCCTTCAGAAATTCTTGCCTGGTGTGTCGCAAACTTCCCAACCGGGCTGGTGCAGACGAGTGCCTTTAACGCGGATGATTTGATCATCACAGACATTCTCTATCGCCAAATCAATCCGGTTCAACCCGTTCCCGTCATTTTCCTGGACACGCTGCATCACTTCCCGCAAACCCTGGAACTGGTTGCCAAGTCTAAAGAAATCTACAGCTTAGACCTGAAAATTTACAAAATTCCCGATTTAGATAGCCGCGAAGCCTTCACTGCACGGTATGGTGAGGCGCTTTGGGATGCAGACATTCAAAAATTTCATCGCTTGACCAAGATTGAGCCTCTACAGCGCGGACTCAAGGAACTCAACACCCAAGCCTGGATCACAGGTCGCCGCCGCGATCAGGCAACCACCCGCGCCGATATGCCCATTTTGGAGCTAGACGCAAACCAGCGCCTTAAAGTAAATCCGCTGGTTAACTGGACTCGCAAACAAAGCTGGGCATACGTTGTTGAGCATGGCGTAGTTTACAACCCGCTACATGACCAGGGTTATCCCAGCATTGGCGATGAACCGATCACCACTCCCGTTGCCGAAGGCGAAGACGAGCGGGCAGGTCGTTGGCGCGGCACGGGCAAGACGGAGTGTGGAATTCATGTCTAGGGATGAGGGATGGGGGATGAGGGATGAAAGGGGGCAGGGGGCAAGTATGTGTA
>JAAUTN010000688.1 GCA_012031415.1 Leptolyngbyaceae cyanobacterium SM1_4_3 | reverse complement strand
ATCTCTCCTCCAACAATGGCGGCTGGCAGTGGAGTCGCTTCCAGTGGCATGGACCCCAAACCGATTCGCATTTTTAACCCTGCCAGCCAAGCCCAAAAATATGACCCCGATGCCGAATACATCCGCGAGTGGCTACCAGAGTTACGCAGCCTCGACACCGACCAGTTGTTGAGCGGCAAAATTGCTAAGGAAGATTGCGATCGCCTGGACTATCCCACCCCGATCGTTGATCACAAGAAACAGCAGCAAATTTTCAAACAGCGTTATAGCCAGCAGAAGGCAGGAACTTCCTAGTGCCATCCGCTGGCAATGCCTGACCTCGCGCTGGAGAAATTTATTAGGTTGCATGGCATAGAGTGCTTGAATCCAACGCCATTGCTCCGTTAGTCCGTCTGGCAAGGAGACTTGGGGATTATATGCCAGCAAGGTTTTGGCTTTGGTGACATCCGCTGCGGTGTGACGGGCATCTCCGAGGGCTCGATCGCCATATTGCCGCTGAATTGGCTGTCCAACGATCGCTTCCATGGTTTCCAGGATTTCCATCAGCCCAACTCGACTGCCGCCACCAATATTAAACACTTCGCCCACGGCGGTTGCGGTGGTTGCCGCCGCCAAGTTTGCCGCAACAGCATCGGTAACGTAGGTAAAGTCCCGCGTTTGCTGACCATCTCCATAGATAGGAATTGGCTGGTTTGTAGTACCGTCTTGAAAATTTGTGGAATGCCATGTCGGGGCGTTGGCGCGGACCATAGACGGTGAAATAGCGCAATGCTGTCACGGGGACTCCAAAATTGTGGTGGTACAACCAGCACAGCCGCTCTGCTGCCAATTTGGTGATGCCATAGGGAGAAACGGGTTCGGGGGGCAGGGTTTCGTAGGTTGGTAGCGTTTCAGCATTGCCGTAAACCGATGAAGTGGAGGCAAAGACGATTCGCTGCAAATCCTGGGCATCCCTTGCGGCTTCCAGAATTACTTGGGTGGCGTTGATATTACGATCGGTGTAGGTGCGAAATCCCTCTCCCCAACTGGCTCGGACTCCCGCCTGCGCCGCTTGGTGGTATATCACTTCTATCCCATGGAGCAAGGTTGACCAATTGACTCGTTGAATATCCCCTTCAATCAACTCAAACAAGGGATGGTGTATGAAGTTAGCAATATTACGATATTTCAACATTGGGTCGTAGTAGCTGTTGAAATGATCAATGCCAATTACTCGTTCCCCTCGATCGAGTAATGCCTCTGCTAGATGAGACCCAATAAATCCTGCGACGCCAGTGACGATACTGCCCATAGATTTCCAACCAGTTCGTTTATCAGATTGAGCTTGCTCAATCGTTTTAGCCATTAATTCGACTAAATGTTTGGCGGATTTTACGGATTATTTGCCGCCATGACCGATCGACTGGGGGAGTGTCATCCATGGGAACCACAGATTCACCTAAATAGCGGTAATGTTTCCAAATTTGCCAGTAGGGGCAGCCGGGCTGAATCCGGAAGCCTGCCCAGTGAAGATATTGCAATGGTTGATTGGTTTGGGGGTCAAATAGTCGATGGTCTTGCTCGATAAAATGGGGACTGCCAGCCCAATTTCCGGGCGCTTTACCGGGTCTACGGACGATATTAAATCGTCGGGGAACCCGTTTCAAAATCATGTAGTTGATGATCGGTTGGTCAGAGGTTTTTTGGGAAAAGTCGAAATAGTTGGGATGTGCCGCACATTCCGCAAATGTTTCGTAGAGCATGGCTTCCGAAATCAGATTCTTCTTCGACCCCCAAAACCCACCATTAAAAAATATCTTGACAGTCCGCCTCAGTTAACGCCCCTTCATCAAACACAGCCGGAGTGAACACATTTTTGATACCCCCCGCGTATTGGTAATCAGAGCAGATGAAATCGTACTTTGCTAAATAATTCAAATTGTTAATAATTTTCTCAAACACCACAATGTCGGTGTCGATGTAGAGAAATTCATCAAACTCACCATACCAGCAGGCTTGCTTGCGGAACTGATTAGGACGGGCAAAAAAGCGATCGCCAAAAACCTCATGTAGCTTCTTAGACAAGCGATCGATAAACTCCAAATCCCCGTACACCTCAACTCCATAGGGTTGTAGAATCTCTGCCACTTGGTGATAATGGGCGTCGTAGGGAATCAGTACCACTGGCGTGTGAGGGTCATAGACTCGAATACTTTTGAGTAGGGCGATCGCCTGCTCCCGTCACTCGATCGTTGGCGGTGATGTAGATTCCACGACTCATTGAAAAATCCTCATTTAAATAGACTCAGCAATGCCAGCCTTAGTCAACTGACATGCGCTTTAGAGTTCCCAGATTGGAACAGATAGGATTCCTCAACCAGCTAATCCAGAATGCAGGAGCGTTCCAGTGCTTGACTCAGCAATGCTTGATATTCTACATCGGAGACTAAGTGTGCACCAAAGCGTTCTAGATGGGGGTTGTTCATTTGGGCGTCGAATAGAAGAAAGTGGCGCGATCGCAACCGTTCCACCAATTTCACCATTGCCACTTTAGAACCATCGGGGATGCGGTAAAACATGGATTCTCCAATGAATGCACCCCCCAGAACAATGCCCCAGTATTGCCACCCGCCAACTGATCGCCCTGCCACGTCTCAAAGCTGTGGGCAAACCCGGCAATGGATGCAGTTCCCAGTAGATCTGCCGTAATTCTTCAGAGATCCAGGTTGTGTCTCGATCGGCACACCCTGCGACTACCGCCTGAAAATTCCGATCCACCGCAACCGTAAAGCGTTTCTGATTTAACACCCGCTGGAGCGATCGGGGGTAGCAAAATCGATCGTCTAAGGGAATCAGTGCTCGCTGGCGACTGGAATACCAGGACAGGCGATCGCCCGTCTCACTTGCCATCAAGAAATACCCCTGGGAGTATCCTTGAACAATAGCGGAAATGTCATACTGAATGTCGGACACCTGCGGTTGTGTGGTTAGTTGGTTGACGATTAATCGCACAGTTGTTTGCGAACCTCAAGCCTAGCAAGAGAGTGATCCTCATGGCTGACCCGATCGAACCCATTAC
>JAAUTN010000687.1 GCA_012031415.1 Leptolyngbyaceae cyanobacterium SM1_4_3 | reverse complement strand
GAGCAGCTCCCCCCACCCCCCCGTTAATACCGCCCCTATTCCCCGTTCTACCTATCAGCCAGGGGCAAGTAATTTACCCCGCCAATTTGACGGCAGACCGCCACAGTTTACGGGTTCCTCTCCAGGTGTACCGACTCGATCGCCAGTGGTTAACAATGCGATGTCGCGTCCATCGCTCTACACTCCTAGCCAGTACATTCCTTCTGCTAGTCGGTTTGATCCGCCCCTTCCCCCTCGCCGCTATGTGCCCCGGTCATTGCCTGGAGTGTCGCAAGCTCCCAGCATCCCACGAGTTACAACTCCCCGCCCCACTACAGCAACCCGTCCACGAGGAGCAGGTGGCCCGCCTTTGTCTTCTTTGCAGAGTGCTGATCCGCTGCTGCTGTGCGAGTTGGGAATGCTTCCCTGTGAACCTGGTTATCCTGGCCCACAGCCTCCAGAACCACCATTTTTGGGGGGGCAGATGCCCGGAGTGCGTTACACAATCACGTATGGGCTATCTATTGCTAACGATTTTAATGAGACGAACTGTTCTCCCTCCACCGGATCAACTAGCGCAACAGGCCCGATTAGAGCCATTGAACCAGCCAACCCTAGAACAGCTAACCCTAGAAGCTGCTTGTATCAACTATTTGGAACGCTCAGAATAACTGTTAATGCTGGCACGACAAGCTCTCAAGCAGGGGTTAGACGAGCATTCACAGGGCAATTCTCTGTTGCTAGAACCGATGGGGCACCCGACACAGGCGGAAATCCTCCACCTTTACCAGGGGCACTCCCTAGACGAGGCATCAATCCGAACGGACCAGGCGCACGCCACAGGCGACCCGTTAACCCTCCAACGTTGCGGTTAGTGCCAGAATCCCCACAACCGCAGGCACCCCCGGCAACCCATCCCCCCGCCTCAGATCCCCTCAGCCCTTCCGCTCTATCCCAACCCTCAGCCAAGTTGCTCAAACCCGCCAAGGCACCCCGACCCAACCAACCCACAGCCACAGCCAACACCCCCACCAATTCCCGCCCAAACTCCGACCCGTGCCCCGTCGCAGACTCCGACCCGTGCCCCGTCGCAACTCCCGACCCATGCCCCGGCTCGTCGTGCTGCAAATGTGCCAGGAACAGCAATTCCTGGTACAGCGGTTCCAATTCGTAATCCTTTTTGGAATCCCTCAACTCAACCGCCCTTCAATCCACAGCGACCGCCCCAGCGATCGCCACAAACACCCCCCGCAGTACAGCCCCCGGTAGTTCCTCAGCGCCCTGTGAGGCAACCTCCATCGGTCATCCCTCAAAATCCGGTCACGGGTACACCAACGATTACACCTCCGCCCCCTCGTCCTCAAACACCTGAAACCCCTGTAATTCCTGCAACTGGGACACCTCCAACTAGACCCCCGACCCGACCGCCCGTTATTCCCCCAGCTCCCCCGGCTCCCCCCAAACCCTACGACCCGACCGCCACAGCGCCCAACTTCACCCCCCCAGCACAGGAGATCCGACCGTGAGTGATCCATGTCAAGGTAACGCCTGTAGTCAACAAATCAGGAGAGATATTGCTGATAATCGGAATCGCTTGAATGAGATACAAGCAGGAATGCAAGCTCTTGATTTGGCTGGTTTAGCTGAAATCATGAACAAGCTAAACCGAATAGATAACAAGTTAGGGCCCCAAATTGTAGGGGGGATTTCTGGGTTCCTTCAAACCTTCAAAACTGGTTTTGATAGGTTCGTCAAATGGTCACACCTTGATAGACTCCTCAACATTTTGACTTTTATCACAGTGCTGCATAATGCTTTCATGCTCTCTAATCAACTGGGTCAAACATTGTTTAGCGCTATCAGCAATGGACTTGCAGCAATTGGTGTGAGGGATGATGAAGGCAACCCGATAGATATCGGGGGGTTAGTGAGTGGAAGTGTGGAGAATATCATTATTCAAATTGTGGGGGCTGAAAACTACGCAGAAATCAGTGCCGACTGGAAGAGAGCTAATAGAATCTATCAGGCTGCAAGTAATATCCTTTTCAGCATTCAATCAATCATGTATTCAGTTCTGGAAAGCCTTGAAATTATTGGTTCTTACGTTGCGAAGATAGGTAATGCTGCAAAGAAATTCGGAGTGTTCGCAGAGTCTTGTTACACTTGGATGAACCCTAATCCTAACTTTACCCAAAATAGGTTTTTCAATGCTCTCAATAATGCTCAAGAGGCAGTTGAAAATGTTGATAATATTGCGGGTGAAATACTGAATATTGAGCAAACAGGCTTAGAATTGTTTGACCAGACAGCCCAACTCAGAAGGGCTGTTGCGGGTGTAGATGTAGATGGCAACCCATTAGAAGGAGGGCTTAACCCTCCTGAAAATGTACCTACACTTACAGCAGAAGTGAGTAATGATGAAGTGAGTCAATCACCAGTCATCACACCTGAAAATGAAAGAACCCCTGTAATGGTGAGTGAGTAGAAATGACGCTGCCAGAAGGTTTTAGCAGTTGGGAGCATTTACAAAGTGTGTTGATGCACTCCTATAACAGGGTGGTGAGAGAATCTTTTCGAGATGTAGGGGGTGACGATTGGGATGAAGACATTACCACCTCTAGAGGTAGCTTAAGAGTTGCTTGCACCATCAGAGATGATGATAGTGCAGTGATGAGCAATATCCGTATGATGTTGTTCTACATGGTTCTTAGGCAAGCGCAAGACCTGCACCCCCCTCTTTACACGATTCCCGCTGACTCCTATCAGCAGAGTGTGAAGTTCATGCCACAGGTGACGATGTACTTTAGGGAAGACCTGGACGATATTGAGGCGGGTTATAGTCCAATTGATGCTGAGGTTTCCTTTAGGCTATTCAACGAAACGTCTGAAACATTTACTCCTTCAAACGCGCTTACTTTAGCCAACAAAATTAAGTCTGAGTTTGCTACAGGTGGAGGATACAGGTGGCATAAAGGGCGCATCAAAGTCAGTTATAAAGAGCCTGAAAAAGGATATAACTTTCTCGTTTATGGCTACACAAAAGGTGATGCTATTGCCGTCATTCGTAAAGCAATGAGCA
>JAAUTN010000686.1 GCA_012031415.1 Leptolyngbyaceae cyanobacterium SM1_4_3 | reverse complement strand
CAATCTTGATGCTTTTTGTGCTGTTCTATTTAGGATTCGTGCTATTCATTCCAGCGTTGAATGTGTTTGTACAGGCGTTTAGCGGCGGAATGAGTGGATTTCTACACACCTTCACCCAACGGGCTTTTCTCAATGCAGTCAAGCTAACGTTATGGATGGCAATCATCACTGTACCGCTGAATACGGTGTTTGGACTGTCTGCTGCTTGGGCAATTGGTCGCAACAAGCGTTTTCCTGGACGGGCTTTGTTGATTAGCATTATTGACCTGCCCTTCTCAATTTCTCCAGTTGTTGCGGGTTTGATGGTCGTGTTGCTTTACGGTCGAAACGGCTGGTTTGGGTCGTTGTTGGATGCGAACAATATCAAAATTATTTTTGCAGTTCCAGGCATGGTGTTAGCAACAGCTTTTGTGTCATTACCATTGTGGCAAGAGAAGTGATTCCCGTTTTAGAAGAAATTGGCACCGAGCCAGAAGAGGCAGCAAAACGCTAGGTGCAAGCAGTTGGCAAACGTTTTGGCGAGTAACGCTACCTTCAATTCAGTGGGGCTTATTGTATGGAGTGCTCTTAACCAATGCTAGAGCAATGGGCGAGTTTGGAGCAATTGCAGTTGTATCGGGCAACATCGCCGGAAAAACCCAGACATTACCATTGTTTGTTGAAGAAGCATACAAGCAATACAACACTCAATCTGCTTATGCGGCGGCAGTACTGCTTGCTTGCTTGGCAATTGTAACGATGGTAGCGAAGGCACTCTTAGAACGCAAAATAGATGATAAGGGGAAAGCCCAGTAATAAAAAGTCGGTGATGAGATTTGAACACATGCCTGAGAATAATTAATCTATTGCTTCATGACATCACTGAATGATTAGAGCACGATCGTAAACAATGCTGCTGCTGCTAGGGCTGCGATTGTCCGAACGTGATTCCAAATTGTCCAGGTGGTCAAGTACCTCGCCCACAGGTTTGCACCCTCAGCGCTGTCAGGTTTGACAATTGCCAAGGCGTCATTCAGCGGCACGTTGAAGGCGATCGTTACTCCAATCGTGCCAATGAAGTAAACCAGACTGCCCACCAGCAAGTAAACCGTACCGGGTTGATGCCACTTGAACAGTGAGGTAATCGCCAGAAAGAGGCAAGCGACCCCCGTTCCAAAGAGTGCAATCATGAACAACGGATTGATCGCCGTGACATTGATCGATTGCATTGCAACAATGCCCTCCCTTGGCTGAAGGCGGGCAAGAGCACTCATCACAAAGGTTGAGAAGGCGAAGAAAACTCCGGCCACCAGTCCGCAACCCAGAGCCGAGAAAAGTTTCAATGCGAAAAGTGAGTGGTTCATGATTGCCATCAAGCCTCCTGCGAAGCATACCGTTCAGCCACCAAGTTCACCAGATGCGATTGATCACATCATAGAATTCCAAATTGTTTTTGTCTGCTGACTGACACAAAATATCGGATGAGGGACAAATCCCAGTACTCTGAGGATTACCACATCACCAGAAGACGTTATGGAAAATACCCCTCGGCTCTATGATGCGCTGCAAGCGTTGCTCGGTCAACATTGTCGCTGGCGAGACCAACGCCACTTATACCCCCTGGTCTGGATGGTCGTCGGACTGGTTGCCAGCGGACAGATCAGTTTGACAGCATGGAGTGACTATGTGCAAAGCCGTGCCGTTTACGCTCAGAGTACGCAACGGCGGTTTTCACGGTGGCTTGGGAATGAGCGGGTGCAAGAGCATGCGTTGTATGCCCGGTTGATTCGATATGCCCTCTCGGTTTGGCTGCAAGAGCGCCTGGTGTTGGCACTCGACACCACGATGTTGTGGGAGCGATACTGCGTGATTCGGGTTGTCATCGTGTATCGCGGACGGGCAATTCCGGTGGTCTGGAAAGTGCTGGAGCATTCTAGCAGTATGGTTGCCTACGCTGCTTATGCTCCCTTGTTAGATGCTGTGGTTAAGGTGTTACCTCAAGGGGTTGAGATCTTGTTTTTGGCAGACCGAGGCTTTGACGGATGTGGAGTTGTTCAAACACCTGCACCGCTTAGGCTGGCACTACCGGATTCGGGTCAAGTCCAACTTTCTGGTGTATCGTGGCAAGCAAGGTACTCCGGTTGGGTTTTACACCCTCTCCACCAGTCATGCCCTGTTTTTGCACCATGTGCAAATCACCAAAGCTCGTTATGGTTTAGTGCATCTGGCATTAGCCCATCACTATCCCAGTCGGGAACGCTGGTATGTCGTCAGTGACCAACCGACGAGTGTCGAAACCTTCGTTGAGTACGGTTTGAGGTTTGATATTGAGGAGAACTTTTTGGATGATAAATCGAACGGCTGCCAACTCGAATCCTCCCACATCCGCTCTGCTTCCATGCTCTCCCGCTTGTTGCTGGTGCTCGCCGTTGCCACCGTCTACTTGACTAGTATCGGCACCACCGTCGTTGAGCAAGGCAATCGTCGGCAGGTTGACTCACATTGGTTCCGGGGCAATAGCTATTTCAAGATTGGCTGGCATTGGATTCGCAAAGCCCTCGTGCAAGGTTGGGTACTACCCACGACTCTGGCGCTCAAGTCCGCTCTCGACCCGTCGCCTTGCATCTCATCCAAATCTCAAGCTGCACAGCAACGACCCCTCTATTTCAGATGCACGACTGTTGATTGTGCGATTTCCTTGGAACAAGGACTCAGCACCGCTTAGAAGTGTATGTCGAGAAGATGTGTCAGTCAACCAGCTCGGATAGAATGAAGGAACCCGCAAATCTAGGATTTGCTATGCCTATCAGTGTGTTTGAACTCTTCAAAGTCGGGATTGGGCCGTCTAGTTCCCATACGGTGGGGCCGATGCGAGCCGCTGTGCAGTTTATGACTGATTTAAACCAAGCTGGGCAGCTAGAGCAAGTTGAATCCATCCGGGTTGAATTGTTTGGATCACTGGGCGCAACTGGGAAAGGGCATGGTAGCGATAAAGCAGTGCTGTTGGGCCTAGAAGGTGAAGAGCCAGATCGAGTTGACCCAGCCGCAGTTGAGCCGATCCTAGAACGAATTCGCAGCACTGGAC
>JAAUTN010000685.1 GCA_012031415.1 Leptolyngbyaceae cyanobacterium SM1_4_3 | reverse complement strand
GGTCGATTTCAAACCAATACTCCTTACATCTACGGTGCGATTGGCATAGAAATTCGCATCAAAGTTGTTGTTGCCTTGTGGATTAAATTCCGCTCATTTCAAACCATCAAAAATCATTTAACCTCCGATTTGAGATCAACTTCACAGCCGGACTAGAGTTTGCTTTGAATGGCGCGGCTCCTGGACTACGGGGTTACGGCACTATCGCCGTCCGTGCGATGGGACATCAGTTGCAGTTCAGCGTCCATCTCAATGCGGGTGAAAACAATGTGAAAGTCGCTAAACGGAACACGGAGAAATATCTCAACATTGGGCTGGAAGCCACAGAAGTCGAAAGTGTGCCTGGTCTTGAAGCTCCTGCGCGACCGGCTAGAATGGTGGCTATGGTGATCAGCCGGACTGCTGAAGAAACGGCTGAAGATACCGAAGAACTGGCAACTAGGGCAGCAACAGGCTCTGAGGCTGCTAGCCACGAGTTTGATGAGCCAAACTACGATGTTTATGTGATTCGTGATGTTGTTTCTAAAGTGGCGAACGAAGCGGAGAAAAGACATCACTACTTTGTGCTTTTGCCTCGCTCAGTAGCGAATGGCGGTAATCCTGGCTTCTTGCCTGTGCCGCCGGAAAGTGCAAACTTACCCTCTGATGTTTGGGATTTTAAGCTCGTTTTCGATTCCGACACAGCATTTACGCTCGAACAATTTCCCCTCAACAACAGTTCAACTACATGGACTCGTCATGATCTGTCTCAAACCAAGGAAATTTCCTGGAAGGCAAACTGGCAAGCCACGGTTGTTACGGGTGTGAGTGATTCTCCTCAAGTGTTTACCCGCCCTACGGACTCTTCTGATCAGGGAACGCTAACCAATGGGGCTAACTCATCTGTAGAACGCCAACCTGTAGACTCCCTAAAGCTCGATCAATACCTGACTCAGGCTTACTTGACGAATGGTTATGATCAGCCCACAAACGGCACTGGAGGCAGCCTGGAAAATGTTTATCCGCTTCGAGATCCAGAGCCTCTGCCTTCCAGTCAACCTTTAGAAGATGAGCGGGTTCACAATCCATCTGATAATGCTTTTGAAGCCGCAGTGCGAGGGGCACAAGAACAGTTCAGCGGGTCGCCTTTCTTTAAGCATGATCCGAACCATCTGTACGAAAAAATCTGGAAGCTGCCTTTAGTCCAAATACAACGATCTATGATGGCGAAAATGGTAACGGTACGCTTAATTTGGCTTCTGAGGAACAGCAGAAAAACGCTGAACAGAATCAACAAGCGTATCAAATCCGCAGCCTCGTTATCAACAGCTTAATCGAGGATTTACAACGATATGTAGAAGCAGACGATGAACAGCGAATGGAGCTAGTTCAAACATCAATTGCTTTTCAGATGGGGTTAGTGTTTCGGGTTGAAGTCGGTGATGCTCCTGAATGGCTAGAAACGAACACAAATACTGAACCTAGAATTTATCAACGAACGACTCGTCAAACTGGATTACTTCCATCAGAAGATGAATCGGCTGAACAGGAAGAGAGACGACGAATTCATACTTTTAACACTCGCCAAACTAGCTTTGCTACTAATCCACCTCAGTTTCAGCGGGTCAAGCATTTTTACCGACGCCAACACGATTGCAATCACCTGGGATCTGGTGCAGTCCTATGCCGACGCAGATCGATTAACTAACTTACAGAAAGACCCAGAACAGCATCTCAGCCATTACGAAGTGCGGCGGCGTTCTCTGGATGGTCGTGACCCGGAAACCGTCTATCGTGTTAAAAGCGCGGCAGTGCTGCATAAAGAAGAAAATGCCTCAACTCTCACTCTGCTGAAGCCCCGATTTCAGGTGGTCGATCACTTCACGACTGAGTCTTTGGATGATGTCGCATCGTTGCCCACCGAAGGGCGCAGCTATCTTTATTCCATCACGCCGATTGATTTTGCGGGCAATGCAGGTCATCCGCTAACGCTGGTGGCGACGCGCTATCCTAACGAACCGCCACGGGTGCCAGTCAATGCAGAACTCCAAATCCCTTATCAACTGACCGCAGACGACATCAAGCTCTACGATATGGGCGCTGAGCATCCACCAGAGAACATGACCGGGCCCAGAGTCATCGAGCCTACAAAATGCCAGGTGACTTGGGTAGAGCCGCCGCCGCCGAGAACGGGCCCCACAGTTGCGATTGACGATTATTTTCTGGTGTTTCGCCGCGAAACCACCTTGCCGATTGGCAGCTATGGTCTTGATAGCTCCACCCAACAGCCGCGCACGAAACTGTTGCCTACCAGCAATGCCCGCCCGCTGCAAACAGACATCAAAATTAAGTTGCAACCGCAGGGATTATCTGGCGGACGCTACGCCACAATTGATCTAGAAACACTTGAGCAGGCAGGCATTTTCCCGCAATCTCGCCGCTGGCAGCCAGATTCTTGGAAGGTTTATTTCCAGACAGTTTCTACCAACGGCGTACCTTCAGCGCTGGCTCCGGTGCAGTTATTACTGACCTTTCAGACGAAAGAGCAAAAGAATACAATCGCCAGTGAGGAACGGCGTCCTGCCTCATTAGAATGGCTGCCTCAGCCGATTCAACTCGCGCTGCTGCCTCCCGAAGATCAGCGGCAATTGTGGGTGAAGCTCATTTCCCTATGCCTAAAGCAGGCGCATATCGGTTGACTGACAGCCCGCAGATACATTACCAGCCCCATCCCGCTGGCTTGGGCTGCATTCGCTTCCGTTGGAATCAGGGCCCAAGTCCATTTACCCAACTATCCGCTCAATCTCACGGCTGGTTATGACCTGTTGCAGCTAGACATCGATGCCAACACCACCGAAACCTTTACAGATGCCGATAAGCTGGCAAATGCACTGCGGCAAATTCAGGATGTGCAGATGATGGATGCCGCCGATCAACTGCTCACCCCTGGAGACACGCTTGCCACAAATCGCTGGGAAGCCTGGTATCCCAGTCTGGTGCAGCGACGAAAATGGTATGCGGAACAGCCAGTAGAAGGGGCTGAAGTTTCCTTGAGTCCGTGGTATTTCCTGGCGCGATTCGATCCTGG
>JAAUTN010000684.1 GCA_012031415.1 Leptolyngbyaceae cyanobacterium SM1_4_3 | reverse complement strand
ATACAGGCGCACCTACAACCTCCAAAGCTACACCATCATCTGCACCACCGATAACTGGATAATTTAGTCCTGGACCGGAACGAATATTAAGTCCCAATCCAGATTGTGTGTCTACCAGTCCACCAGTCAAACATTCTGGTTTCTTCGTTCTATCGGGCATGGTGGTACTACAGAGTCTGGCTTTTTGGAGGGTTGCAGGTTCAACCTTTGCAGCTCGCAGATCAGCCCCACTTAAATCTGTATCCTGCAAATTAGTCCGTAATAATACAGCATCGCTCAAATCTGTATTGCTTAGTTTAGTACCGCCTAAATTGGTATCGCTCAAAGCCTTTCTCAGGGGTCTTCTTCTCAATCCAGAGACCCCGATCTCCACTGCCGATCTCAGCTATAGTACAAAAGCGATCGCTCGGCGATTGTCTAACTCCCCTAGTCCCCATCATGGATTTGCCATTATGGACAATATTGCGACTGCGCCCAAGTCATCTTTTATTCAGCGCCCAGACTTGCTTTCCCCAGCAGGAAATTGGGAATGCGCCAAAGCGGCTGTGGAAAATGGAGCCGATGCGATTTATTTTGGGCTAGAGCGGTTTAATGCTCGGATCCGTGCTCACAATTTTACCGAAAGCGACCTGCCCGAACTCATGACCTTCCTGCATCGCCGGGGAGTCAAGGGGTATGTCACATTCAATACATTGGTGTTTCCTGCCGAATTGCCAGAGGCGGAGCATTATATTCGTGCCATTGTTGCGACTGGGGTAGATGCAGCCATCGTGCAAGATATCGGGATCTGTCGGTTAATTCGGCATTTGTCGCCCGACTTTCCGATCCATGCCTCCACCCAGATGACCGTGACCAGTGCAGCGGGAGTAAATTTTGTACGCAATTTGGGCTGTCAGTTGGTGGTGTTGGCGCGGGAATGTTCGCTGAAGGAAATCAACAAAATTCAGCAGCAGTTGACCGATCGCCAAATTGCTATGCCGCTAGAGGTGTTTGTGCATGGGGCGCTCTGTGTGGCTTACTCTGGGCAGTGTTTGACCAGCGAAGCGTTAGGCGGACGCTCTGCCAATCGGGGCGAATGTGCTCAGGCTTGCCGAATGCCCTATGATTTGCTGGCGGATGGAGAACTCGTAGAACTGGGCAATCGAAAATATCTGCTGAGTCCGCAAGATTTAGCTGGACTAGCGGTGATGCCGGAGTTGATCCAGTCGGGTGTCACCTGTTTGAAAATTGAAGGTCGTCTGAAAGCGCCTGAATATGTTGCAAATGTGACTAAAGTATACCGTCAGGCAATTGATCGGGTGATGGATTTGCTTCAGTCTGAGGAATGCTTTGATTATCAAATTTTGCCTCAAGACCAGTATGATTTAGAAATGGCATTTTCACGCGGTTTGTATACGGGCTGGTTTGGTGGCGTTAATAATCAACAGCTTGTTCATGCTCGGTTTGGTAAGAAGCGCGGTGTCTATCTCGGTGAAGTGGTGCAGGTCGGCAAAGACTACGTGAGCTTAAAATTGCTTGCACCCACGAAGCCGGGAGATGGTGTGGTTTTCGATAGTAGCCATCCGCAAGCGCAGGAAGAAGGCGGACGGATTTACGGCGTTGAGTCACGAGGTCAGATGGTGCGGCTGACCTTTGGCAAACGCGATCTAGATTTTAGCCGCATTTGTGTGGGAGACAAGGTTTGGAAAACGAGCGACCCGGAACTCGATCGCCAATTACGCCAAAGTTTCAGTAGCGATACTCCTCAGTTTCAGCGTCCGATTCAGCTTGAAGTTCACGGAGCCGTAGACCAGCCATTAACCGTGATTGCCCGCGATCAGCAAGGTCACATTGTCCAGCTAGAATCTGCGATGCCGTTGGTGGCGGCTCACAGCAAACCATTGACCGAGCAGCGGTTGCAGGAACAGTTCGGACGGCTGGGCAACACGCCGTTTGGTTTAGATCAATTGATCAACCATCTGCACGGTGAGGCAATGCTGCCTGTCAGTGAACTGAATCGCTTACGGCGGGAAATTGTCGTGCAGTTGGAAGCACGGCGCAGTCAGCCCAAGCGCTGGCAGATGAATCAGAATGCTGCGTTAACGGATTTATTGCCGTCACGGTTGCCCTCTTCTCAAGGTTCGGATGCGCTAGCTAAAGTATCAGCGAACTGATTGTGTTAGCCCGCACGCTGACCCAACTGCAAGCCGCGATTGCAGCAGGCGTTTCAACCCTGTACTGTGAGCTAGAAGATCCGCGTCGGTATCGAGAAGCGATGCAGATCGTGCGTCAGTGGCGAGGCGAGGGTGAGAGTGCTCCAGTCCTGTATGTTGCTCCACCTCGGATCACCAAACCGGGAGAGCATTGGATTCTGCAACAGGTGAAAGCGGCAAATGCCGACGGCTATTTAGTGCGCAATTATGACCAGCTTCAATACTTCAAAGGAGAACGCTGCATCGGAGATTTTTCACTCAATGTAGCAAATCCCCTGACGGCAGATTATTACAAACAGTTAGGCTTGGAGCGGCTAACGGCTTCTTATGATTTGAATCATCAACAGCTTGAAAACTTGCTGAAAAGCTGCTCTCCTAAATGGTTTGACATTACAGTCCATCAACATATGCCCATGTTCCATATGGAGCACTGTGTATTTTGTGCGTTTTTGTCAGAAGGAACTGATTATACAAACTGCGGACGCTGTGAACAGCATCAGGTCACGTTGCGCGATCGAATTGGAACTGCAACATATTTTACAAGCCGATGCTGGATGCCGGAATACTGTATTTAATGGTACTGCACAAACTGGCGCAGAGTATATGCAACGACTGTTAGAACTAGGAGTGCAACACTTTAGAATCGAATTCGTGAATGAAACGCCTGAACAGGTGACACAAACTATCGACTACTATCAACGTCTCCTCCAAGGCAAAATCAGCGGTACGCAACTTTGGCGAGCTTTGAAGCTCCACAGTCAGTTAGGCGTTACACGAGGCACATTGCGATAAAACCCCAGACTCCTAGGCTCAAAGTCTCTCCTCAAGTTCTTGCCTCAGCAAAGCGCTGCTTTTCTCTACCTTCTTGAAGATGGCA
>JAAUTN010000683.1 GCA_012031415.1 Leptolyngbyaceae cyanobacterium SM1_4_3 | reverse complement strand
TTGATTGTGGCTGCGTTGGTGGCGGGTGCAGCTAAGGCGGCGGCTGATGCGGCTCCAGATGCCTACAAAGGGTTGAAAGCGTTGATTCAGAAGAAGTTTGCGGGGAAGCCAGAGGCGGAAATGGCATTGGCTAAGTATGAGGAGAAGCCTAAAGTTTGGGAGGAACCGCTCAAAGAAGCATTAGTTGAGTTGGGGGCTGACCAGAATCAAGAAATTCTCAAGGCAGCACAAGCGGTACTCGACAAGATTAAGGAACAGCCTGATGCACAAGAAATCATCAATCAAACTGTCAGTCATGTTAAATATGCTGCTACCTCTGGTTCGGGTGATGCAAGCATCAGCAGCATCAACGAGTATGGCACATCTGAGGATAAGTGAGATTGTACTTTAATTAATCAGGGTAGTTAGCATGTCTGAGCAAGATGCGATTAAACAAAGTATTACAGCGGCTGAATACGCTGCCACCTCTGGTACAGGCAATGCTACTATTCACATTTACAACTATTATGGCTACCGTGAAAAAGAAAGAGTAGCACCTGTAAAATCGGATAAAACTGCTACTGATGAGAAGCTTTCATTCCCTTATCGCGGTTTATTTCACTTTAGTCCGGAGGATGCTGAGTTCTTCTTTGGGCGTAAAGTTTTTGTTGAAGAGCTTGTCCAAGCCACTCAAACCCGTAACTTTATTCCAGTCTTGGGAGCATCGGGGAGTGGAAAATCTTCGTTGGTTTTCGCTGGACTGGTTCCCAAACTGCAAAAAGAAGGATATTGGAAGTTTACTCATTTCCGTCCTGGTGTCATCCGGGCAAAAGAACGACATTCGATTGTCGACCTTTTTATGCCCTAGCTACAGCACTCGTTCCGGTATACGAACCTAATCTCAACACTACGGCTCAGCTACGCCCAAGCTAGTGAGTTGGCTGAGTACTTGTGCAATGGAAGGATTCTCCTGAGTGATGTCGTTACCAAGTTTCAACATAACTATCCCCAGCATCGGTTACTCTTAATTGCCGATCAGTTTGAGGAACTCTACACCTTATGCCAAGATGACAAGCTGCGTCGTGATTTCCTTGACAAATTACTAGACAGCATTGACTCACCTATTTCCCGAGCCAAGTCTCCCCTAGTATTGGTTGCAACCATGCGGGTTGATTTTTTGGGAGACGCGCTTTCGTATTCCCGATTTGGCGACGTGTTGCGAAACGCTGATATCAAAATTAGAGCGATGAACCGCGAGGAGCTATCGCAAGTGATAGAAAACCGGCGCAAAAGTTGGGGGTGATGTTTGAGGCGGGGTTAGTGGAACGCATTTTGAATGACGTGAAAGATGAACCAGGAAACTTACCCTTACTTGAATTTGCCTTGACATTGTTGTGGGAACAGCGCCAGGGGGATCAGCTAACTCACGCGGCATATGTGGCTATTGGTCAGATTAAGGGGGCGCTCACTAGCTACGCTGAGCGAAAGTACGGTCAGCTAAACTCTACTGAGCAAGAACAAGTGCGACGAATTTTCATTCAACTTGTACGTCCAGGTGAAGGTACAGAGGATACGCGGCGGTTAGCGACAAAATCTGAGCTAGGTGACGCGAGATGGTCTTTGGTGCAACAATTAGCCACTGATCGATTAGTGGTAACGAGTCGGAATGCTACTAATCAAGAAACGGTAGAGGTTGTGCATGAGGCTCTGATTGCCAATTGGAGCCAACTGCGTCAATGGATGGCAAAAGACCGTTTGTTTCGAGCTTGGCAAGAGCGGTTGCGGGTGGCAATGCGTCAATGGGAAGAAACGCGACGAGATGAAGAGGCATTGTTGCGAGGCGCATTATTGGCAGAGGCAGAAGAAAAATTGAAGGAACGCCCAGAAGATCTGTGTCCATCTGAGCAAAGCTTCATCCGGCAGAGTATAAAGCAAAAAATGAACGCAGAAATCGACAACGCTTACTAACATCAATAACAACTTGTTTTTTGCCGGGTTCGCCCTTTTTTCGGGATTCCAATGGAGAAACTCAGAAATTAATCAAATAGGCGCTTTGAGAGCATCTTCTGAAGCTTTATTTGTCTCCAATCAAAAGTTAGATGCGTTAATTAGCAGTTTGCGCGCAGGAAAAAAACTTAATCACCCACTCCTACAAATATTTCCCCCATCTCCTCAGCTCAGAGATGAAGTTACAGCAACTCTGCACAAAGTTGTTTATCAAGTGCAAGAACGAAACCGTCTCAACGGAGGAGACAATGCCAACAGCGTTGGTGTCAGTTTTAGTCCGCATGATCAGCGCCTAGCTACCGCAGGAAATGACAGTACTGTTAGCTTGTGGAACTTGCAGGGTCAGATGTTGAAAGAATGGAAAGCCCATGAAGATTGGATATGGCGCAACAGTTTTAGCCCGGATGGTCAGCTAGCTACCGTAGGCTATGATGGCTATGTCCGCTTATGGGACTTACAGGGTCAGCTGTTGAAAGAATTGAAAGTGTCTGAACTCCCCCTCAGAAGCGTCAGTTTTAGCCCGAATAGTCAAAGAGTAGCTACTGTCGGTGATGATGACAAAGTTTGTTTGTGGAATTTGCAAAATCGGCAGCTACCAACTAAAGAGTGCTGGGAAGGAGATGGCAGCGGAACTTGGTCTGTTAGTTTTAGTCCAGATGGTCAGTGCTAGCAACTGGAGGAAGTAGTGACACAACCCGTTTGTGGAATTTACAGGGTACTCTAGTGGCAGAATTAAAAGGGAAACAAACTTCGATCAAGAGTATTAGTTTTAGCTCAGATGGTAAACGACTTGCGACAGCCGGAGGCGGTAGTACAGTTAACTTATGGGACTTGCAGGATAAACAGCTGACAATAATAAGGGGGCAGCAAGGTCGGATTACGAATATTAGTTTTAGCCCAAATAGTAAGCAATTAGCTACCGCAGAAGGTGATGGCACTGTTCGCTTGCAGGATTTGCAAGGTAATGAATTACACAAATTTTCCGACCATCAAGGTGAGATCGAGAGTGTTAGTTTTAGCCTAGATGGTCAGCAACTAACTATTACTGGAGATGATATAGCAATCCTAAATGATATGTGAGAATGG
>JAAUTN010000682.1 GCA_012031415.1 Leptolyngbyaceae cyanobacterium SM1_4_3 | reverse complement strand
CAGCGGGTTTTACTACTTGAAAATTCTGAAGGAGCCGAATGACCAACACTATCAAAATCAACATTGCGCTTACCGCAGACATCGACCCTGAGAAATTGGGAGAGGCGATCGCCCAACTCATCCGGGCAGTCACACCAGAGGAAGAATGGGCTGAAATCGCTCAGCGAATGAAATCTGAAGCGTCAGAGCAGATTGCTCAGATGGAAGCACGGAATAACTCGCCTGACGAGCCTCACCAGGACGCATGAGGCGAAACGGGTCAAGCCAGCGGTAAGGGAAGGGTTGGGAGCTTCGGCTCCGTGTAGTGCTGAGGCTGGAAGGAATAGCACTCCCCTTCTACCCGTCGCGGGAAGCGTCCCGCAATTTATGCCCGGACTTCACCTTTGCACAGTCCAGTCCGGGCACCTCCACAACAAACGAGTCAGGAGACTTTGATCATGAGTCAAATAAAGCCTTTAAAGCAACTTTGGTTGCATCCATTGGGGCATGGTTCCTTGCTTGCCCTGGTAAGCCTGCTAGCCGGGTGTGAATCCGTTTCCGTTGGGGGAGAGGCGATCGCCCTCACTACCTTTACCGCACCGCCGCCGTCGGCTCAGCCATATGGCGTAGAAGGCACTCTCACCGAGCAAGAATTGACAGCACTAGTACACCTGTCCTTTCCTCAGAGCTACGGGGCAATTTCATCTCGTCTAGGCTTTCCAGCCAAACGGGATGCAGCCGCCGATTACTACCAGATTGAAGGCACTAACAATTGGGTCGCAGTCTGGTATGACGGGGCGATCGCACTGGCTACGGCATTAGCAATCCTTGAGGGTAGAACCATGAAACAAAGAAGACTAGGGGCGATCGCCCTCACCACCCTCCTCATCCTGCCTGCTCTGCCCAGCCGTGAAGCCACTGCCCAAGGTGCAGCCGCCCCCGCTGCTGTCCAGTCCTGCCTGACCAACGTCTATTGCACTGCGGCTCTAGTCGTCATTAGTGGCATAACTTATTGGTCAGTCACTCAAAACGGCGAAACTCAATATTTCCCCTCAGAAGAGGGAGAATATTTAGAAGACCCTGAAGGAGCAACCGAAGACTGGGAAGAGCGTATCTGGGCGGGAGATGCAAATGAAGCAGCTAGACGCTGTAGGGATTTTGCGTTTAACAACCATGTCATCTATCGAGGCGTTGAGCAAATTCGGGGTAGGGCATGGCGTTGCAAAGTGCGTACTTATCGGAGTTAAAACACTATGAAATTTCTCACCAAATTCATCCTGGTCTATCCACTGGGGCAACTGCCACCCGATGTTAAGCTGGAAGACATCCCTGATGACGTGGATGTGAATGCAACCCAGTTTGAGGATTACATCTTTCAGTTTTCCAACACGCCCCCGGTGATAGGCGACAAGCACGACTTAAACAGCAATGGATGGATTGTGTCTCAAATCCACTCCTACCAGTCCAGTTCCACTACACCCGGGCCCGTGCAAACCGTTTTCACCGCTGTTTGCAGCCAAGACGGGGCAATTCCTCAACGGAATAACTGGGACGGAAACGACCCGATTCTCTATGTATCGTCCCTCACCAATGGAAAGCTGGCACTCAATGATGATGGAACCGCTCGATTTGGACTGGTTGAAAACATTGTCAACATTCCCTTTAACGAGCCGTTTGAAGACTGGGAGCTTAAATACTGCCAGTCCTTTGACCCAGCCGAGCGGATTGCAGTACAAGGCTTTAGCCAAATTATTTTGTGTTGGTGTAGAGAGCCTGCGCTAGTCGCCTAAACAGATGACTCAAACACCTCCTGAGCAGGGCGATCGCCCCAATGAACCCACCCTAACCGATGTCGTCAATCGACTAGATAAGCTCTCTACCGAAGTGGAGCGCTTCAACGATCGCTTTAGCAACTACCAGCAAGCAACTCAGTGGGTTGTGCAACTGGCATTCACCCTGATTGCCTCTGCCACCATCACCGTGATTGTCACCGCTGTCCTAAGACGCTAACCTGTTTGGCATCAACTGAAGTCAGCGTACTCCTCAAATAACGACATTAGGAACGCCCCGGCACTGCTGGGGCGTTTTCATTTGCACTTCATTGGGCATCTTTAAAAACGAAACTCCCCCGGCATCCGCAACCGAGGGAGCTTCTGCAAGCAAGTGCAACCAAAGCTAAGGATACCCATGATTGACCCAATAATTCTATGGGTGGGAGGGATTGTCATTCTTCTTGCCTGTGTAATGTTTTATCTCCTCATTGCAGAGCTATTTAAGCAACAGCAGCCTCAACCAGTCCCCCGCCTAACCCCCCGTATTAGGAACCAAGCAACTAGAACTCGCTTTCACAATGTTGGCTCTCAAGTTATTTTTACCAAACCTCAAACACCTCAAAAAATAGCAACGGCTCCACCCACTCCAATCGCTTCAATCCCTCCAATCGCTTCAATCCCTCCAATCGCTCCACCCACTCCAAACCCCTCATATTCCCGACGTGTGAGTGTAAGTGTCGAATCTAAGCTCTACCGTTTGTTGCACGGCGATCGCGATGCGGCTGACCGCTTAATTGGAGCAATTCGCGTAAGAAATCCCGACAAATCAGAGCAATGGTGTTGGGATAAAGCAATCTTTGATTTGGAGCGCGATCGCCACTAACCCCCATCCCGGTTTCTCCGTACCCATCCACTGGTTGATTCACCATCAACCCGGGCCGTGAGCATTTCCAAACGGTTATTCATTGCAGTTTGAAGCGTTTTGAGTTCAATCAGCACATGACTCATCTCCTCAGACTCATCTTGTAACTTAGAAACCGCTTGTTTCATCTGTTCCTGATTGTTTCTCAAGTGATTGAAATCACGCTCTGCGGCATAAGCTTTCAGCTTTGAATCAGCCTGCTTATCCATCTCAGCCTGTAACCGCTGCTGCCAGTCACGCCGAATGTTCTGGATGTAGCTTCTCACCCCGATGAGAGTGCGATCGCCCCAAACAATATTCCTGTGAGTGTGGCGACAACCTCAAGCATAATCACCCTCAACAATCACCACTAGTAAAGCGCTTGAATTTCAATCTGCCAGGGAGCCGGAGTAAGTAAAGGC
>JAAUTN010000681.1 GCA_012031415.1 Leptolyngbyaceae cyanobacterium SM1_4_3 | reverse complement strand
CCTGAGCGACTTGCAACACCACCACTAGCCTCAAACAACGGTCACAACCGACCATCTCCTGAGCGCTCGGCACTCACCATCAACCTTCAAGAGCCAGTGCAAAGACTCTGTGCGGAGCCAGCTAACGGCAAAATGCAGCGGTTGTAGATAAGCTCGAACTGAACACAGGCGGCGTTCGTCAATCCGCTGCCATGTCGTGTTAGCTGGATCACGCCACCTCAAGCCCCCAACCACTTACCCTCTGCTACTCAACGATCGCCTCTCACCACCGCCTCCACCCCTATCTCCTGAGCGCCTTGCAACACCACCACTAACCTCAAAGGAGGGTCACAACCACAGTCTCCTGAGCGCTCTCGGACTCACCATCAAGCTTCAAGAACAAGTGTAAAAGACCCTGTGCGGAGCCAGCTAACGTTCCCGGTCAGCGGTTGCGATCGCCTTCACCTCCCCCCAAGCGGCTTCGGTCAATCCGCTGCACTGGGGTTGTTAGCTGGATAGCGCCACCGATCGCCCCAAACCACTCCACCTCTCGCCCCAACCGATCGCCCCTCACTACCGCTCCCACCCCTATCTCCTGAGCGCCTTGCAACACCACCACTAACCTCAACAACGGTCACAACCAGAGTCTCCTGAGCGCTCTAAACACTCACCATCAACCTCCAAGAACGAGTGCAAAGGTCACTGTGCGGAGCCAGCTAACGACCAAGCTCACCGGACGCAGATCACCTTTGCAACTCAACCGAACATCTTTCGGCGTTCCGGTGCAGCAACTTGTTAGGCATGCTACTTTACTTGTAGAATCACTTTGCCTGTTGTTTTGCGCGTCTCCAATGCTTGTTGTGCGTCCACCACTTTTTCTAACGGAAATTTTGTAACATGTATGCTCAAGCGTCCCTGATCAAGCAGTTTCATCAACTTCTTGGTGTATTGACTCAAGTTTTCGGGTGTTTCATTCCGTACAAGGTAACCTTTGATCGTTAAACTTTTGAAAAACACATCGCTAGACGCAAGTTGAAAATCTTTACCGCTTGATTGCCCATAGATAATCATCATTCCGTTTTGAGCTAGGCATTTCAAGCTTTGACTACCAATTTCGCCGCCAACGCTTTCAATGAGAAGATCGACTCCTTTATTATCAGTTATCTTCGCAATCTTTTCAGTCCAATCAGATTCGCCATAGTTGATGGCTACTTCCGCACCAAGCTGCTTAATGATTTCAAGTTTCTCAGACGTTGAAGCAGTGCCAATAACCTTGGCACCCCGTATTTTTGCAAGTTGAACAAGAAAAACTCCAACGCCACCTGCTGCTGCTTGAATCAAAACAGTTTGATCAGGATTCAGATCCTGCAACAGTCCTAAAGCCGTCCAGCCTTGCACTGCCAATGCTAAAGCCTTTTCTGCTTCAAGATTTTCCGGTATCGTAAAAACTTGTTGTTGCGGTGCAACAGCGTACTCAGAGTAACCACCAGTCTGTAGAAAAGCGACAACTCGCTGTCCAACTTGTAACCCTTTGACGGTTGCGCCAAGCTCTTCAATGGTTCCAACAACTTCGATTCCTGGCACAAAGGGTGTTTCTGGTTTGATGATGTAAATGCCTTTTCTCAACATTACGTCAGCATAATTTACCCCAGCCGCCTCAACTTTGATTAAAACCTCGTCAGTGTTTGGCTCAGGCGTGGCGATTTCTTCATAGCTTAGAACATCAATACTGCCGTAATCCCTCATTAAAATAGCTTTCACTTTGCCTTCCTCTAGCAACTGCACTACGCTTGAGTTTCAATATAGGAACTAATAATCCAAAATGGAAGTAGGCACCGATTGGTAACCTATAAATACGAGGAGAAAGCAGGTGTGAGAAAAGCAAGAATAAATATCGATAAGCCTACAGCGCAAGAAGTTTTTGATCGCGACTACCCAGTACGGCGGCTACTTGTGCTGATTTCAGACGCTTGGACACCGATCATTTTCCATTGCCTTTTTGACGGGAAGAAACGGTTTAGTGAACTCCAGCGACAACTACCGGACATCTCTAAAAAAGTGCTAACTCAGGTTCTACGCCGTTTAGAGCGTGATGGTTTAGTGCATCGTACTGTTTACGCAGTCGTTCCGCCCAAAACTGAATACAGTCTCACGGAACATGGTCAAAAACTCCATGAACCAATTGCGATGCTTTGCCAGTGGGCACGCTCGAATGAAGGGATAATTGACGCTATCCATAATCAGAAGGAGAAAGCTACAGATTGAAAAATAGGCAGTGCTCAATGCAACAGTCTGCCTAACGGCTCAAATCAGCGGCGGCGAGTAGCCTTGAACTCAGCACCAAAAACTTTCAACCGTCCGCTGCATTTGAATTGTTAGACCGTGCTGACTTTGCTGAGTTCGACAAGACCTTCCTCGAACACCTGCACCGTTAGCTGATATCCTTCCATCAGCGACATCCCAATGAGGGGATCTGAGTCAGCCTCATCAACTGGGATCGTCAACAGATCTCCATCCCAAACGACGGTCGCTTCATAGACATTGAAAACACACTCGCTACCGTCTCCAAGAATTGCACGTCCTCGCCTTTTCCATCTCAGATTCAACTGAGCAATCAAGTCAGGAGGCAGCGAGAGCCAACCATTAAAGCCTGTATCTACGATCGCATTTTGAGTATAAATCTGCCCGTCGGCACCCTGTACTGAAAGCGAAATAATCGGTTCAAAATCAGCATTAACGATTCCCGTGATCACATTGCTCTCTTTGTGCGTCCACCAAATCGACGCACATATCGGGAACCAATGCGAACCATCCAGACTTGAGCCTCTGGATGACGAGCCTCAAGACGATCGCAAGCGGCTATTTCACTCGAATCAATCTCAAAGTCTCCAGTTTCGAGATCGATCGCCACTATCTTGCCATGATTGCCTGTCTCGACCTGCTGGCGCACCTGAGACTCATAAATCTCATCGCCACGTCGAGCAAACTCTTCTTTGCTGTAGCGGGGTTGTCGAACTGCCATAGGCTTAACCTCGTTTCAAAGTCCTCCTACATTTTAGCCCTGAGCAACAAATTTGGCGGCTCAATAAACACTGTTAA
>JAAUTN010000680.1 GCA_012031415.1 Leptolyngbyaceae cyanobacterium SM1_4_3 | reverse complement strand
CGGTATCCTGCCGTTCAAATATCTGGAAATTGCTGCCTGAGAGCAGCCCGCAGCCTTTGCGAGGTCACCTTGTTTAAGACGCGCTCTCTCCATCTCTGAATAGAGCCGCTCGCCAAACAAAGTTATGCCATATGGTATTTTTTCTGTTGACGTATTCACCGTTTGGTATATCCCATTTGGTAAATGATGACACGGTAATTGGAAAAGTTGGTAGCACAGGAAACTCAACTGGCGAACATTTGCATTTTGAAGTTCGAGTAAACGGAGTGGCAAAGAATCCTAGAGATTTTATGGCGTTCTCATAATCTATCCAAAGTCCTTTAAAGCTCTGCAATGATGCCTTGTGAAAGGGCAATTACCCCTTCCTCAAGATGCGATCGCCCCTCTGTAACTTCCCATACTACACTCTGAAATTTGACCAATCTAGTCCAAATTTAGTCCATCATATTTCTTTGAAGGCTGAAGTTCTTTTCAGGCAACAAATTTGGTCTTCTGACCAGTTGCGGATATCGCAACTGGTCAAGGAGGATGGGAAAAGGGGAATATCTCGCTCAGGATTGCTTGAAAAATTTTAAATGCATCAAAAAAGCTGTGGAGAAAGAACAATTGTTCTTTCTCCACAGCTTCTAATACCCCCAGGGAATTCGAATCCCCGTCGCCTCCGTGAAAGGGAGGTGTCCTAGGCCTCTAGACGATGGGGGCTTAAGACTTGACCTTATCTAAGATAACGAATGTTACTAAAACTGTCAACTTAAAACTTTTAGAGTTGTTTGGTTGGATAGCTCTGGAGAGCATGGGGCTAACTTGGCAGGAGTGGAGTGCCACCAGAGCGATCGCTCCCACGGCGCTTAGCCCAGTTCTCTAGAATTACGGAGACGAATAAGTTGACGACGCATTTGGGGAGAAGCGTTCATCTCTGGCACTTCTTGAGCTTCTACGTGGATGTGGGTCGTTTCTAGATACTCATCTGCGCCACAGGCAAAAGCATCCAGTAGCATTTCCAGAAGACGTTCACGATCGCCTAGCGCTTTCTTCTCCTCAATCAGCCTAAATTTGATGTGAACTTCACACTCATAAACTCCAACTTCCGAGTTAGCAGGTTGATACTCTATGGAATTAACTTTCATTCTACAGAAACAGCACTAACGGTACTGTCATAAGGGAGCGTTTAAGGAAGGAGTTGACCAAACTTGGTTGTACAGTTCCACAATCGATAACAAACCTTAACTTCAATAGTTGAACTTAATAGAAACAAATTTTCCCTATTAATGTTGATTATTCCTATTGAGTTATTTCTAAAACTAACATTCCCACAAACCAAATCAGATCCGCTAACTAGCCGAATTCACATCAGCCACTCAAAAGTTCTTTAGAACCAAGACCAACCCCAACTCCTTGCTAGCATTTGGTAATGAGCTAGTTTGAACATAACACCCTTGAACAGATTTATGAATTGGGCTTATGTGAAGTCTCTGTAAGGAGTTTAGGTAGACTTCATCAGGGCTTTAAACGCGTTTTAGCCATTAAAAGCTATCACTTAAGTAAGTAATAGTTCTGTTAAGAACCAACTTTGCTTGACCGTATGAAGTGTAAAAAGTTCTCTGCAATTAAGTGGAAATAGTAAAGGACTTGATCCTAAAAGAATAGTCTTTAAATCTGTAGAGCCAGATTGTAATAAATATAACAATCATCCCAAATACCGACTATTTCTATAATTTAAATGCGTCCATCTACCTGTAAAAATTACGCAAGAGCTATCCCGATAGTAATTGTCATTAAGCACTAGATCAATTGCAGTATAAGCAATTGAAATGTCCTAGATCCACAGCGCTTTTCTAAGGCAAATCCCTCCGTCCCCACCCTAGAAAATTCCTACCCCAACACTACAACTTGCCGCTGTTCCAGATTTTCTTCCGTGGCGACAGGAATGCTTTTTGACGCATCCTCCTAATAAGGACTGAGCTGGCGTGCTTCATAAAACGGGCAATTTTGACACGGTCCATAGGGATTAACCGCACAACGAATGTAGTTAGAACGAGCATTGAATCGACACGACAGATCGCCAATCATGTATCCAATCCCATCTACATACTGGTATTCTATCCCTCGCGCTAGGGGCGTTCGCCTAATTGACACTGAGTGGGTGGTGCGCTGCAACCTGGCTTGGGTTTGCGCTTGAACGCGTTGCATCATCCAAAACGAAACTAGAGCAGGAGACAGTCCCAAAAAAATAATTAGGGCTACCAGCATAGGGAGTTTGTGGCTGTAAATCAGTACGCTGCCAGAATTGAAGATGATTAGACTGTTGCACAAACTGTAACCCGATCGAGTGCCATGATCAATCTTGTCAAGATAATCAATAGATGCATATAAATGGAGGAGCGATCGATGCGTACTATTAAAACCACTAAATTCAAGTTTATTTTCCTCTGCCAACTGCTGATCGGCAGTTTTGCTTTAACAAATTGTGCATCAGCACCGCAAAACCTAGAATCAGCCTCTGCTCCCTCCGCTACCATCACCAGCACACAGGGTAGTACGGGCATAGAAACCTCTACTCCAGTAGCCGAAGTGCCCCTACCAGCCAGCCGCAACTTGCCAAAACAGCCGAAATAACTGTCGAGGTCAACACCATCGATCAGAGCATCGACACGATTAAAACAATTTCACGACAAAAACAAGGCGACATTCTTTCATTGAACGATCGCCTCCCTGCCAACGAACATGAGCACCACACCGCTTTCATCCAAATCCGGGTGCCCCAGCAACAGTTAGACCCCACCCTAGAGGCACTAAGTCAGCTTGGAGAGGTGCAACAACGATCGCTCACCGCCGAAGATGTCTCTGCCCAACTGGTAGACCATCAAGCCCGACTGCGCAATTTGCGTAAAACGGAAACCACTCTACTAGAAATCATGGATCGATCGGGAGGAGTCGCAGACGTGCTGAAAGTAGCACAAGAGTTAAGTAACATCCGCAACTCGATCGAGCAAATCGATGCCCAACTACAAGCCCTACAAAATCGAGTTGCCTACTCCACAATCAACATCAATTTAGAAGAGCGATCGCCAGCCTCCCG
>JAAUTN010000679.1 GCA_012031415.1 Leptolyngbyaceae cyanobacterium SM1_4_3 | reverse complement strand
ACGAAATCAACTCTAGCAACCTGTACAGAGGTGCAATTAGCGCCGTCGCATCTGGAAATGTAAACCTATCTGCAATTGAGGCCATTTGATGCTAGATAATCGCCCTTTTCTTTATTTCAACGAAATTCCTAAATACACTCATCCTTTTCAACCTCATTGGAATTGTGGAAGTTTTGAGTATCAAGTTATTCAGCTTAGAAGAGAGCGCTTTAGACGCAGGGAAAATTACATGAGTTATCAGCCCTACTCCCCCAATCTCATTAATTAGATGCACGATCATTTAGTTCCCATTGGAAATACAGGGTTTTACCACACTCCTACCGAGCCAGTTGACCCTAGAGATTGCGATCGCTGGCCAGACTCTCCCTATTGCACTTCAGTGGGCATTGATCCACTGAATGCAGGCATCCAGAGCGGTATAGATGCAATTTCTGGTCAAGGCATAGGTTATGACACATTTGATCCTGTGTCTGGTTTGGGAATTGATGAATTTTCAGCAATTAATGATTTAGCGTCTAGAGGCAGAACCTTTAATCCCTGGAATTTAGCGAATTTAGAGCCGTCGGTTAGTATAAACAACTGTGAGCAGTGCATTACTATCACTCCTACGTTGTTTTATATTTCTTTGCCCCCCTACACCATTTGTCACCGATTTGACAATGGATCGTGCAGAGCAAATCTAGAACCTGATCCACCTCCCCCATCCGACACGCTTCCGGATGATATCTGGGTTCCTAACAGCACGGGTGCAGGCCATTCTATGTGTTGGTATCGCGTTTCTGTTTCTCTTGGGCGGACTGGTATTCAAAACAATCTGATTATGAGAGGTCCAATTTTAGGGATGTTGACTAAATACATTTCTAGCGCCGAAGTAACAACGGTTGTTGTTAGTGGCCCTAGCGACTTTTACCCCGAAGGAAATCGTGCAGGAGGGGCACGACATTTTATTAGAGATAGAGAGGGTGTTATTCCTTTACCCCGGTTGCTTTCTTGCGAAGTCTACACCGGGCCGCCATTCTTTGGCCCTGGACGTAGATTAATTACTGATTTTTCGTGCCGAGAACCTCCTTATATCCAACCTCCACCACAACCACCTAGAGAACCTATGGCTTGCTGTAACACTGCTGAAATTGAGGAATTACTGCGTTTGATTGCATTGAGAATTGGCGTTGAGCAGTACCCCGCATCTGTACCGCAGAACCTTTTAACAAACCTTCCTCAAAGGCAGACTCAGTTACAAAGTTTAACTGAATTGTTTGGGTGGTACATTCAACAGTTTGATGCTCTAATTGGTGAGTTTCCTATTGATATTAAAATTCAAGATGTTGACCCCTTGACGGAAGGGGATCAGGAGCAGGAAATTAAGCTGATGAATGTTGCTGAAACATTGACGGAACTATATGCTCTGTCAGCTAAAACGAGTATCAACAGTGACTTACACACTAACTTCTTAACACGATTAGCGGCTGAAATTATCGCCACAAAAAACGCTTCAATTGTGACACAAGACTACGCAAGGGCTAACGCTCAATTTCTTGGATACAAGGGCAACCCTAAAAAACGCAAAATTCCTTATGCTTTTGACCCCGAATCACTAGATTCTTTGGAGAAGCTACTGAAAAATTCAGAGAAATTTGTGCAGGGATGGCAGGAGGATGACCCAGAAAGTGTGGTTAATTACCTGCAAAAAATTGTATTTTCAGCAGGAATTATCAAAGCAGTATTTTTTAGAGGAGGAAGTCAAGCAACCCAACTTATTAGCGAATTGGGGAATTTAATAGATCCAGAAAGCGATGTGCAACAAAGCAGAAATGAAGACTGGGAGGCTTTTCTGAGAGCTATTAACGATCCGGAGGGACGCTTTAATGCTGACTCTGCAACTCGCCCCATGTTACTGATCCGGATATTGAGTTATAGAAGTCATGCCCCTAACCATTACTAGGAATGCCCTGCAAAGTAGGGTAATCCGCTCCAATCTCACCCAAAACAGAGCTAGAATCCTCAATTTTTCCAATCGGCTTGCAACCGTGCAGAGTGAAGGGGGAATTATCAGCCGTGTTTTTAACTTTGCTGGGCGGCTGGTAGGGTTTGTCAGTGCGATCGTAAGGGGAATCGCTTTCAGTGCTACCACCATCTTTGGATGGCTCATCAGTGCAGTTGAATCATTGAAGCAATTCAATTGGAACGCTTCAGACGCAGATTTAAGGGCAATGACCCAAGCGCAAAATGTGACGATTGCAACGGCTTGGGGTAGTGCTTTAGGAAACTCATTCGGCTGGATTGTGGGAATTGGCATAGGCTACGGTATCTCGTATCTCTGCCCTGTCATTGGTGGAGCCCAACTAGCCAGAACTGTTGCTAGTGGCGTTTTGCCTGAAGCCCTAGAGGAAATATCCGCTAGTTTGCTGGGGGCGGTTCGGACAACAGCAGTTAGCTTTAGCCAAAGCCTACTGATCAACGGATATATGCAGTTTAGAGGATTGCTGAAACGTGCCCCTAGAGGAGTTTTGAACAACCTTTTTGGAGAGGAAGGAGCAAATTTCATCAAGAATGTGTGGGGAAATGAGGGCGGTCCCGATCTAAGCTTCAATAGCCAGATGGATGAAGCGGTTGAACGCATCCAAAAACAACACGGTTAGAGCTTTTGTGGAAGCTTTTCTAGAAGAAAGTTGGGATGGATTTACAGAGGCAGGGTTTGTAGTGGCGGCTGAAATCGATGCGGCAATCGAACAAGCTCGCGCTGGTTCTCAAGGGGCGCTAGGCCCAAATAGAACTGTGCTGCTCACTCCAGATGAGCGATCGCCGGATGAAAAAATCCCGCTGACAGGGGAAGAGCGGTTAGTTAAGAACACAATTCAAAGCACAATCGCCCAACACCGCATGATTTATAACCGGGATGTAGGGCAAATTGTTGGACAGCCCGCCGAAGATTGGTACAGAGCCAAGCCACAGCGCCGAAAGCTTTGCATTGTGTTTCGCGATCGCCCCCGTCCCCCCTGGAGAAGAGCCGATGGCATCGATGCAAGCAAGCAACTTACTCTATCCCAGATGCCAAGACAGGGCTGACCTGGGCAGAGATT
>JAAUTN010000678.1 GCA_012031415.1 Leptolyngbyaceae cyanobacterium SM1_4_3 | reverse complement strand
GGGGGGGGTGGGGAGAACAACGGACTCGAATGCGGCTGTGGGGACGGGTAGCTCAAAGATCAGGCCGCGGGAGAGTATGGCTTGCAGGTCAGCATCCATTTGCTGTAGCACCTGATCGACAATCACCTGTTTTCGCAGATCTGTGGGGTCTGCTTTGAGTTGCTCCAGGGTGGTGGCTTGAGCAATTTGGGGTTGCGCCTGTCGCTCGGTCTGGAGCAGGTTCAGGCGTTCCTGGCGATCGGGCAATTGGGTTGTCTGCTGCTGTAGCTGCGTCAAACTGTTTAGCGTTTCTAGTAGGCGAGGGTTGCCGTCTGCCAGTTGTTTTGCCTGGGTTTGCAACTGCACCAGTTCACGCGCAGCCTGTTTTGTTTCCTCCGTCGCCTCCGGTTCTAGCTGCGGCGGCTTCAGGGCAGACAGCCGCTCACACTTTTTTCGCAGGTCGGCTCCTTGCAGTGCATCCATGGGCTGGCGATATAGCACCCCTGAGTCTGACGCTTCAAAGTCATAGCGACTGGTCAAAATCAGCCGATGGCGCGGGTTGCCCTGCCGAATTGCCCAGACGAGTGCCTGCCACACTTCTACGGCTGGAGCTTTGAGCATATAGCCGCTGCCTCGTGCCTCCAGGTTTTCCTCAAAGTCATCCAGCACTAGCAAAAATGGAGTTGCGCCCTGTGCCAACTGGCTAAATACCCACTTCAGCCGAAACTTTAATGCTTCGTTTGGATCTTGAAGTCGCTCTCGCAGGGTGCGATCCTCTAGCGCTTCTGCCAGTTTGTTGACCAGATTTGCTGAATCAACTCGCCCCTGCCAGACCAGCCGCCTAAAGTGAGGCAATCGGTCACAAATTCGGGCGGCTAGACTGCTCTTGCCCAACCCGCCCATGCCGTGAATCAGCACTCCCAGCGTCTCTGGAGAATGCGGAAACTGAGTCAGCGCCCGCAGACAGTTTTGCAACTGTCGCCGCCGCCCGACAAAGCTCTCCCGCGTTGGGACTCTAACGTTTCGGGTCAGCGGGTCAAGAAATTCGGTGGCGACTGATGGAGGTGGGGCAGGTTGCCAGCCTAGTGTCCGATCAGGTTTCACTAAGGCTCCTGGCAATGTCTGAGACACATACAGCCGCAGCAGATGCCAGTCTCGCGCCTCTTGCTTGATCAGGGCTTGATAGGTCAGTGCCAGGGCTTCTGTCAGGGGGTTGCTGCGCGACAGCGCCTCATATAGGGTTGCGGCTGCGCGGGACGCTTCTATATCCAGCACGGGCTGCCCCCAGCCCAACACCGCCGTTGCCCCATATTGCAACAGTTGCTCTGCCATTGAAGGCACGGCTCCCCCGTTACCTGCCTGCCCCGTGCGACACCCCGATAGAAATATCAGGGTAGGAAGAGGCGGTTTTAAGGTGCGGGCAATCGCCTCGGCACTGGCATAGTGAGCCTCACCCGTAGCGGTTTCCGTAATAAACTGCGGTTGCCCCTGCCGAATTGTGGCGTGTCCCGTCAGATGCACTACGTCAAAATATCGTCTGCCCGACGGCTCAACCCCATAGCTATCTGCCAGGTCGCCCAATTCTTTCAGACAGCCGCTTTCCTCGACCGTTAAGCCAATGCTGGGTCGTGATGCGGCTTTCAGAATCTCGGCTTCTTCCTGCTCATAGTCCAGCACGGGTTCAACCGAGCGGGGAGAGGTCGCCATAAACAGCACCCGCAGCGCCCGATTCTGTGAATCAGACTGCGCGGAGAGCCGCGTCACCCAGTCAGACGACTGCCAGCGCACGGGCACCACCGCCGGATAGCGCTGCACCAAAAACTGGGACCCATCGTGCAGCACTTCCCAGGGCAAATGGGAAAGTTGCCCAGCCGTAGCGATCGCCAGCACCACCGTTTCTCCCAGCCGCTCGCTCAACTGCGACACTAGCCAGCGATCGCTGCCGTCTAACCAGTTAAATAACTCACGTCCAATCGTCGCCAGATTGTCTCTGACTTTAGAAGAGACATAGTACCGCTCTTCAGCGTCTTTCGTCAGGTGAGCAATCTCTGCCAGGGAAAGCGAACGGCTCTGATAAGTATTTGGATTATCCCAAAAGTAACGCAGTTCAACAACGTCACCTTTGATTGCTTTCAGATCCAGATGGAGGATTGGCATGGGGGCTAAGCTATTCGTCTAGGATCTGTTGGATTTGCTCAATTGTGGCATTCTCCAATAACAATCGTCGGCCGTTGCGCCCCACAATCAGGACTTTTTCGATCGTCTTTCCCGACTTTCCCTGTTTGTACTGCTGATACCATTGGCGAATCTGTTCGGCGATCGCCAACGTTCCTCCCACCAGCCCCACAATTGTAGCGATCGTGACCAACACCCCTTCCCGCTCTGTTTCATCCCCCGCTTCCCAGGTGCCAGTAATCTCTGTAGTGGCTAAAAGCTCCTCTGTAGCGCGATCGCATTCGTTCCTTGAATCTCAATCAAGATGTTTGACATAGGCTTGTTTGGTAGCTAGCTCATCTCTCCCAATCTTCAACCTGCAATCCTTCCACCCGCTTAAACTCTCGTGTGTTGTGTGTCACCAGAGTGAGATTGTTGGAGAGGGCGATCGCAGCAATCAACACATCGCAAGCACCGATCGGAGTTCCGGTACTGGCAAGACGCGCACGAATTTGACCACAGATAATTGCGGCTTCATCATCAAAAGGAAGCGAAGCAAAGTTTTTTAGGAAATTCTGTTGCCGCTCCAACGCTCGAGTTGGATTGTTGCTCCGCATTGCACCATAAAATAGCTCAGCTTTGACAATTGAACATACAGCCATCTCCGCCATCAAGGTAGAATGCAGGCGATCGCGCACCAAAACCGAACGACCATTCAGATACATCACACAAACATTTGTGTCTAGCAGGTAACGCATTCCTAGTCGAAGGCTCCAGCGAGATCATCATCAAGGCTTTCTGAGATACCTTGACCGTCAACAATAATCGGGTCATCTGCACAGATGCCATAGAACTGTTCTAGCGATCGCCCAGTTGCGGTTGACGGTGAAGCAGGCTGATAAATTACCACAACCTCCATATCCCGTTCTGTGATTCCCACCGGAATAT
>JAAUTN010000677.1 GCA_012031415.1 Leptolyngbyaceae cyanobacterium SM1_4_3 | reverse complement strand
CTACAGCTTCCGCTTCCCAACCCAACTCGGCAGATTTTCGCCCATTCGCTGGCCGTTCCGATTGCATTTATCCTGATTGCCTACCTTCAGATCGTGCTAGGCGAGCTTTGCCCAAAGTCAGTTGCGTTGCTTTACCCCGAACAGTTGGCCCGCTTTTTGGGCCCTGCAAGTGTGGCAATTGCCCGCTTGTTTCATCCGTTTATTTGGATTCTCAACCAATCAACCCGCTGGTTACTGCGAATTGTGGGCATTCAATACACGGGGCAAGGCTGGGCGAACCGGGTCACGCCGGAAGAATTGCAGCTTATTATTACCAGCTTGAGCGAATCACCCGGACTCAAAGCCGAAGAACGAGAACTACTGAGCAATGTGTTTACCTTTGGCGAAGTGACCGCCGGAGAAGTGATTGTGCCTCGCACCAGCTTGGTGGCGATTCCGCGAGAAGCCACCGTGCAAGATCTGATGCAGGAAGTTGCGAGTTCGGGCTATTCTCGCTATCCGGTGATGGGCGAGTCGTTAGATGACATTATTGGGCTGATTGATTTCAAAGATTTGGCAGAGCCAATGGCCAACGAAGCGCTGCAACTGAATCAGCCGATTCAACCTTGGCTGCGGCCAGCGCAGTTCGTGTCGGAAGAAATGCCTTTAAAAGAACTTCTCAGCCTCATGCAGCGCTCAGGACAAACCATGGTAATGGTGGTCGATGAGTTTGGCGGCACAGCCGGACTGGTGACGATTCAAGATGTGGTAGCTGAAATTATTGGCGAAACCCACGAGCCTGAAAGTCCAGAAGAGCCTAACATTCAAGCTTTGGATGAGCAGACTTTTTTGGTGCAAGCCCAAACCGATCTAGAAGAAGTCAACGAAATCCTCAACCTCGATTTGCCGCTTTCCGAGGAATACCAAACTTTGGGTGGCTTTGTCATCTATCAACTTCAAAAAATTCCAGCGGTTGGCGAACAGCTTCACCACAGTAATTGCGAAATGCTGGTGGAGTCGGCAGAAGGGCCGCGTCTAGAACGCATCCAAATCCATCGCGTTGAAGCGTATGCGATGCCTGAGCCAGAGTCAGCCTTACTGGAACCGCTTGACTCAGAACTTGAGGCTCAAGATTCTCAAGCAATCGATCAAAATCTGACTCAAGACGCGACTCAAACGGAAAATGCCGCTAATTTTTTAGCCGCTCCGTTAGAAGCATCCGATCTCGAAGCCGGATCGGATGCTGCGATTTCTGACCCTCACCCTAGGGATTCAACCTCTAACTCCAATTAGATTGAGTCCCGAAATCGAAACTTTTCTTAGGGCGTGTCATCAATTGAGCCAGATGATAACAGCGGCCATGTAAGTCGCACTGAGAAACGTCTCTGCTAGTTTGTCGTACCGTGTTGCAATCGCTCGATACTGCTTGAGCTTGGCAAAGAAATTCTCAATCAGATGCCGTGCTTTGTATAACTCCTTGTCGTACTCACGCGGTGTCTTCCGATTGCGCTTGGGGGGAATCACAGGGGTCTTACCCTGTCGTTCCAGTAGCTCAATCACCCGTTCGTCGGCATCGTATCCTTTGTCGGCTAACACCGTATCGGCTTGAATGCTCTCCAACAGGACATCGGCTCCGTCAAGGTCACACGCCTGCCCCGGCGTTAGGTGAAAGCCCGTTGGATTGCCCAACGCATCGACGGTGGCATGAATCTTGGTGCTCAATCCACCTTTGCTGCGACCAATCGCCTGGGCGTTGGCATCCCCCCTTGCACCAGCACTATGCTGGTGGGCACGCACAACTGTGGAATCAATCATCGCGTATTCGTTGTCCGCATCTTCGGCGAGCGCCTGAAACACCCGTTCCCACACTCCCGTTTTTGCCCAGCGCCGAAAGCGGGTGTGAACCTTGCGAAAATGACCAAATCGCGCTGGCAAGTCGCGCCAGGGAATGCCTGCTCGATAGCGATACAGCACAGCTTCAACAAACAGCCGATTATTCTTCGCCGTGACTCCGACCGATCCCTGTCGTCCTGGCAGCAAATCCTTAATCCGTTCCCATTGGTCATCGCGCAGGGCATAGCGTTGGGTTGTCATTGGAATGAGGTTACTGAGATACTGCTTATCCCAATTTACCCAATTGATGACACGCCCTAGAACCAAATCAAATTCAGCCGGGTCATAGTCCTGAGCAAATCGATGAATTCCTCCGGAAACCATTTTCGAGTCGAGGTGACAAGAGCGCCTGTATTAATCGCAATCACCGGAACCTGATATTGCCGCAGTCGTTCGGCATCCAGTTCCGTCGTCATATCTCCTTCAATCACCGCAATTTCAATTCCTGTCGCAGGGCTGCCAGCGTTCGTTCCAGCAGTGCCGTTTTACCAGCCCCCGGACTACTCATCACATTCAGGCAAGTAATGCCCCATCGATCAAAATGTTCGCGGTTATGGTCGGCTCCTTCCTGATTGGCATGGAGCAAATTAATTTCCAAAGCAGCGTCAAAAATTTGGTGCATAGATTTTCAGCCGATTATGTAAAACGTTGGTCGGTAGGGGCGGGTTTTTCAAGAAGATTACTCCCCTCTCGTTCCAGAAACTCTAATAAACCCGCCCGTACAGGATTGTTATCCCCTTTGTTCCAAAAATTCTGATCAACCCGCCCGTACAATATTAATATCGAAAGAAAAATCACCTCCATTCGAGAAATTTAAACCCGCCCAGATTCTGCCGCATATTCAATTCGATCAACTTTGAGTTCCCGTCCAGAACGAATGTCCTCCATAGGCGACTGACAGACCGAACAAGCATACTGGACGCCAATTTCAGGACGATATTCCCGCTGGCAACGATGGCAAAACGCAATCAAAGGAACCTCCGAATCACCAGTTCTGCCCCTTCCAGAAACGTATTGCGGGTTTGCACTTCAAAGGCAAACTGTAAACTCGCCGGTTCAACACAGGTAAACTGCCCCACCGTTAAATGCACCTGCGATATTTTGGGATGATTGGGCTGTTCATTCCACCAGTTTTGCACCGTTACAATGAGCGCTTTGGTCATGTCGGTTTCATGCATGAGAATAGCTGCCTCGCTGTATCACGTTCGAG
>JAAUTN010000676.1 GCA_012031415.1 Leptolyngbyaceae cyanobacterium SM1_4_3 | reverse complement strand
ATTGTGTATCTTTGGCAGTTTGAGGGATTTACGCAATGGAGCGCGACAAAATCCAGAAGTTTACAGAGAATATGTGCAGCTCGAAGTCGAGTCAGGCTATGCCTTCCAGCCAGGACGTTGGTTGGGGGATATCGCACCCGAATTGCTGCCTCCTGATCTGCAAACCGCCTTCCAAGCAGCTAAAGGGGAGACACACCAGTTACGACCTCTTCCCAATCCCCCGCTGGTTCCTCAGCAGCTTCCCCTGTTTTGAAATCTTCTTCCACTGGTGCTGTAGTGGTGATAATGATCGCCCCTAGATATTCGACTCAAAATACACCGCTTCAGCACCACTTCTCTCCACAAAAAACACCTTTTAGACCAACACTGCTTTTGGATGGGCAGCGTGCGCTGCCCGAACGCCGCAGGCGTTCCGACACGATTTGCCCCGACATTTTTTGAAAAACACCTCTGCAGAAGGGGCAAACGTGGAGCAAGCCTAACAGCTTGCCCCTGCACGTTCCGTACAGGGGGGTATGCGGCACTTCGTACCGCATCAGTTGCGTTGCAACTGGTGATATCCGCGCTCTAGCGTCGGATACTCGTTAGCTTACATATAAACTCTCAGTATAAGGATTCTTGAAATAGCTCCTGATGGAAGATCTCATCATCTGGATTCAGAATAATTTCATAGCGTCCAGCATTAGCATCACTACCTTTGATAAGACGGTAAGTCATGCCACTGGCTCCCGCAATTTCTTGGGCAAACCGCATCTTTTCACGCACAACGGGAGCTTCAACTTGGTGGTCGCCCTTTACCTCTACGATGATAAATTTTTCATTCTCATCTTGCAGCAGAAAATCGGGATAATAACTACGAACCGTATGAGATTCGGGGTCAATATATTGCACATAAAAATCTGACTGCCCGTGAGTGAGCATCCCGGTAAAGAACAATTTCTTCACACGACCATCTTTTAGCAGTCGCCAAAACAACTCTCGCTCTGGGTTTGAGTCAAAGCAGTAGGCATCTAAATGGAAGCTCTTGGCTGCATCTTCGCCAGCTTGTGTCTCTCGAATAACCAAATCCGATTTGGCACTGAGTTCGTAAAACCCTTCCGATGGGATCTTCACCAGATCAACCTCGTATTCTTCTCGATCTTCATGTTCTCTGATTTCATACAAGACCTCAAAGAGGCGAGGAATAATCCAATCGTACAGCAACTCATTGAACTCATTTACCCCTACCAATATTTCCTCGACAGACTCAGCAGCCATTACCAACAACTCTTCAATATCAAGACAAGGAAGGTTTAGGTAGCGTGAAATCTCCGCTACTAAAGTCAAAGGGCTGAATTGGCGTTTTTCTCGGCGATGGGAAATGTCCTCCGTTTTGATGGTTCGACTTGAAGCGGTCAATCCGTCACGTTCAGTGTGGATCAGACGATATTGATCGGTGGGTGCTTGATTTAGTTCTAAACTGAAACCAGGAGTTGGAGTTTTAGATCGGAGGCTGAATAAACGGCGAATTCTACTGAGTTTAATTTTTTCTACTGGCATTTTGACATAGGCGCGAACCACCTCACGCGCTTGACTACTTTGTTGCACTTCTTCAATTGAGACACGGAAATTTTCTTGGAGTTCGTCTTCGAGAATAGCTATATTTTCATCACTGAGATAGACATGCCCAGTGTGTTGGGCATCACCAATAGACCGCAAACAACGCATAGAGGCTTGTAAGACAAAAATCTTTGATCTTGGTCTACGGAAGAGGGCTACTGAAAACAAGGACCGACAGTTCCAACCTTCTCGCCCCTTATTGACCAATAAAATAAATTGTTTATCTGATCCTGGGGTATCAAGGCGATTGAATTCACGAATCTCCTCATTGGAAGTGATTGATTCATCACCTACATTCACCAGTATCTTGTTAGTTGGGATGCCATAATTCACCAATGCCTCCTCTACAGCAGGACGCAGCTCATTTTGCAATTCATCAATTGTGGCAGCGAAGAATGCCATCTTAGGCAGCATTCCTTCATGGCGATCACTGAGGTTATTGCGTTGAAGGAAGTCTTCAATTGCCAGTTTCACGAATTCTGCTGTTCGTGGATTGGTATAGCCATGAATACGGATATTCTTGAGGTATGCTTTGTTGATTGCTTCCTGTAACCCAAAGGCATAAACAACCTCCGGCAAGATTTGATCTTTGACATAGGGTGTCCCAGTGTAATTGTAGCAAGCAACCACATGCGTGCCTGCTTCTTTGAGACTGGCAGCAAGTGCATCAATAGTCACGCGCAAGCTGGTCGGTGAGGACTGCACACCCATATCGCGTGCCAGTTGATTACCAAACGCATGATGGGCTTCATCCACATAGATACCTAGTTGCTCAAGTCGGCGTAGCTTCTCAAACCGCTGATTGGTGGATAGCTCCGTCTCATCTTCTGGCTGATCCCAACCATAGAGATCACTATATTGCTCATAAATTGAACCTGTGTCGTAGGTGGGTTTACCACTTTCCAACAGCAATTCCATTGGTGTTTTTTCTCGATGCTGGCGTTTGAGAATGATTTTCTGTGTATTTGAAATGATGAGGTTGAAGCGCGATTTATCCAGAATATTGAGTGTCATTCCTGCTTCATCAAGGAAGTAGAAGCGGATATTGGTATCTAGCCAGTTGACATACTCAGGCGGCACGACCTTCGATTTATCAAATGTCTGGATTTCTCGCAGAGATTGTAGCACTGTTGTATCTGGGGCAAAGACCAGTGCGTTATGGCAGTATTTGGGGTCTTTGGGGAACTTGTTTGCCAGAATGAATTCATAAAAGATGCACGTTGCCATCAGGATGGTTTTGCCTGTACCCATCGTCAGGGCAAAAATATAATTGGGATAGGTGCGAGCATAGGAACGCATGTGACTATAAACATCATCAAACTGCTCCTTGGTCGGAGCATCAAACAAGCCCAATTGCCGCTTGTCTCCCTGACCAATACCTACCTTACCGCGTCCCTCAAATTTGCCAGTATCCTCTGACCATGTTTTGAAGAGTTGATGTACGGACTCATTATCCATATATTCTTTGAGGAACACATACATCT
>JAAUTN010000675.1 GCA_012031415.1 Leptolyngbyaceae cyanobacterium SM1_4_3 | reverse complement strand
CGATAGGTAGAGGTGGGAATTCTCATAGGGGGTTAGGAAGAAATAAGTTTTAAAGATGATCCTTAAGGGATTTTAGATCTGCGACTTCTCTGAGAAGTCGCAGATCTCGGCTCCAGCTCAGTTTTCCTAAGCCTGGTAAACCGCAAAACTTTGAGCGGAAATTGTGAGAGGTGAATTTGATTGAGAGGTTAAACTATCGGGCAGAGCAGAACCTGCTCCCATCCACTTATATTCTGCTGAATCTAAGATTTTTTGCCAATTACCGTCAGGTAAACCTACGCTAAAATCAACCTCTTTGTCACTGAAATTCAGGATACAAAAGAGTTTGCTGTTATCCTGCCAACGATGCAAAAACAGCAGTTTTTCCTCTTGTACAGTAGCTTCTAAGTTCTGTTTGTCAAGACTCTTTAATGCAGGAATCGTTCGACGTAAGCTAATCAAATGTTGATAGAGATTCCGCAGAGCTTTGTGCTTTCCTTCCTTCTGTTTCTCCCATTTCAGTTGAGATTGCTTGAGGGTTTCAGGACTTTGAGGGTCGGAGAATTCTCCTTCTAAATGAAACGCTGCAAATTCTCTTTTTCTACCTTCTCTAACCGCTTCAACTAAGGCTGGATCAGTGTGGCTGACGAAATACAAGAAAGGCGATTCTTCGCCATACTCTTCACCCATAAAGAGCATGGGGATGTTAGGAGAGAGCAACAAAGCACCTGCCGCCAGTTTTAACGCTTCAAAGGAAATCAAAGTGGAGAGGCGATCGCCCAACATTCGATTGCCAACCTGGTCATGGTTCTGAGTGCAAATCACAAACTGATAGCCGGGGCGATCGCCTGCATCGCTGCCATGATAGCGTTTGCGTTCAGCAGCATATTGCCAGTCATAAACAAAGCTCTTTTTGTATGCCTTTGCCAACTGTTCACAGGTGCCAAAGTCCTGGTAATAGCCAATTTGCTCCCCTGTGAGTAAGGTGTGCAGACAGTGATGAAAGTCATCGCTCCACTGGGCATCCATGCCGTGACCGCCGATTTCGGGTTCGCAGATGACGCGCACATCGTTCAAATCACTTTCGGCAATCAGGTACAGCTTATGCCCGACTTGCTTAGATAGAGCGGCGACGTTATCGGCTAATTCCCTTAGAAAATGCTTTGCGCCCAGGTCGTAAATGGCGTGAATCGCATCTAGGCGCAGCGCATCAAAGTGGAACTGCTCAAACCAGTAAAGTGCATTTTCGATGAAATAATTTCTCACTCCTTCGCTATGAGCATCATCAAAGTTAATTGCACTGCCCCAGGGCGTTTTGTAGGTTTCGGTAAAGAAGGGAGCAAAGTTACTGGTGTAGTTCCCTTCTGGGCCAAAGTGGTTATACACCACGTCCAAAATGACAGCAAATCCTTCTTGATGGCAAATATTCACAAGCTGCTTTAAGCCATCTGGGCCGCCGTAGGAATTCTGCACGGCAAACGGATAAACGCCATCATAACCCCAGTTGCGATCGCCCGGAAACTGAGCAACGGGCATGATTTCGATTGCATTGACCCCCAACTCTCGAAGTTCATTGAGACGAGAGGCGATCGCCTCAAAAGTACCCTCTAGGGTGAACGTGCCAACGTGCAGTTCATAGATCACCATTTCATCCAGCGGAATTCCTGACCAGTTCTGATCTGTCCAGCTAAACGCCTGATGGTTAACCACTTCTGATGGCCCGTGTACCCCTTCCGGCTGAAATTGAGAGGCAGGATCGGGGCGATTGAATTCTCCTAAGTCATAAAAGTAACGAGTTCCAGGCTGAATGTCGTCAGCTACAACCTGCCAATAGCCATGCTCACTGGGCTGCATCGGCAGCAACTTTTCTGTGGGGGCGACCAGCTTTACCGCTACCTGGTCTAACAAAGGTGCCCAAAGCGTGAACTCACAATGATTTCCATCCAGGTAACGAGCGCCAATCTTCACCGCAGATTCCCCTTGTCTGAACGCATCTTCCTGAAAATAGATGGTTTTAGTTCAGAGCAGAACTGCCGTAGGATGTATCTCTTTTTTGAAGGGGCCAGGGGGTGGGGGCTAGCTGTAGGTTGGGTAGAGCAGAGCGCAACCCAACATCTACAGGGGGTTACGAGCGAGGAAACAAGCTATAGCTGCTTGCTGTAGGGGCGATAGGGGTAGTGCTTGAATCCAGCACGTTCATAGAACGTTGACAGCCAGGGTTTTTCATCAGAGATATCAGCCCATAAAGCTTTTGCTCCAGAATTTGCTGCTTCGCGCTCTAAAAGCTTCAACGTTAATGTTCCTAACCCTTTGCGTCGCTTGGTGAAACACAAATAAATTTCATCAATCGTTGCTTGAATCCCGCCGAACTCAAAACTAAATGTAAAGGTCAAAACTGCATAGCCAGCAGGGGATGAGTTTGCAGTGACCAACCAGATCTTTGCAAACTGAGGAAACTGAAATGCGGCGTTGATTCTAGCTCGATAAACTTCTAAACTGAAAGCAATCCCTTCTTCTTGATTGAATCCTGCCATGAACTCAAGTAACAGATTACTATCCGGGGGCAGTGCTTCTCTGAGTTGCAAGGTCATCATGTTGGCTCGGTTAGGCTCTCCGGTACACTCGTGAGTTTTGCGGAATTAAGGAGACATGGGTTAGGATTCACGGTTGAAACCTGGAGGTTTGACTGGATTGCCAGAAGTCATCGTAAAGGTTTGACAATTTAGGGCAGCGTGCAACAGTCTAGCTCCGGATTGTGCAGAATCAAGCGAAGTAGGAAATAGATTGAGGTTCTGTGATGGATGCCTCAATATTGGGTGCGACCCCTCGCGGGTATCTCTTCGAGATCGCCAAACATTTCACAGCATTCTTAATTGGAGATTTCATGATTACCGACATTCTCGAACTAGGCGAACAAACAAAACTGCGGGGGCAAGTGGTTGTGCTTGGCTCTGGCATTGCAGGGGCTGAGGTGGCGACACACCTGGCGCGTCATGGGCGCGATGTCGTGCTGGTGGAGAGTGGGCGCGATCGCTTCGAGCCATCCATTCAGGCGTTGAATGACGTGATCTTTTGGGCAAGCGCCATCGTGATTAGATCCAGAT
>JAAUTN010000156.1 GCA_012031415.1 Leptolyngbyaceae cyanobacterium SM1_4_3 | reverse complement strand
CGATTGTGTTGCAGAACTTAGTTGATTTAGGGGTTTTGCAACGACAAGAGCAACGTATTCTTGGACTGTTCCCAACGCAGCAATATTTTCTCACCGATGAATCGATTCAACGCGAGATTGTCCAGCAGGTTCGTGCAGCCGTGTTAGAAGGCATCGGACTGGATTCTCGGAGGCAGCGTTGATTAGTTTGATGCAAGCCTCTCACCTGACCGATGCGGTGTTCAGACCTGAAGAACGTCCTGAAGCGCGACCCTTGCGGTATCTGCGGAGCAGCGCGCGAATTAAGGCGATCGCAGAAGGTGAGTTAGTCAGTCAAGCAGTTTCAAAGGCAATTTTCACCATTCAAGCAACCACTTTGGGTGCAATTAATGGCGGATGAAATTGTTAGGGGTTGTATAGAACAACAGTTCGGACAATTTTTGACGGAAAATCTTTCTATCAGAATTGTCTGGAGTGTTGTTGTCATTACATAGCAAGTAAGTTCTATACATTGATAGTTCAATCGGATGATACTGAAACAAACTTGCTCTTCACCATAAGAATCTGAAAGAAATCAAGCATTGAACCTCAGTACACTTCAGATAACACAACGCGATTGACTCTCCTTTCAAACGACTGCACGAATAATCGATTGAGTTCTTTGACCTGGCTTTACTGCGACTGAAATGAATGATCGCACATGAAAACTTTTCAACACAGAGGGATGAATATGAAGACTTGGATTTCGATGCTGCTAATTTTAGCAAGCGTGAGCTTGTTCGGGTGCGACGATCAAGAAGCGGAAGAACAATTGAATAGCACCATGAACGGTTGGATTGGTCGGGATATCAATGAGTTTGTTCGCAGATATGGTACACCCACGACAACGCTTACGTTACCCAATGGAAACACAATCTATTCCTACAGAACGGATCGAGAACGGGAGTTTAATCAGCCAACCTCTGTGAATGAGTTTCAGAACGATCGCGGCGAGACAACTACGGTAATTAGCGGAGGCAACACGATTGTCGATCGTGATTTCTGTGAGATTGATGTCGAGTTTGATCGCTCTAGTGAAATTCAGTCCTGGCGCTATGAGGGTAGTTCTCCAAGACATTGCAACATTAAAAGCCTGCCGGAAACGCTCCAGAAGCAATTACAAAAAGACGGCATTCTTCCGTAGGTAAATGCCATGTTCAAAACTGCAAAATCACGACGATAAGTACTGGAATTCAACCTCTTTGGATTTCGACTCTCATTTCAAAAGATACCAATGCGCCGCACAACCCTTTTTGCGATCGCGCTACTCTTTACCACCTATTTCGCCTCCGCCTACATGAAGTCCACAGCGCAGAACACCCCGATAAACGGACAGGAAGCAACGCAGGAGATCAACATGCTGTATGAAAATAGAACAGGAGAAATAGAATGATACTTCAAGATAAAGTGGCGTTAGTCACTGGTGGCACATCAGGAATTGGTCGTGCAACCGCGATCGCCTATGCCCAACAACAAGCAAAGGTAGTGGTGGTTGGTCGTCGAACGGATGAAGGTGAAGAAACGGTTCGACTGATCAAAGAAGCTGGCGGAGAGGCGATTTTTGTGCAAGCAGATGTCACGAAAGAAGCCGATGTTGAAGCAATGGTTGATAAAGCGGTTAGCGTTTTTGGTCGGTTAGATATTGCCTTTAATAATGCAGGAACGTCCGACGAAAATCCTTCATTGATTGAGCAAACAGAAGCGGAATACGATCGCACGATGAACGTCAATGTCAAAGGCATTTGGTTGTCGATGAAATATGAAATCGCTCAGATGTTGAAACAGGGAAGTGGTTCAATCGTCAATACGGCATCTGCGAATGGAGTCGTTGCATTTCCTCCCTTCCCCCTCTACACTGCGAGTAAAAGTGCAGTAATAGGCTTGACAAAAGCGGCTGCGCTTCAATATGCCAAAGCGGGAATTCGCATCAATGTCGTTGCACCAGCGGTCATCGAAACAGATATGTTTGAAGCAGCGACAGGTGGACAGGATGAGGTTAGAGCTTATATGGCAGGACTTCACCCAATCGGACGGGTTGGAACACCGCTTGAAGTTGCAAATGCAGTCCTGTTTTTATCATCTGACCTGGCATCGTTCACAACAGGTGAAACATTGATGGTAGATGGCGGGTATGTAGCGCAGTAGTCGATCGGCAATGCGAAATGTTTGACATAACACTTCAAGCGACTCACTAAAGTAACACTGAAATAGGTTCGCTAATTTCATCAGAAACTTCATAGGAATCTGCAAGAAGTTGAGTGTTGGAACTGACTACACTCAAGTGAGCTAAAACAAAGAAAACTGTTAGACAGCGAGGGTGAAGAATGAAAAGAGAGTTAGCGATAAATTTTTTGTTTTCGTTTGTGGGCGGCGCAATGGTCTGGGCCTTGTCACCATTTTTATCCGGGCAGGTCGAACCGTGGGATGCGAAAGGGTTTTATTATTCCACAGCACTTCTTATGGTTGGCCTTATCGTTGGCCTTGCTCGGCCTAAACATGTTTGGTCGCACTATGCCGGTATTATTCTTGGTCAACTGACGTATATGCTTTGTTTTCTGCCCGGCAGTCCGTTAATTCCTGTTGGAGTTGCTTTTTTAGTGGCTTACTCCATAATCGCTTTAGCAGGAGTAGCAAGTGGGGACTGGTTTCGTCGCGTCAGCCGGGGTGCGCGGTGATTTTGCTGCCTAACAAGGCGCTGTAGCGAACCCGGCTTCTCGCGCTCCGGTTGCATCCACGCTGTCGCCGCGGGCCAGACCGCTGAACTTGGGTCGTTAGACTCCCTTATCTCATCAAATTAGAGTATTTGACGGATTCAATATAAATTGCTTCACTTTATGTCCCCCAATTCTCGTCGTGCTGTAAGTCTGTTTCCCTGTCTAATAGCTCTACCTTTATCACTGCTGTTTGTAGGTTATATGACAAAATCCTCAACGTCTGCCGAGGTTCACATTACAACATCAACAGGCACTCTCTATGGCACACAGATTATTCCAACGTCTAATCTGCCAGAGCCAGTGGTGCTGATCATCGCGGGTTCAGGTCCGACTGATCGCAATGGGAACGCGCCTCTAGCTGGGGAGAATAACAGCCTCAAACAACTAGCTGAAGGATTAGCCGATCACGGCATTGCCTCGATACGATATGACAAGCGCGGTATTGGAGAAAGCTCAGCCGCAGGGTCTGAAGAAGTTGATATGCGTTTCGATACCTATGTTGAAGATGCTGCACTTTGGATTCAGCAATTGCAGGCAGATTCTCGTTTCTCAAGCGTCACCGTAATTGGTCACAGTGAAGGCTCTCTGATTGGAATGCTAGCGACCCAAAAACTGAAGCAGATGCTTTTGTATCAATCGCCGGACCTGCCCAAACTGCATCACAAATTTTACGAGATCAACTGCGACCTAGATTGCCAGATGCATTATGGCAACAGAATGAGCAGATTCTTGCTGCTCTAGAGCAAGGTAACATAGTGACCTCTGTTCCACCAGAACTAAACATGCTCTACAGATCGAGCGTCCAACCCTACCTCATTTCCTGGTTTCGCTATACCCCTGCCCAAGAGATTAGGCGTCTCACTGTACCTGTTCTAATTGTTCAAGGAACAACTGATATCCAAGTGCCTGTCAGTGAGGCGCAAGCCCTGAAAATGGCTAAGCCGGATGCGGAGCTTAGAATTATTGAGGGGATGAATCACGTTTTAAAAGCTGTTCCATTAGACCCTGAACAGCAAAATGCTTCCTATTCTGACCCAACGCTGCCAGTTGTGCCTGAACTCGTTGAAGAGATAAGTCAATTTATTCATACCAGTGACACGCGCCGTGAGTCTAACCAGTCGCTGCACCGGAACGCGCCAAATTGATTGAGTGGCAAAGGTTATTTGCGTCCGGTGAGCTTGGGTCGTTATAGACCGTATGAATCTCGATGCTGGTGTGCCTACCGCGCTGGCTACCGAAGCAGAATTAAAGCCATCTTAGAGGTGGCAAACGCGGGCGATCGCGCTCAGGCAACAATGAAGGATTCTTGTCGTTCCGAAGCGATGATACGCAGTGGATGCTTGCCCCATCTTGAAGTCTGTTTAACACATCATTGCTAAGACGGTGCTCGATCGCTGCATAACGATTGTGATGCAACAGACAAAAACACATTATCAATTTACAAAGGAAAAACCTCTCATGCCTTACGTTACCGTTGGTCAAGAAAACTCTGCAACCATTGATCTCTACTACGAAGATCTGGGAACAGGTCAACCGATTGTTCTGATTCATGGATTTCCCCTCAACGGTCATTCTTGGGAAAAGCAGGTCTTAGTGCTGCTAAATGCGGGGTATCGAGTCATTACCTACGATCGCCGAGGATTCGGTGCTTCTAGCCAACCCTCGTTTGGCTATGACTACGATACCTTCGCCGCCGATTTGAATACACTCATGACCAAGCTTGACTTGCAAAATACCGTGCTGGTCGGTTTCTCAATGGGAACAGGCGAAGTCACACGTTATCTCGGCAAATATGGCTCAGAGCGGGTGCAGAAAGCCGTGCTGATGGCTCCAGTGCCGCCCTTTTTGCTGAAGACCGATGATAATCCTGAAGGCGTTGATCAAAGCGTTTTCGATGGCATTATGAAAGCGATCGTTGAAGACCGTCCAGCTTATTTCTCTGCCTTTTTCAAAGAGTTCTTCAATGTTGATGTATTGTTGGGCGATCGCATCAGCAATGAAGCGATTCAAGCCAGTTGGAATGTGGCAGCAGGGGCTTCTGCTAAAGGGACTTTGGACTGTGTACCATCCTGGCTCACCGATTTCCGTGATGATCTGCCCCGCATTGATGTGCCAACTCTAATTATTCATGGAGATAGCGATCGCATTTTGCCACTTGAGTCCACCGCAGCAAGACTCCCGAAACTGATTAAAAACAGTCAACTGGTTATCATTCCTGGCGGTCCCCACGCTATCAACTGGACGCACGCTGATCAGGTCAATCCCGTGTTACTAGACTTCCTTCAGCAGTAATAATCAGTGACCTGCTGCATTGCTGACTTGTGAAAAAACTCTGTGATTCGCCCCATTGGTTTATTGACCATCATAAGAATCTGACAAACTGTCCTAAGAATCTGAAAGAAACCGAGCATTAGAACTGATTACACTCCAAATAGATAGTGAAAAAGGACTTAAACACAATGAGAAAGCAACTGGTTAATCCGCCTGAACGCTATGATGGCAGCCCGCACGGATTGTCCCACGCTGTTATCGATACCGCAACAGGTACCGTTTACATCTCTGGTCAGGTTGACTGGGACATGAATCACCAAGTTTCATGCCATAGCGTTGAAGGGCAGCTCAAGAACGTACTCAATAACCTGACGATCGTCCTGGATGCAGCAGGAAGCTCCGTAGAGAATCTGCTTAACGTTCGTATCTACATTCGAGGTGAGCTTGGAGAATTCCTTGAAGATATCGCACCAATTCTGACGCAATATTTAGCAGAGTCTCGCCCAGCGCTTACTGGCATCGGCGTTGCCTCACTTGCCTCTACGGAAACATTAGTTGAAGTTGAGGCAACAGCAGCCCTCAAGTAATCTTTGATTGTGGAGATTCAATAGCCATCAGCACATCTAAAAGTTTGTAGAGTGTGTTAGCAACAGCGTAACGCACCAAAACGCTAATCGCACAAGTCGCTGAGGCTGCTGAAATCGGCGCGAAGCAGCTTAACTTGGTGAATCGTTTTGGTCTTAGCTGAACTAGCAAGTGTGATCAATATCAGCCCCACTTGCTTCGCCAGTTTGTTTAGATAAGCGATGGGAATTTCTCCACATCAGTAATGTAAGTATGATTTCCTGTTCCGAAAGCCATGTAGTTTCCCTGAGCAGTTGCGAATTCTTTAAGCATGAGGAAAACAACTATGTCAAATGTTGATAATAAAGTTATCGCCATCACAGGCGCGAGTAGCGGCCTTGGTGAAGCCACCGCCAGATTACTCTCTTTAAAGCCTCCTCACAGGCTTTCAGTTCGTGAGTTAGAAGTTTTGAAACTAATGGTTGAAGGTCACAGTAATTCTGAAATTGCAGCGCATCTGTATTTGAGCCGAAACACTGTAAAAACTCATGTACGTGGAATTTTTAACAAACTTGGAGTAGATCATCGTGTACAGGCTGCTGTAACCGCTCTACGTCAAGGGATAGTTTAAGCATGACTTCTCAAGAAGCGTTGGAAATTGTAGAGCAAATCTTACCACCAGGAACACTAACCTCTGTCAAGATTTTAGTGTTTCATCGCGCTTGGGATGGCAAAGAATATGGAGCGATCGCCAAAGAAACAGGTTATGATGGCTGCTACATTCGAGAGATAGGTGCTGAACTGTGGCGATCGCTTTCAAAAGTTTTGCAAGAACCTGTCAAAAAGAAAAACTTCCGTTCTTTGCTAAAACAGAAATTCAGCAATCAAACCATAATATTAAGGCAATTGTAAGACAGTATAAGCTGATGTATACACATGGTTTATCTTGTTCATTTTGCGGCTAGCCGAGTCACGAAGTTTTGATGGCGATCGCTTGCCACACCTTGTTGAACAACCGCTAACACTTTGGCTAAGTCACTACTCAGCATTGCCTCAACGGGTAAATCGAGTCCTGGAAAGATGCGGCTCTGAATGATGCCTGCTGGGTCTGGCTGGAGGGGAACATAGCGCTCTGACTGAAGGCTAAACCAGTCAATCGCACGATCGCTAACTCGCCAAACAACGTATTCCTGCACTTGATTACGACGATAGGCGTTGAGCTTATCATGCATATCGTAGGAAGCACTGCTTGCGGCAATTTCTACAATTAGTTCGGGTGCCCCTTCTACATAGTCATCTTCGCTAATTCGAGAGTGCCCTCCACAGGTTTCCTCAATTCGCAGTAAGGCATCGGGCTGAGGGTCATTATCAGGGTCTAGTCGAACAGTGGTATTATCAGCAAAATCAACTCCCGGCGTTGCTGAGGCATAGGTTCCCAACCAAGTCAGAATAGCTGCATGAGGTTTCCCATGTCTGTAGTATCTAAGCGCAGCAGGCACGTAGACGACTCCTTCAATTAACTCCGCTTTCTTTAGATCAGGCATGGCTTCATAGCGATGCTCAAACTCTCGGCGGGTCAGGCGATCGCCATTCTCTAATGTTGGAATTGCAGCACTTTTCTGCCTCGTGGAAGTCATCGTTCGTCTTAGCCTGGTATTTTGGCTGAAGATATTTTAGCCGAATAGCAGCCGAATAGCATCGCTAAAAAAGGTTGCTGCCATTGTATCGCTCAAGTCAATCATCAAACCTGTTCAATCTGAGATCTTGCACCAGTTTGGTCTGCTACCCAACGCCCCAACTGGTCGGTGAGAGGCATCGTCATATTATTTGCAAACACTAACTGGTGCTTTTCAGTCAGTATTTTTACGGTTGCCTGCTTGACATTCTAAGGAGGGACTAGTTATGCTGAGCGCAGAAAACTTGGTCCGTAGTCAGTCGAACCTTGAAAACTGCATAGTTCCGTTTACCCTAGCGCAACCGTTGCTACGCCTGTGTTTAGATATTCGCGTCCGTATGCTTACCGCAAGTGGTTTCCAATAATTTTGAGCTAGGGTAGCCCCCTACGGAAATAGCTACCTGAAATTATTGTTAGATAAACATAGAAGTTGGGGGTTCAATTTCTCATACCCCGCGAGGGGATAGAAGCTAGTATGCGCCATGCAACGCCTCACGGTCTAAGCATCATTTCAAACCTTCATTCCTGCTAGGGGACGGCAGCGCGCATCGGGAAATGCACGATTAGAAGGAAAGATATGTATGTCTAGATCTAGCACTTCTGATAAAAACGGTACTGCTATATGAAAAACTTCATTGGTTCCAGTCGGCAGAGCCTTCGCGAAGCAAAAAATAAGTTTGTTGAAAATTACTTTCAACTTAGCATTACATTGACTCAAAGCCCTTATAAAATTCTGCTTCGGAATGATTCCTATAAAATACTTTTTTTACTAAGCCATATGCGTTCTGGTTCGTCTCTGTTGACGCATATCCTCGGCAGTAATCCAGAAATCATTGGCTATGGTGAAACTCACATTCAGTACTTTTCAGAGGAGGATGTTCAGCAATTAATGCTGAAAATTTATCTGAACGTTCCCGAATTCAGAAGGATTAAAGACTTAAAAAATTTTAGGATGAATCATCGATACATCCTCGATAAAGTGCTGCATAACAACAAATTTTTAGATCATTCATTTCTTACTTCAGAGAATATTTATGTCATTTTTCTACTACGCGAACCTCAAAGAACTCTAAACAGCATTCTTGATTTAAAGTCTCATTGGTCTGAGGAAAAGGCATTGCTGTACTATAGCGATCGCCTGAAAAATTTGGAGATGTACGCTCAGATTATCAACAATTTAGATAGAGCCTTTTTCTTAACCTACGAACAGCTACTAAATAGTACAGATTTAGTTTTAGAAAAATTACAAGTATTTCTAAAAACCGAACATCCCTTCACGGAAAACTATAAAGTATTTAAAACAACGGGACAACCTGGCGTTGGGGATTCCAAAGAAAATATCAAGGCGGGGCAAATTCTAAGACATTCTAGAGAACTGAGTACTCATGTCAGCTCTACATCTATTGAGCTAGCTGAAAAGGCTTTTAGAGACTGTGTTAGGACCTTATCTAACTACTGTTGCTTGATTTAATAACTGTCTCGGACTATATGACGATGCTCTACCTCTATCAAACTTTCATCTCTGCTTTTTTCTCTGGTTCGCTTAATTTAATCAGTTTTTCTAAACGATCTTTGGGTGGGGGAAGCAATTCCCTCTTAACCCGTATCCTAAGTTTACTCTTCTTAACCATTGTCTGTGTCTTGTGCTTGAATTGTCAAGTTGTGCTGGCTCATCGTCCACACGATGTAGTCACACGAGTAGAATTATCTCCTACTTTTAGTCAGGATCAAACCCTCTATATCATTGTTAGAAATAATCTATTTAAATCCGTTAATCGAGGGGATAGCTGGGCGAGGCTTACAAATGGTCTTGATACTCACGGAGAATTGCAATCTTTAGCAATATCGAATTCCGACAAAAAAATATTGTTTATTTCTGCTCGTGAAAGCGGTATTTATCGAACCGAAGATGCTGGTTCATCTTGGATTCAATCAAACAGTGGTTTAGCGGATTTGAACGTACATTTAGTTGTAATTTCGCCTCAATCCTCAACAACTGTTTTTGCAGCGACTGCAACAAAAGGATTATATAAAACTGATGATGGCGTTTCCTGGTATCAGACTATTCCTGATGTCAAAATTACGGCAGTCGCGTTTAGTTCAGACAGCCAAACTGTATTGGCTAGTGACGAATTGGGCAACTTTTATCGTTCGGAAAATTTAGGAGATACTTGGACAAAAATTGCTACCTTACAAAGAGTTGGCTCAATTCGAGCCATCGTCCTGGAACCTGATTTTTCAGATAGCCAGACTGCTTTTGTGGCAACAGAGAAGGACGGCGTATATCTTACCCAAGACGGCGCATACTCTTTTCAGCCTGTCAATCAAGGATTGAGCGATCGCCGGATAATGGACTTGTTAACAGTTTCCGATAAAGATAATTATACTGTTCTTGCCTCTACCTGGAATGACGGTTACTGGAAATACAATAGTGATCGAAGAACTTGGATTCAATCTAGCAAAGGCTTATCTAGAGACAAAATGGGGGATGAACTTAAGCTTCCCCACTTTGAAGATTTAGAAATATCTGATGCCTTCGCCACCGATGGAATTGCTTTTTTAGGTGGGTTTGATGGACTCTTTAGAACTGAAGATAGTGGCTCGGACTGGATAGAACTGGAAACTCTCTCAACAGCGACAATCATAGATTTAGAAATCTCTCTCGACTACAAGAACGATGCAACGTTAGCTGTTGCCAGCTATGTAGGGGGACTTTATATCAGTGAGGATGGAGGCACCACCTTAACTCCCATCAATCAAAATCTTTTCCTACAGAGGTTTATTTCATCTAGTTCGAGAGATGACGAAGAAGCGCAAGATCCAAGACGTTTTTTCGATCTCGCCTTTTCTCCAAGCTATTCATCAGATCATAGTCTCTTTGCCACGATTTTATGGAGCAGATTTCTGAGGTCTACAAATAATGGAAGAGATTGGTCAATTATTCAACTGCCCAGGGAGGTACGAGGATTAACAATGGCCATCTCACCAAACTTCGCTGTTGATAAAACTATTTATATCAGTACTCAAGGAGGTTTTGTCTTTAGATCAACCAATAGCGGTAGAACTTTCAAGGAGGTTAGTAAGGTCGATTCTCAGATTAATAACAATTCTCCCTCACTTGTTCTCTCGCCGACATTTACTGTTGATAAAACCTTATTTGCAACGGGTGGTAAGGGCATTTATAAATCTGTTGATAGAGGTGAAAATTGGCAGCTATTAACAGAAGGAAAAATTCAAGCAGGTTCCAATATCCAACTTGCAATCTCACCAAACTATCCAGAAGATAAAGCCCTTGTAGTCAGTACATCGAATGGCTTGTTTTTAACCCATGATGACGGTCGTACCTGGCAGGAGATTGTCGATCCTGCACTGGGAGAGGAACCCTTTATAGAAGGAGTCGCAATTTCACCGGACTATGTAAATGACAAAACTTTTCTGGTGAGCGTTCGGGGTCGGGGTTTGTTGAGAACCGTTGATCAAGGTCAATCTTTTCAGCCGCTCGGAAATCAATTTTTGAGTCTATCAAAAGTGCATAATATTCCATCTGCGGGCTATGCAGTTCAGTTTTCCCCCAATTATGCTGTTGATCGAACGCTCTTTGGTTTCGGTTCTGCTACCAGCGAGATTTTTAAGTCTACTGATGGTGGTAATACCTGGGATATAATTTCGGTTCAAAGAAATGAAACGGGTCAACCTAATTTTATACAATCGGTTAAGTTATCTCTAGCTCTGCATTACCGAAAGTTAGTGAAGGGGCTGTTGGTAGCAACCTTAGCTGGAGGGATAGCTTATCTGCTGTTAAGATCTGTACGAAGACGCAAAATATCTTTCCTTAGAGACGAGGGATAATTTTTAACAGATAATACCAATTTAATTTGAGCCTGCACAGAATGAACCCTGGTTGAACAAGGGGCTTAAGCCCCTTGTTCAGCGCAACTTCATAAAGAATTGGTATAATGATGGGGCTTTCTTTAAGTTCCAAACTCTCTTCTTCTCAAGGAAAGGGACCTTTGAAATCGTCTAGACGCTTTAAATGATCCAGGGAGATACTGCGAATTAAGTTGTGCTGCCGGATAAAGCAGTGATGGTTGTTTATTGTTTCTTCGACTAGGAAGCGATCGCGCAAAGCATCTAGTGCAGCATCTTTCTCAGCTTCACTTTGATTCCAGTAGTCGAGATGACTGAGCCACCAGTCTTCTGGGACTGCACATCGATAAACAGATCCTTCACAGAGCAAAATGTAGGCATATCGGGCATCTTGCTGAAGCCGTTGAAAGGTTTGCTCCAGGCGGTTTCTGACGTTGCGGCGCAGCGTGCGAGTAAATCGATCGAGCTGCCAGCGGTCGTCGGCACCCGCAACCTGTCCAGCTTGGGCGGCGGCGATCGCCTGTTCAACCTGTTCAATTTCATTTCCAAACTTGTTCCAGTAGGCAACCACATTCCCAAAGAAAGGAGCGCTGCCCATCTCGCCTGCAATAATCCGGAGCGCTAGTGGATGCCCCTCATAGGCTTGTCCAATTCTGAGCAAATAGGATTGTTCAGCAGATCCAGGCGGCATCGCAAATCCAGTTTTTTCAAACAGAGCGTACTGCTCATCAGCCGACAGTCCGCTTAAAAGCTGGTTGTGCCAAACCGTTCGGTAGCGACTGCCAATTTCCTGAATTTGACCCGGCAACTCCTGCGTTGTCAGGATCAGACGACTGGCAAATGACTCGGATGCCAGCACTTGATGAAAGAAACGGACAAAGTGTTTGTCCTGAAATTTGCTCCAGCCTTCCTCCTCATTGCCTGTCAAAATATTTTCTAGCGAATCGACCAAAAGCAAGACGGGCTGTTTCTGCAAAGCGGAAACCAGACGAGCCAGCAGTGTTTCAACATCACTCCGTTCATCTGGTGTGACTTTTTGTCCACATCTTTCTAACACCATTGCCGCAACGCCAGCAAAATCAGTTGCTTGCTCTTGATTGTCAAAGTTAACTCGAACGTAGAAGTGTCGGTGCCAGCCTTGCTCCAGTTCAACCACCAGGCGCTCCCCTAACGCAGTTTTGCCAATCCCTGAAATGCCTGAAATTAGTAGAATGCGGCAACTTTCAGCAATCCGCCCTGTTAAATCATTTACTACAGATTCCCGGCCTACCCATGCGTCGTCATAGGCAAAGAAATCTGACTTTGAAAGTGCGTCAAGTATTGGCGCTGAGGAAGACCCACTGGGGAGAATCATTGTTCTTTTATCAAGTCCGAGCGCTTCACAGATTTGCTCAAATTTTGAAACTGAAACCTTTATCCCTCGAAAAAAATTACTCACCGTAGACAAAGCAACCTCCAGATGAGCCGCTAGATCACTTTGAGTCGCAAAACCATTGCGTTTAAGCGCTGCTACCAGTGCAGGCTGATGGTCTGGATGAACTTTAACTGAGCGGGGCATAATCAAACCTCAATCAGCAAAAAATAAGCACCCAGATCTGCGACTTCTTTGAGAAGTTGCAGATCTCAATCTCTTAGACAACAGACCCTTTGTAACAAACACCTGGTTAGGTTTCAGCGTTAATGATTTGCTCAGCACTTAAATCTAATTTTGGGAATGCTGATGACTTCAACCGTTGTCCCCCTCGAAAAGTCTGTTCGCAGTATTTCCCATCTGTAAGTGTAAGAATCACCACCTGGTTTTCTACTGGATCAACAATCCAATATTCAGGAATGCCCCTTGCCTCATACTGCCGACGTTTCTCTAGATAATCTCGACGACGATTATCCTTACCGGGGCTGACAATTTCAACCACGAGTTGAGGTGGCTCCATTCCTAACGTGATTGCTAGTTTGCCGAGTTCACGCATTTGAGCAATATGAACGGGTTGAAGCACAACCAGATCAGGATAACGATTTTTCGGCAGGTTAAGGAACTCCGGCACCTCCATTACCAGGCTGTGCAGGCGGATCTGGCGAAAATTGATCTGCTTGGCAAGCTCAAACTGTAGCCAGATCGCCATGAAGTCATTCTCTTCCGATTCTGGAGGCATCTCGATCAGCATTCCGTTTATTAGTTCATGTCGAGTGCTTGCCCCGTCGTCGTACTCCAAAAGTTCCCGAAACGTCATTCTGATAGGAGTTTTGGTCATTACTAGTCCTCCACCTCTAATTCATCTGTCCGCCCTTGATCTCGCGTTTCAACTCAGGCATGAACTCATATTTGAAATCATATCTTCTTTCTTTCAACTCAGGTACGAGTGCGGAAAGACGTTTGGCAGGATGGCTATGTGAAGGACAGAAGACGGAGGACGGAGAACAAAAACTGAATTGTATGTTTCTCCGCCCTCTCTCTTCCACATTCCATCCTCCTCTCCATCTCAAACGGAGCAAACTCATGAATACCTTATCAGAACAGTTAAATATTGCCTGGAATCTGGTTAAACGGGGCAGTTGTGCGGCTGGTGTAGATGGCATTACCACCGAGTTGTTTGCAGGCATTGCCGCTGAGCAAATTCGACTGCTGAGCCGTCAGCTACACCGGGAGGTTTACACGGCGAGTCCGGCAAAGGGATTTTTGTTGCCCAAGCCAAGCGGGGGCAAACGTCTGATCGGAATTCCAACTGTGCAAGACCGGATTGTGCAGCGGTTTTTGCTGCAATCGATTTATCCAGCATTGGAAAGCCAGTTTAGCGATAGTGCGTTTGCCTATCGTCCTGGGTTATCGATTTACTCGGCGGTTGAGCGGGTGATGGAGCGATATCGGCATCAGCCAACCTGGGTCGTGAAAGCCGACATTCAACAGTTTTTTGATAACTTGTCTTGGCCGCTGTTGCTGCATCAGGTGGAACGACTTGGCATTGCTCCAGCCTGGGTGCATTGGATTGAGCAGCAGCTTAAGTCAGGAATTGTGGTGTACGGGCACTATTGCCGTCCTAACAAAGGGGTGTTGCAGGGAGGAGTTTTGTCAGGGGCGCTAGCAAATCTTTATCTCAGCCAGTTTGACCGTCAGTGTCTAGCAGCAGGAATTGATTTGGTGCGCTATGGCGATGATTGTGTGGCGGTGTGTCAGAGCTTTTTGGAAGCCAGTCGCTCTCTCACTTTAATGCACGGCTGGATCGGTGACCTTTATCTCAACCTTCATCCTGAGAAGACCCGAATTATTGGCCCAGATGAGGAGTTTATATTTCTCGGTCACAGGTTTTTTAACGGAGGCGTTCAGGCACCGGAGAGGAAGGCGCAAGCAGAGAGGCGGGGGGCGGAGGGCGGAGGGCGGAAGAAGAGCGGAGGAGGGGGTCGTCCGAAGGTTTGCAGCATTGTCAGGTCTGAAAATTTACGAACGCGAACGAGTAATCCAGAGGAATATTGGAGGGATGGGATGACGACTTTGTATGTAACGGATCAAGGGGCGTATTTGCGGGTGCAGCATCAGCAGTTTCAGGTGTTTCATCAGAATGAGTTGCGCTGTAGTGTGCCAGCGAGTCGGGTGAGTCATGTGGTGCTGTTTGGAACGTGTAATGTCTCGCATGGGGCGGTGAGTTTGGCGCTGCGACAGCGGATTCCGGTGCTGTATCTCTCGACCAAGGGTAAGTATTTTGGGCGGCTGCAAACCAGTGGGCAAGCCAAAATTGACTACCTAACGCAGCAGGTACAGAAGTCGCTAGATCAGGACTTTATTCGCAGACAGTCTGCCAGCATGATTGTGGGTAAGCTGCACAACTCTCGAATCTTGCTGCTGCGGCTAAATCGGCGACGCAAGACAGAGAAGGCAACGAAGGCAATTGAGGAATTGGCAAAGCTGATCGAAACCGTGCCAACGGTGGAAACGGTGGAGCAAATGCTGGGCTATGAGGGGCATGGAGCAAACCTGTATTTTCAGGCGTATGCGTCACTGCTGAAAGGCTCCTTTGAGTTTGAAAGCGTACCCGTCGCCCGCCCACCGATCCGGTGAATAGCTTGCTGAGTTTGGGCTATACGCTGCTGTTTGACAA
>JAAUTN010000674.1 GCA_012031415.1 Leptolyngbyaceae cyanobacterium SM1_4_3 | reverse complement strand
CATCTGCTCTCCTCTTCCTTCTGAATGGCTAAAAGTCGAGTTAGAAAACTCCAACTTCTGTAACTCCGCATTAGGCACAACCTTAACTATAAAGATATGCCGGAAATTACGGAGTAGACGTGTAGAACTGAAACAGTAACCTAGCGGAATCTTTGCGATGGACTTGATTACTCTAGCAGCGGCGCAAGCGATCGCCAGAAATAAGTAGAAATGCAGCGCTCAGATCTGCAACTTCTTCGAGAAGTTGCAGATCTTGCCTCGTGTAAATTAGTGCCGCCTTGCATAATCTATCTAAATCTAATTTTGGAGACAGGATGAGTCGCGATCGCCTAATTGAGCTTGAAGAGAATTTAGGCAGAATGATCAAAATTTACAGAATGCGATCGCGGACATCACCGAGCAGATCGTGTAGAACAAGGTAAGGAATTCATTATTTATCACTCCCTCTACTCTGCCCATGCTAGAACCACTTCCCCTGCTCTTGGCAACTCCGATCGCCAAAGCCATTCTCGACAAGTTTTACGAAGGATTGGGAACTGAACTAGCCAAAAAAGCTGGTGAATTGCCCGCTACTCTGATCACGAAAGTGCAGCAATTGGGGCAAGTGGTATGGGAGAAGTGCTTACGAGGCAAACCTGACACAGACAAACTGCTGCAAGCAGCGGCAGATAATTCTCAGCCTGAGTCTGCCGCTGCTCAAACCAAGTTGACCGAGTACTTATATAAGGTGCTGGAACCAGATACGTCCCTTAAACAGGATGTGAAAAAGCTAGCCGATGAGCTTCACTTTGAACTGACGCAAATCGAAGACAACAGCAGTCAGACCCAAATCAACTACGGGGGAAATAATTCTCAAAACCGGATTAGTGGCGGCACAGTTTATCAAGGCGATATCAAAATTTATCAGGGCTACCGCCCGATTGACTGGAGTCGTCGGGAGAGGCACCGACAGAGCAAACGCCCCAAAAACGGTTCAATATTCCCGCTGATAACCCGTACTTCACCGGACGGGAAGACTATCTCGCGCAACTGCATCAACAGCTTCAGCAGAACGGTGCAGCCGTGATTTCAGGCTTGGGTGGCGTGGGCAAAAGCCAAACCGCCATTAAGTATGCTCACCGCTACGCCAAACCCAATGACTCCTATGAGCAGCGCTATGACTGGGCATTTTGGATCAAGGCAGACACCGACCTGAATCTGGAGTCAGACTTTGCCGAAATTGCCCGTCAGGTCGGCATCGCCCAAACCGGACAGACCAACCCAGAGCTAGCGCAGGCTGCAAAAGGCTGGCTGGAGAGGACGAGCGATCGCTGGCTACTGATCTTTGACAACGCCAACACCCCCAGCCTGCTCAAACCCTACCGCTGCCAAAATCCTCAAGGGCGTACTCTGCTTACCTCAAGGACAAACTCCTTTGCCAGTCTTGGAATTCGCCAACCCTTAGCGCTGGAAGTGTTATCAGAAGCCGAAGCCGTCACGTTTCTATGGGAACGCACTGAGCAAGTCCGTCCCGATCGCCAGACCACAGAAGCACAGGCAGCAATAGAGCTAGCCAAAGAATTAGGTTATTTGCCGTTGGCATTAGAGCAAGCCGCTGCCTACATTGCCTTCAATGAGGACGACTTTGAACATTACTTAATGATGTATCATCAACAAAAATTGCAGTTGTTAGAAGAGCCGTCAGATCGAATGGGTGACTATCCAGAGTCAGTCGCAACGACCTGGAAAATAAACTTTAACGATGTGAGTAAAAAGAGTCCAGCGGCGGCAGACGTGTTGCGATTGAGCGCATTTTTAGCACCTGATGAAATCCCCTACGAACTGCTGGTGCAGGGAGCAGCAAACTTAGGCGAAGCAATTGCATCAGCACTATCAGATATTCAAAGCAACCCGTTAGTGCTTAATAAAGTGCTAACACCCTTAGCAGAATACTCGCTAATTCGTCGTGACCGTGAGGCAAAGTGCTACAGCCTTCATCGCTTGGTGCAACTAGTGCAGCGTCACGAGATGTCAACGGAAGAGAAGACGGTGTGGTGCGATCGCGCTGTCGCAAGCTTGAACGATATATTTCCCAATCCAGAGTTTGAGAACTGGAAGTATTGTGAACGCCTTATCTCCCATATTGCTGCCGTCTGGGTACATCAGCCACCCGACTCTCTCTCCTGGGCAAGGGTGTTGCATCAAGCTAGTCATTATCTTAATTACCGAGGGCGCTTTGAAACGGCAATTGTTTACAGTGAGCGATCGCTCCAGATGTGGGAAACCCAGTTAGGTGGCGACCACCCCAACATTGGTGCTGGTCTCTGTAATCTAGCATCACTCTACGAATTAATGGGACAGTATAGCGAGGTAGAACCCTTATGTCAGAGAGCGCTTCAAATTTTTGAAACCCAGTTAGGCAGCAACCATTTTTACACTACCGTTGGTATGGGCCGGTTGGCACAATTCTACAAAGTGATGGGACGCTATAGCGAGGCAGAACCGTTGTTTGTGCGATCGCTTCAAATTCGCGAAACTCAGTTAGGGAATAACCATCTTCATACCGCTTGTAGCATGATTGGTCTGGCAGGGTTTTGCCAATCGATAGGACGCTACAGCGAGGCTGAGTCGTTATTTGCACAAGCAATCGAAATTCAAAGTACTCAATTGGGTTACGGACATCCCCATATCATCACCTCTTTTCACAATCTGGCATTACTTTACAAAGCAATGGGACGCTACAGCGAAGCAGAAACCTTGTTTGTAAACATACTCCAGATTCGCAAAACCCAGTTGGGTAGCGAGCATCCCGATACCGTCACCACTCTCCATAATCTAGCACTACTCTATGGTGAGATGGGACGCTACAGTGAGGCTGAATCATTATTCAGACAAACGCTCCAAATTCGCGAGACTCAATTTGGCAGTGATCATCCCGACACTGCCTCTAGCCTTGGCGGTTTAGCCTTACTCTACGAATTAATAGACCTCTTCAGAAATAAGAAAAATGGGCAGGTTGAACTACCAAAGCTCGGATTTTAGCCATACTGCACCCGTAGACGTACTAAACCACAAACACAACTGATGACGACCTCATACATTTGAGAT
>JAAUTN010000019.1 GCA_012031415.1 Leptolyngbyaceae cyanobacterium SM1_4_3 | reverse complement strand
TGTGCGGCCTTGCCTCAGCACCCAGGGACAGGAAGCACAGGCACAGGCGATCGCCCGCCACATGATCGACAGCTTTGAAGGCACCAACGTAGACGCAATCATTATCAATGCCGCAGGCTGTGGACATACGCTAAAGGAATATGGTCATATCCTGCAAGATGATCCCGACTACGGTGAGAAGGCACAGGAATTTGCTAGTCAAGTCAAGGATGTTCAGGAGTTTTTGGGGGCGATCGGACTCACTGCTCAACTTTCTCCCCTCACCGATGCACCTTTAACAGTGGTTTACCAGGATGCCTGTCACCTGCTGCATGGACAAAAGATTAGCCTGCAACCGCGTCAGTTGCTCCGACAAATTCCAAACGTGCAGTTGCGAGAACCCATTGATGCGGCCCTCTGCTGCGGCAGTGCAGGCATTTACAATATGCTGCAACCTGAAGTTGCAGATGAGTTGGGTCAGCAAAAGTACAGAATTTGCTGAACACGGGTGCCACGCTGATCGCTTCCTCAAATCCGGGCTGCTCACTGCAAATTCAGAAACACCTTCAGCTTCAGGGCAAAACCGTCCCGCTGATGCACCCGATTCGTCTGTTGGACTACTCCATTCGCGGCGTGAAACTAGAGACTCTCTGAGTCTGCATCTGGAATTGCCAAAGCCAACTGATAAATTTGACGGCGCGACAGGGAAGTTTTTTGAGCAAGCTGGCGACTGGCTTGAGAACGCGATAGTCCCTGACTCAACAACTGCTGCAACTCTGCTCTCAGGGCTGACTCTGACAACATCGGCTCCACCAGTTCACTGCCAGCAATCACCAGGGTAAATTCTCCCTGTGGTTCTCGATCGCGGTAATGGGCGATCGCCTCCTCTAGACTGCCGCGCCACACCTCCTCGTGCAGTTTGGTTAACTCTCGGGCCAGGGCGATCGCCCGACCAGTTCCCAATACCTCTGATAAATCTTTCAGAGTTTGCCGCAGACGGTGGGGAGATTCATATAAAATTAGCGTTCGAGCCTCAGTTTGCAAAGCTTCCAGGCGATCGCGCCGTTCCTGCCCTTTGGGGGGTAAAAAGCCTTCAAAAATGAAGCGATCGGTCGCTAGCCCCGACACGCTGAGCGCCGTCACCCCAGCACTGGCTCCTGGAACGGGCACTACCGTAATTCCCTCATCAGTACAGGCTTTCACCAGTTCATAGCCCGGATCAGAGATTCCTGGCATCCCGGCATCGGTGACGAGGGCGATCGCCTTGCCCTGACGCAGACGTTCCAGTAGTTCAGGTAGGCGACTGTGGCGATTGTGGTCGTGATAGCTAACCTGTGGCGTAGAGATTTGAAAATGCTGAAGTAGCTTTCCGGTGTGGCGAGTGTCCTCGGCGGCGATCGCATCCACTGTTTGCAAAATTCGCACTGCCCGGAAGGTCATGTCCTCCAGGTTGCCGATGGGGGTTCCTACTACATAGAGAGTGCCGTGCATGGAGGCATCGTAGCTCAGAGTGAGGGCTATATTATTTTAGATTTTGGATTTGTAATTTTGGATTGAGGCAGAAGTAGCGTTGCCCATCACTCGCTGCAGACAAAGCCTGAACGCTAAAAAATAAGTTGGCGACAGTCAGGTGCATGGGCGTTGTTGGACTGCACTGCGGTACGTAAAGTAGCAGCAATAAACTTATCACAAGATGCAAAAAAATGTCCTATGCTTTAAGCAGAAAGAAATACATGATGAATAATGAACTGCCGAAGCTCTATTTGATGCTTTGTTTCCCTGGCTTGCTTATCATTTGGTCTGACTGATGACTTATAAAGCTTCCCAGGAGAATTAACCTTCAACTCTTTACAATGCTTCTTAATCTCTTCGTTTATTCTGTTTATTGAAGTTTTTGAATCTCCATCTAGAATGTAACCAATCATCCCTCCATGTATGAGGCTTGCAGCATATTGAGATGTAATATACCTCATCATGCCTGCCTTTACATATTCAGTAGCTAGAATCTTTCTTCTACCATTTAGAACAACATTTAGTCTTTTGCACTCAAACGAAAAGTAAACATCTTCACGATTACCATGTGTAAAAATTAAGTCAATCCGTCCAAGTTCATTACCTGTTTGTAAATCGTCTTCTGGAACTTCACGACTGATTGATACGGGAAGTCGAATGAGATTTTTATTGCGAATTAGAACAGGTCTAAATTTTTGTGTAATAGGCACTTCATGATCATCCCGATTAGGTTTTGGAAATTCTGCCCAAGCAGAAATAACTAAATCTAAAATGTGCGGGATCAAGCCTTCGGGAAATATATCAGACCAAGGATCTAAACTTCCAAAAATCATTTACTTCTCCCCTATCTACCTGAAAGAATCGCTGCTGCGATCTCATCAGCATCATTGAGAGCAGAAGTCTTTGTCCAAAACCGCCGTTCTAAAGGTTTCAAGATATGCAATTCATTGCCATCAAAGATCTTTAAATTTCTCATAATCCTGAGACTTCTCATTTCGGCAGGAAGATAATTTTTAATTCGGTTAAGTATTTCATCTACACGTTCTGAAGATTCTCCTTCTATCGAATTAACATGAGATATGGATTCATGGACACGCGCAAGAGATACGATAGCTAGCCCTGAAACGGCTGAAGTAGTTAACTTTCCAACAATATACTTCCCGCTTCCCCTAATCCATGTGTTGATAGCTTCGAGAAGCAGAGAAATATAATCATGTTGATGGTTTCGTTTGCTGGCTTCTAAAGTGGGAATAGATTTAGTTCCTCGACGGGGAGTAGCACTAGGAATGTAAAATTCTATTGTGTCCTTAATGAGATATTCCTCCCAAGTATCAATATCATAGTACTCAAAAACTGCTTTATCTATCTCTTGAGAATAAGTCTCAATCAGTGATCCTGTAGCTAAGAAATTTCTCTGGATCTCCTGTTCGAGGTGACGGTGTAGTGTAGCTACTCTATTTAATGTGATTTGCCGGGTTTCCGTGTCAGGTTCTGGGAAAGGAAATCTTGCATACTCTTCAACGTGAATTTTAGGTCTTTCAATACCCCAATTTGCAGAAGTATGAAAGAAAAAATAGAGTGCTAGCGGGGATGCCAACGCACAGGTTAAAAATCGGAGTTCAGCATCGTCTTTTTCAGGAGCATGAATTCCACGTATAGAGTGTTCAAAGCTACAATCAAAAGAACAAAATCCTACTCGTATCCTTTTGCCAGTTTCCGAAACTCCATGAGGAAAAAGGATATGGGGGGCACGAAAAACAATTTCATCTCCCATATATTTAGGATCAAATACTGGCGGTTCCGCTTGTAATTCTAATCTTGGAACCACGTACAGTTTAACTCCCGACGAGTGTAAGAATGGAAGTTCATGAAGGATAGGGCGATCTACTGGTTCACCTTTCCCCCCCTTATTAAATCCTTCTAAGAGTATCCAACGCAATTCTGGATTTTCTATTGCTAGAAGATCTCCTACAGTTCGATAACTCCGAAGTCTATCGAGAAACTTATAATCTCGTGAAGTTCCCCAAAATAGCTGTTTCCAAATGGGTGAAGTATTTTCTTCTTTCAATCCAGATAATATTTTTTTATAGCTAATATGTTTCACATCTTCTGACAGAAATGTTACTATTTCAGCCCTTAAAGTTTTCCATTCTGTTTTTGGGGATATATATTCAACTTGATTAGTTTGAATATCGGGAGCGCCCTTTCTATATTTCATTATGAGTGCGGGTCTAATGGCTCCATCAAAAAGATAGAAACGCATATCAGCGAGATTTACTACCTTCTCAATTTTGAACTCTGAAAACCATTTTCTTTGAAATTCTATAGATTTTTCTTGATGGTTCAACAAGACACCTGCGGGTAGCAGAAAGCAAACGGTTCCACTGCTTTTGAGATGGTGTAATGCTTTCCAGAGAAATCCGTATGCTAGTTGCCTTTGTGCAATCGGAAGCTTGCTACGCTTGCACCACCTCTCCATTAAGCTGAGTTTTTTCCCTATGACCTTAACCCAAGGTGGATTTCCAACAATAAAGTCAAAGTTCAACAATAACTCAGGTAAACTATCTTCAAAAAAATCTCTACAGAAAATATTGCGCCCTACCAAATTTGGTAAGGCGTTTCCCCTTTTTTGAAGCCTCTGTATATCTCTAGGATCAAGTTGATCTAAGAAAGACAGATAAAGACTGAATGCAGATATTCTACAAGCAGTATCACTTGAATCTATACCAAAACAATTCTTCTGAAGAATATCAATCAATGCCAATGCAAGTTCATCATTACTTGCGTTCATGTGATTTTTGCGCCATTCTTCAGCTAAACGATTGAATAGAGCTACCAAGAAAATACCCGAACCACAAGATGGATCTAGAAAACGTTTATCTAATAGTGAGGTTAAGTCTGAGAGTGCTATATCTAAAACGACTTCGGTCAAAAAACGTGGTGTATAGTATGCGCCTGTTTCTCTCTTCCCTTGGAAATCTTCTGCTTCAAGAAAGCGTTCATAGATACAGCTAATTGTCTCAATTGGAATAATGCTGAAGTCATAAGCCCAAAGCCCTAGCGAGGTCTGTCCCGTTTCTAAATCGTCCCATTGCAGAAACCTTCTTAAAATGGTTATATGTCTTTCCTCAACAAGCTTCTTTTCAATCTGGAGATCACCTTCAAATAGATCCCCATTAAAATCTTTTTGAAGCTGCTCAAATAGGTTGTATAAAAGATCTTTAGCTCCTTCTGCACTACGTGCTTCTAGTAAATCTAGTAATGTATGTGCATTTTCTAAACCAATTCGGGAAAAGTAATGAGAATCAATGATTCCTCTATCGACTAAGTAGCAGGTAAAAATAGTGCGCCATAGCAAAGCATGGGCTAGGCGTATACTTCTTAAATCAGAGGAATCTTCCTCTAGTAGAAGTTCGCGCGCAACCTCAAGATTCTTTAGGAGATAACGATCAACGCGAAGATCTGGGTTAAAAGACTTTGGCTTCTCTCTAAAAAAATCACCCAGTTGAATGGCTTGAGCAAATTTCCTGAGTTCTAGAACATTGGCTGTCCGATTTAAAGCCTTAACAAGACGATCTTCTTGAAAAAGATCTTCCTTTCTTTTTGCTGGTAGAGCAAGACTAGAATAGACTTGAAACTCAGTAGGACTAATGACTACAAGAAGAGGAGCAATTCCTTGATTCCATAATTTGTGATGCAACTTACGTATTAATTCAGGTTCTATGCGTTGCACTTCCTTGAAATAAGCGTACGGAGCTTTGTCTAGGTAGAGAACTCCATCAAGATCCAAATCCTTCCATGCCCGTCGAACAGCGTGAGCTTGAGGGACTACACGATCTTCACCGTCAATTTCACTAATGCTTTTAAAGAATTCAGGCGGGTGTTTCGCACTGAGTTCAAGCTGCTCTACCCAATCTGAGTTAAGTACTGCTGCCATGTATAGCCTCTAACCCCAATTCAGAAGAGCGCGTAACTAATGCCTCCATATAGTACTTAGGTACTTGAAGCTTTAAACTCAGAAATTATAGCAAATTTAAAGCTAAGTTTTGCAGGCTTTTGTAAAAGTCTACAAACTTAAAACCGCTGAGAGTTCTCAGCTAGCGTTAATGCGAAGGTAAAAAGGGGATTGGTTGTAGTGCAGTCCAACAAGGGTTTATACCGAACCGATCTGAACTGGAGTTCTGACTTTTGTATGGCTACAAAACATAATTGGTATCAAAAAGCCTGTTCTATTAGGAAAATACTGGTTTTATTTGGTTTCCTTCTCAAGTTGTTGAAGCTTTTAATAAGACTGACCTTGACTGCGTAGTTTCCAGGGTTGGAAAACCATACTGCTGAAAGAGCGACTTAATCAGGGTTCTTAAATTGAAACGCTCTTCTTGCTAGTTTTCACGATCGCTTCCGTGTTTCGTTAATTCAATTTGAATTTCTCCCCAGGCTACTCTACATCATGGTTACTACCAGTCCTGAATTTGCTACTGTTTCTGCATCTTTTCGTTCTCAGGTTCGTTCAACAGGTTCGGCTGATATCCATTGCTCCGTCAATAGCAAAATGAAACGGTGTGTTGACATTTTAGGAGCAATGGTAGGACTGCTATTGACCGCGTTGGTTGTGGTGCCAGTGGCGATCGCCATTCAACTTGATAGCCCTGGTCCAATCTTCTATAGCCAAACTCGCTGTGGGCATCGCGGCCGCCAGTTCAAGATCTGGAAATTTCGCTCAATGGTGACTGACGCTGAAGCACTCAAGTCTCAGGTAGTGAATCAGGCTAGCGGTCATGTGTTTAAAAATGACAACGATCCTCGGATTACCAGAGTGGGTCGGTTTCTACGTCGCACTAGCCTGGATGAATTGCCTCAGTTTTGGAACGTGCTACAGGGAGACATGAGTTTGGTTGGCACTCGTCCACCGACAGTAGATGAAGTTAAGCAATACAGCCACCACCACTGGAAACGGCTCGAAGTGAAACCCGGCATCACTGGAGAATGGCAGGTCAATGGACGCTCTCAGGTGATAGATTTTGAAGCGATTGTGCAGCTTGACCTGAGATATCTTCGCCGCTGGTCAGTCAGATATGACCTTCATCTCATTGGCAAAACGATTTGGGTTGTCCTATCAAAGCAGGGAGCCTGTTAAGTTCCAGTCATGCACTCACCTGTAGAACAAGGGGCTTCAGCCCCTTGTTCTATTCATATCTAGCGCTACTGAAATTCGCCTAAGATGAGTGCTGCGGCTACGCCTCGTGTTGCAGCAGCTTGAATCACCTGTTGCCACAGTGCAGCTTCAGTTTGATAGAGGCTCAGGGCTGCGACCGCGTCTCGCGCATCAGCACTGTTGCCCTCAGCCACCAGCGATAGCAGAAATTTTAGCGGTTCGTCTTGTCGCAGCATGGCGATCGCCAGCAGTCCCGTTTTTCGCAGTTCTCTATTTGCTGTCTGTAACCACCAGTGCTTGAGTTGTTCAAAGGCGACTAGACTACGAGATTCGCCTAGCGCCAGGGCCGCCATTTCACAGGTTTGAGGATTGGCATCGTTCAGAAAACTGGCAACCAGCGGCAAAGAAGGTTCAGGAGCAATGTTAATCAAAGCTGTGAAGCAATCGGAAAGTACTTGCGGTTCGTCGCCCAGTTTGACGCGCAAACGCAGCAGCGGAATTCCTTGATGGCTACCACTGTAGGCGATCGCCCTAGCAGCAGCAGCCCGTGCCAGGGGAATCGGGTCAGCCAACAGATCAGCCAGTTCATTCAGGACATCGGGATAGTTCATTCGCACCAAGCCGAGGGCACAAACCCCACGCAGACTGGGTGCGGTGTCTTCTTGTCCACCCCAAACTGGCTCCATTTGCCGATGGCGAATGCCCCTTAGGAAAAGGTCTGCTTCGCTGCGCTCCATTTTGTAGAGTGCTTCGGCGATTCTAAATTTTCCAGTGCAGCCAATATCTCGCTCAATCGGTTTTTCCATGAGTCGGTCAAAGGCTGCTATCAGGTCAGGCACGAGTTCGCTGATCGCAGATTCTCCAATCAGTTTGGCGGCAGAGGCGATCGCCACAGAATGTTTGCTCTTGAGAATCTGCCGCAGTGCCTCGACGGATACTTCAGTCGTCGGAGATTCCCGACATCGATTCACCTGCTCAATCAGTTCTTCTAGCTTGCGTGGTTTTGCCATTTGGACACAGACTTAAAACCGTTCAACCCAGGCTCCTCGTTCCTCAAGTTTCAAGGGTTTAACTTGAGCAGTGATTCCTGCCGATTTCCAGGTGGTGGCGATCGCTGCTTCTACGGCTTCTGCCCGATCCAGGTTGGTTAAGGCAAGCAGCGCTGGCCCGGCTCCGCTGATCACTAGCCCATAAGCACCTGCGGCGATCGCGGCGGTTTGCACCTGGTCGAAGCCTGCAATCAAAGTTTGGCGATAAGGCTGGTGAATTCGATCTTGCAGAGCGGTCCGCAGCCAGTCTGGGTTTGCGGTTTCCAGTCCACGCAGCAGCAAACCCAGATGCGCGACGTTGAAGATAGCATCGGCACGGCTATATTGGGTTGGCAAAACTCGGCGGGCTTCGCTAGTAGACAGTTCAAAATTGGGAATTGCCAGAACAGGAATGAGGTCGCTGTGCCAGGGAACATCACAGATCGTCCAGTTGCCGTCTGCATTTGATGCAGATAGCTGACATCCGCCCATCAGGGCCGGAACTACATTGTCGGGATGACCTTCCAGGGCGATCGCCAATTCCATTATCTGCTCTTGAGCAAGCGGCGCTCCTGCTAGCTCATTTGCCCCTAACAGCCCGCCTACAATTGCTGTCGCCGAACTGCCCAACCCTCTGGCAAGCGGTACGCCCAAGTCAATCTCGATTTGCACAGGGGGAACGGGCTGCCCCAAGTGACAGTAGAGTTTGGTAAAGGCTTGATAGGCTAAATTGCTATTGTCGGTTTTGACTTGCTCGGCATCTAAGCCTGTGATGGCGATCGCCAGGCTATCGTGAGAATTAGAGCTTAGCCGAGAAAAGCGAAACTGGTTATGCAAGCTCAACGCCGCCCCAATGCAGTCAAACCCAGGCCCCAGGTTCGCAGTCGTAGCAGAAACAGTAACGGTGACAGAGTTTGTCATAGTGAGACTAATCCGAAACAACCGATTCCTGACTGGACGCTTCAGTCGGCTGTGTCCCCTTAAAGTAAGTTTCTAAAACCTGCCGTACCATTGGCGCAGCCAAAGAACCGCCGCCGCCGCCAGAGTTTTCTCCAAAGGCAACCACGACGATCTCAGGGTTAGCTTCTGGTCCGTATGCGCCAAACCAGGTGTGAGATTCACGAGGTGGGTCTTCGGCAGTGCCGCTCTTTCCAGCAAGCGGAGGCAGTCCTGGCGCGTTCACAGCTTTTCCCGTGCCGCTGGTGACGACCTGCCGCAGCCCTCGCTGCAAAATTCGGATTGTTTCTGGCTGTAAGTTGAGCGACTGTCGCCACTGCCGTTCTGCCTCATTGTCTCTGAGTAAATGCGGTCTAACCAAATCTCCGCCATTTGCCGCGACTGAAAACATCACTGCCACTTGCAGCGGGGAAGCCTGCAAATAGCCCTGACCAATCGACATATTGATTGAGTCGCCCTGATACCAGGGTTCGTCTAGCTCAGCCAGTTTCCATTCTTCATCAGGCACCAGACCTGCTGCTTCCTCGGAGGCAATTTCAATTCCGGTTTTGCGTCCAAAACCATAGCGCCGAGTCCACTCGATTAACGGTTCTTCCCCCATTCTCATAGCGGTTTGGTAGAAGAAAGTATCGCTGCTCCAGGCCATTGCACCTGGAAAGCTGAGCGGGCCAAACCCAGCCCGATTCCAATCCCAAAACTCGATGCCGCCTGCTCGAATAAATGGATAGGTTGGCAAAACGGTATCGGGTGAAAATGTTCCCGACTCAATCGCAGCGGTCGTTGTCACAATCTTGAAGGTGCTAGCGGGTGGATAGCCCTGCAACGCCCGGTTAACAAACGGAAAATCCATGCCCTGAAGCTGTTGCCACTGGGCATCGGTGATGTGGGTGGAGAAAAGATTGGGGTCAAAGGCAGGACGGCTAACCATTGCTAGTACGGCTCCATTCCGAGGATCGATCGCCACGATCGCCCCTTTCCGTTCACCCAGAGCAGTTTCGGCTGCTTGCTGCAAGTCTAAGTCCAGCGTCAATTGCACATCTTGTCCAGCCGTTGCAGTTTTTTCACCCAGCACCCGCAAAACGTGACCCATGCCGTCTACTTCTACCTGCTGTCCCCCCCATTCACCCCGTAGTCGTTGCTCAAAAGCAGCTTCAACGCCCATTTGACCGATGACATCTCCCAGCCGATAGCCCTCATCTTCCCGCTCGGCTAGCTCCTCGTCGGTCATTTCTCCGGTGTAGCCAATTACATGAGCGGCTAGATCACCATGAGGATAGTTTCGTACCGCTTCAGCCTGCACCTGTACGCCTTTCAATTCATGGCTGAACTCAGCTAGCGCTGTCACCTGAGCCGGACTGATGCCTCGGGCAATTCGCACCAGGAAGGGAGAGGTATAGCCTGCCTGCGTTAAACGGGACTGGATTTGGTCAGCGGGAATGTTCAAAATCTCTGAAAGACGCAGGGAAATTCTGTTCCATTCGGCTGCTTGATTAGCGATTGGCCAGAGGAAAACGGCGTAAGATAAGCGACTGCCCGCTAAGATTCTGCCTTCCCGGTCTAAGATTTTGCCGCGCTCTGGCTGTCTTGGAATCAAACGAATGCGATTGTTGTCAGCAAGCTGGCGGTTGCGATCGCCCTGCACCAACTGCAAATAAGTTAAGCGGCTCCCGATGCCCCCTAGCAGCGTCAGAGTAACCAGCAGCATCACCACCAAAGACTGATATTGCTTGCCAACATTACGAGCATTGGGCTGCTGAGTCGTAGCAGACGAATGTTTGGTTAGAGTCATCGGCACGACAAATTAGCCTCGACGAATTCCATCTGAAAAAACCTTTCCTAGTCTACCGCTAGTCTCTACAAAGCAGTACCGTAGCTGATCCCCAAGGTTGCATCTAACTTTAACAGGGCTTACGCATTCCGTTGTAAAGAGTCCTAAGCCCATTGTTAACTTGGCGATCGCCTGATTTTGCATTCTACTTGCTTAATACCGTTTTATATGAAGCTAAACATTTTGGAGCGTGCCCCGCGTACACTCCAAAATGTTTAGCCTTAAAGAGAGTTGGCATAAGTCCTGATTTAATTCATTCCCAGGTCAATCAATGTCCAGTAATGCCCAATTTTTAATGTCCAATTTTCTTCGTAAGTATCTTGTATCCTAGTGGATGTAATTCTTGGTTTGGTTGGTGCAACTAGCTTAGCTTTAATGGGGTGCGGCTTGATGCAGCAGTAGGCTATGCTGATTGGTCAGGGTAAGCTGTATCACACGTAACGATCAATTTTTAGTAGCTGCCTAAAGATAGGCTTAGGACGCATTAACTACTTACCACCTCACTGGGAACTATTGCGGAGAGTTGCAACGATGTCTCAGACTGCTATGCAAAATCGACCCGTCATTGAAACAGACACGCGGTTCGATGTCGAACTCCGCAAGATATTTAAGGTATTTAACGGCGAAACCGTCGTCCGAGGAGTTGATCTCGGCATTTGGCAGGGTGAATTTTTTAGCATTTTAGGTCCATCTGGCTGCGGCAAAACGACAACGCTTAGGCTAATTGCTGGGTTTGAAGAACCCTCGGCGGGGGAGGTGCTGATTCGCGGCAAGTCAATGTCTGGGGTGCCAGCCTATCGTCGCCCCGTCAATACAGTTTTTCAAAGCTATGCCCTGTTTAGCCACCTGTCCGTTTGGGAGAATATTGCCTTTGGTTTACGAATTAAGCGCCAGAGCAAGGCGGAAATTCAAAATCGAGTGCAAGAAGCACTGCGCTTAGTCAAGATGGAGCAATTTGCTCGTCGCTATCCAGCCCAGCTATCGGGTGGGCAGCAACAGCGGGTGGCTGTGGCCAGAGCGCTGGTTAATCGCCCAACAGTGGTGCTGTTAGATGAACCGCTGGGCGCACTAGATTTGAAGTTACGCAAGGAGATGCAGGTTGAGCTTTCGACGCTGCACAAAAATTTGGGTGTAACCTTTGTGATGGTGACTCACGATCAGGAAGAAGCTTTGAGCCTCTCTGACCGAATTGCGGTGATGCATGATGGCAGGCTAGAGCAAATTGGCACTCCCAACCAGATTTACGACTATCCTCAAACGCCCTTTGTGGCCGATTTCATTGGCGATACAAACTTGTTTAAGGGGCAAGTAGAAACGATAGATTACGCGATGTTGCAGGTGAGGACAGATCGGGGGCTAAAGATTTTGGTTAAGCCAACTGAGTCCTCAAATGGCTCTACACCGGGTCAGGTGGTTGTGAGTGTGCGCCCTGAAAAGATTCAGCTTAGTCTGGAAAAACCCAGCAGCCCAGTTAACTGCTTTGAAGGGCGGCTGATGCATACGATGTATTTAGGTACTCACGTTCACTACTTAGTCGAATTGCTGTCGGGCGATCGCCTCACCGTTTTGCAGCCCAACCGCGCTAAACTTGCTGCTGAACCAGATTCCTCTCTCTATATCCATTGGGCAGAAACAGACTGTCTAGCGTTAACAGCATAGGATAGTTAAAATCTGTTTTGCATCTGCGTGAAACTTGCCAGTTCGTTTGACCCCAGTTCGTTTGACCCCTGTTGTATAGTCCAAGGAGAGCGTATTACCTCTGATGAATACCCGGAAACCTCGATTTTACCCAGGGCGATCGCCCCGGATCGCTAATACCAGACGCGGTTTTCTGCAATTGTCAGCCGCTGCCCTCTCAGGTGCTGTTTTATCGAACTGTGCCCGCAATCTGGCAGACGTTAGCTCTGAAGATTCGACCAGCGGCAGCGCTGCCGCTGACGGTGGCACTTTAAATGTCTACAGTTGGGCAAACTACCATGACCAAGAGTTGCTGGATAGCTTTCAGGCAAAGACAGGCATCGAAGTCATCGTAGACACCTACGACTCGAATGAAACCATGTTGGCGAAGATGCAGGCAGGCGGCGGCAGCGCTTACAGCATCATCTACCCATCTGACTACATGGTGACTCAGATGATCGAGTTTGATATGCTAACTACCCTCGACAAGTCTCGACTGGTTGGGCTGGAAAATCTTAGATCGCAGTGGCAAGACCCCGTTTACGATCCGGGGAGTGCCCATAGCGTTGCTGCGGTCTGGGGAACGACGGGTTTTGTTTACAATCCTGACAACCTGGGCACAACCCTGACAGGCTGGGATTATTTCTGGGAAAATGGCGGTTCCCTGAATCGGCAGATCACTCTGCTGAATGACGTGCGGGAAGTCATGGGCGGTGTGCTGCATTCCCTCGGCTATTCCTACAATTCTGAAGATCCGGCTGAGATTGAAGAAGCTTATAACCGACTGGTGGAGCTTAAACCCGCGATCGCCAACTTCATTACCAACGGTTGGGAAGACCAGGTTTCAAGTGGTGACGTGCTGGTATCAATGGCCTTCTCCGTTGACGCACTTTCCCTGGTAGCGGAAAACCCTGACATAGAGTACGTCATTCCTGAAACGGGTTCCTCCCTATGGACGGATGCAATGGTCATTCCCAAGTCGGCACCCAACCCCGACGCAGCCTACGAATGGATAAATTTCCTGTTAGTGCCCGAAAATGCAGCTAGTTCGGTCGAAAGGTTGAGATTTGCGACCCCTAACGAGGTTGCCTATGACCAACTCTCCGACGAATTAAAAGCCGATACCAAACTCTTCCCACCTCAAGATCTGCTCGATCGCTGTGAGGGAATTGCGCCTGTCTCGGAAGAAGCAACTGAGCTATATGACCAGTACTGGACTCAGTTGACCAGTACCTAACTGACCTGGAAGGGGCACAAACCTTGCCCCTAAAAATTTCTCCCCTTGTTGTGCGGTTATGTCAACCTCAACGCCTACGCCTTCTGTCGTTCCTGCTAAAACGAGTCCAGGCTGGCAGCGCAAACTCAGTCATCTGCTTGGGCCACTGGCACTACTGGGTCCGCCAGGGGTTTGGCTGTTGCTGCTGCTGGTTGTGCCAACGCTGCTAATTCTTCAACTCAGTTTTGTCCCTGGTATTCGCCCTGGTCAACCGATGGACGGCTTTGGGTTAGGGAATTACCTGAATATTTTCCAGCCCATTTACCTTCAGGTCATCTGGCGATCGGTCTTTTTTGCCCTCGGCAGTACGGTTTTAACGCTGCTGCTGGGGTTTCCGGTTGCCTACTGGATTGCGCTGATGGCTCCTAAACGCTGGCAAAACTTGCTGCTGGTCGGTTTTATTTTGCCTCTGTGGACTTCCTCTCTGCTGCGAGCCTATGCCTGGATCACGATTCTGCGTCCGACAGGTGTACTAAACTCGTTTCTCAGCACGCTTGGACTGCCTACGCTGGATTTGCTTAACCGCAGCGGAGCCGTATTCATTGGCATGAGCTATAGCTTTTTGCCCTACATGGTGCTGGTGCTCTATGCTTCCTTAGAAAAACTAGACAGACGACTGCTAGAAGCAGCGGCCGATCTGGGCGCTAGTGCCCCGCAAACCTTTTGGAAGGTGACAGTGCCACAGACACTACCCGGCATTGCAGCGGGCTGTTTGCTGGTGTTTATTGCCAGCCTGGGAGATTTTGTCGTTCCAGAACTGCTGGGCGGCGCGTCTAGTATGACGGTTTCGCGACTGATTTACAACCAGTTTCTCGGCGCAACTCGCAACTGGGGACTGGGTTCTAGCCTCAGTATGGTGCTGATTTTGGCAGTGAGTATTTCGATCGCCCTGTTGATTAGATATGGCGATCGCGATCCCGAAAGCTTCTCTTAAACCCAATAAGAGAAATCCTGCAAGAAGTGTTTGAACAATAGCGAATGCCCCCCTCTTCCTGTGAACTCCTCTAAGCCAACACCCAAAACCACCTTTTCAATTCGGGCATCCTGGCTAGCAGCGATCTCGCTAGCGGTGTTCGTGTTCATGTACTTGCCGATTCTGATCCTGGCGTTCTACAGCTTCAACGCTTCACGCTTTAGTGCGACCTGGGAAGGATTTAGCTTGAGGTGGTACAGTACCCTGTTTAACGATTCACGCATTTTTGCCGCCTTGCAAGATAGTCTAGCCGTTGCGATTTGTGCGGTTGGGGTTTCAGCCGTGCTGGGGACGCTGATGGCGGTCGGCTTGGCGCGATATCGGTTTTGGGGTAAAGGGCTTTATCGTGGCGTTTCCTACTTGCCGCTGATTATTCCTGATATTGCGATCGCCGTTGCCACGCTGGTCTTTCTTGCCTCGTTTGCGATTCCCCTCAGCCTCTGGACAATCGTGGCATCTCACATTGTTTTTTGTCTGGCTTACGTAGCGGTCGTCGTTTCAACTCGCCTGTCTGGTTTAAACCCGCATTTAGAAGAAGCCGCTTTAGACTTAGGCGCGACTCCCACTCAGGCATTTCTCAAAGTTTTGCTGCCAGAACTGATGCCTGCGATCGTGTCAGGTTGCCTTTTAGCTTTTGTTTTAAGCATGGATGACTTGCTGATCTCTAGCTTCACGGCAGGCGGCGGCGCAAACACGCTACCAATGGAAATTTTTAGCCGCGTCCGCACGGGCGTTAAACCTGATATTAATGCGCTCAGTGTAGTACTAATTCTCGGTTCCGGTGTGTTGGCATTCGTGGCAGAGTATATCCGCTATCGCGGCGATCAGAGGCGATCGGTTTAGCTGAATTGGTTGTTTGGGATGGGCATCTTGCCCGTCTAAATCAAGCAGGCAAGCTGACTGCTCCACACAAAACCAGGTTTTTCAACACCTTAGTTGCATATCTGTCTTAACCTCTATACATATAGCCAACTACATAGATGATCTATGCTACAGTCCTTTGCCTAAAGCTATTACGATGGTGGATGTATGAGGGAGCCAACAGGGGCACAACTGAAAACTTTGTACCGATTCAGCTATCTTCTTACTAACACCATGCTTCAGCCTATTCACATCGTGCGTCTTGATGAACGAACGCTCAACCTATTCATCTTAGCTGGACAGGGAGAAGAAATCGAAATTGAAATTCAACCGGATGGGAGTATTGAGCCATGACAAAGATCAATTATGTTGCGATGAATGATCAGGAACTCAAGCGCTATATCTTAACTCATCGTGATGACCAAGAAGCATTTCATACCTACATGGATCGGCGGCATTCTCGACTCAATAAGATCAATGTAAAACTTGATGATCCAGATTGGGAGGAGAAAGTATTAGCAGCAATTCAGGTTCAGCTAAACTCCAATTCTCAGCAAGATAAATAAAAAATTACGTTGGCGTATGGAGCTTAGAGTTCGCGAAGGTTTTCACTTAACCAGTGTTCAGCGCAATGACAAAGCTGCTTATTTAGAACATTTGTGCTTCGCAATTCTCAAGGATATTTGATTGGTTCAGTGGGTGTGGACGACTTCAAAATAGGAGAAACTCATAGAGCAGAAATTGGATACTGGTTAGCGAAAGCTTATCGGGGACAGGGGGTAATAACTGATGCACTGAGTTGTTTTATTCAGTACGCATTTAATGAACTGGAATTGATTCGTCTTACCGCGCATACGCTTGATTTCAACACAGCCTCAGCAAGAATTTTAGAAAAGAACAGGTTTAAACTGGAGGGGTGTTTGAGACAGCATACAAAAACTCGAAACGGCGTATTTGATACCTTTGCCTGGGGGTTACTCAAAGGTGAGTGACTCTTGATTCAAGTAATATCTCGCTTTTGGTAGTGGTGCGAAGTAAATTTATCCTTCTAAAATCCTCAATGTCATTTGCAGGCTAGGGGATAAACCCAGAAAAAATTATGACATTGGAAGGAGTTTTAAGCTGGATTGGTGCCATTCTCCTGGTTCTGCTGGCTGCTGCGATATTAATTCCTTACTTTCGAGGTAGCTTTCGCCGCAAGATCAGCTACCCGATGCAAAACGTGCCGCGTGTGGATGAGCCAAATTTTTTTCTGGCGATCGCCGGATTCTCATCTAGCCTACCCACCCAGGCACATCCCACCGGATTTTTTGTCGAAGCTGACGAGATTTATGCGGCGCGGCTGGAGGCGATTCAGAGCGCTCAACGAACTATTCATTTTGAAACTTTTTACATGACACCGGGGCGACGAGCAGATGATTTTGCGATCGCCCTCGGCGATCGCGCCCAGGCAGGAGTCGCAGTTCAGCTTGTGGTTGACCATCATGGCTCAAGCTCAATGCCCAAAAAATACTGGAAATCGCTTGAAGCCGCAGGCGTGGAGGTACACTTTTTCAGCCCTTTTACCTGGAGAGCGCCGCTTGACTACAACACTCGTACCCACCGCAAACTGCTGCTGATTGATAGCAAAGTTGCCCTAATTGGTGGCGCGGGCGTTTCAGATGAGTGGGATGGCAAAAGCGACACCGGGGGAACTGCTCCCTGGCGAGACTTTGAGGTGCGCTATGAAGGAGCAATTCTAAGTACCCTGGAGGGCGTTTTCATGGAGAACTGGACGACCGTTGGCGGCACTGCTGATCTCAGCGTGCAGGTGTTTCAACCCTGTTCGCCTAAGGGTCAAACTGCCTTTGTAACAATGGGCACCTTTTCTCCTGAAAACTCTGCGCTGCACATCCTGTTTCAAACCAGCATTCAGGCAGCACGGCAGCGGCTCTGGATTAGCAGTCCTTACCTTGTGCCCGATAAATATACCCGTAAAGTGCTGATAGAAGCTAGCAAAGCAGGCGTGGATGTGCGAATTCTGACGATGGGAGTTCGTAATGATAAGGCTTATGTCTACTACACCGCACGAGAGCTTTATGGGGATTTGCTCGAAGCGGGCGTGAAAATTTACGAATATGCGCCCAATATGCTCCATGCTAAAGTCGTGCTGGTTGACGATAGCTGGGTCAGTCATGGCAGCACCAATATGGATGAGCGTAGCTTTTTCTTGAACGATGAAATGAATGTGTCAGTGAGCGATCGCCACTTAGCTCAACAAGCTGAAAGTTTTCTGCTAGACTCCTTTGCCAACAGCACTTTGATCACCCTAAAGGACTGGCAAAATCGCCCGCTGTTAGAACAAATTCGAGGTAGGTTTGGACTAATCTTTCGTCAACTGCTGTAGCCGCTTACAAGTGACGCACGACCAATGAATGGCACAACTTAGCCAGTACCTACGCATTCCTCCGTAGAACGTTCCCCTTCGGCGGCGGCAAGTAACCTTGAATTCAACACCGAAGAATTGCGCTCGTCCGCTGCAAGGAGGTTATGCTGCGATTATTGCTATGCAGTCACCGAACAATTGGGACTAACAATGTTTTTTGAATACTTTAGTCTGTGGAACTTTGGTATTCAAAGTACTAATCTTTCTATTCATGCAGCTTAGCAAACTAGATCAAATTTTAGGACTAGAGATACAACGCCGTCGAATAGAGCAAGGTTGGTCACAGGAATATTTGGCAGAAATTACAGGACTGCACAGAACCTACATCAGCCAACTCGAACGGGGGCTGAAGAGTCCGTCTGTTAGGGTTCTTAATCACATCACAAATGCTTTAGGCATCACGATGAGTGAATTTTTACAAGTTGTCGAGGAACTCTTGAGTGCTAACGGAAGATGAAATTGAGAGGTTGAGACAAGCCGTTGTTGCAACCATTGCATCTCCACTTATTGGTTCTATAGAAGATTACACTTGGGAAGCAATTTTTCACTACGTTAAGAATATTTCTTTAGCTGATCCATCACTGGGGCGTAGCAAGCTTCTATATGATGCCGTAGACCCCACTACTTCAACTGGTTGGTCGCTCAAGTCTCTGCAACTAAATAATTTAACGACTGTAAATACATTTCTGTTTGTCATTCAAAGAGCAGATATTGTCAAGAAAGCTGTTCAGCTTGGTTTTCCTGGGTTAACAGAACAATCCTCGCCCGACGAATTAGGAGCAGCTATTATTCAGCACTGGAATGAGAAAATCATATCGAGCCAAGCAGCACAGGGTGTTGTCAATAGTTATGAAGGTATACTTCTCAAAACAATTCATGGATTTGAATACATTTATTGTGAATTTCCTCTTAACCCCACTTGATCCAAATGCTTTTACTTGGGCTTGGACAGTTGATCGAATTACAGGCAGATCAGGAGCAGGATTGCAAGGTAGTATCCCAGGACAACTTGAGTTAGTTTGGTATAAAAATCAAAAACAACTTTTTCGAGCAAGAACTATTTCACCAGAAGCAATTCATATCAGGGTTGAGAGGACACGTCTCACACTCGATCGATATGTGCAAACAGTTCTCTCTGCCCTGCGTGAGCAACTCAATTTATAGCGTAGCCTCAATCCTGAAGAATTGTTGTAGCGATCGCTTTTCCTAGAAGAGGAGGAACGGATTCCCCAATTTGAGAAGCCATATCCGTGTAAGTTCCTAGAAAGTGGAAGGTGTCTGGATATGAATGTAACCTCGCAGCTTCACGGATTGTGATAGTTCGATTTTGGGTTGGATGAAAAAACCTACCAGACCCTGGATGAAAGACCCACCTTGTAATAGTTCTTGCAGGTTTACCCCAGTAAAGTCTCCCATATGCGCCACTGTAGTGCTTTTTGGGAGCTAATTCAGGTGGTAAATCTCTAGCATCTTGTCCCTCCTTAAGAACTGTAACTCTCGCCATTTGGATAGGACTCAACGCGCGAGCAACATGATTAACAATCTTTGTGCTTCCATATCGCAGCATTGCTTGATACGTAGTATGAGGAGAACAGGGATAAGCTTCAGCATCATATTTCTGTCCTGCATCTAAAGACGGTAAATCTCCAATGGCATCCTTAACGGTGACGATCGAAGACATATCTGATTTCAGAAGGTCTAATTGGTTACAGGACTTTACATTTCTATAATCACCCCTAATATCGCCAAAATGAGTGGGTTCAGACAATTGAGGTGTTTTGTCTAAACTGGCTAAGAAAAAAGCTCTCGATCTAGTCTGTGGTACACCATAGTTTGCAGAATTGAGTGATTCAGAAATCACTTTGTAGCCTTGCTTCTCAAGTTGTTCAGTAATCTCATTCTTAACAACACCATCGTAAGCTTTCAAAATTTCAGGCACATTCTCCATCACAACGTATAAAGGCTTGAATTCTTGCACAAATTCCAAAAATGTTCGATGCAATTGGTTGCGGGAGTCATCCAAATAGCGATAACCAGCAGGAATATTCCTTGAAAATCCTTGGCATGGAGGACCACCTATTAGGGCTGTTAACTCTTCTTGTCGTAAGCCTAAAGTCTCTCGCAGTTCCGAAGGATTGACCTTGCGAATATCTTGATTGACAACCTTAGTATTTGGGTAGTTATGCCTATAAGTTGCCAAAGCTTTAGGCTCTAGCTCAACAGCACACAAAGAGTCAAAGCCTGCAAGGTGAAACCCTGTAGTTAGTCCACCCGCGCCAGCAAATAAATCAATAAGCTTGTGTTTCATGCCTGAATACTATAGTATTCAAAGAATGTTGTCAATCATCTAAACCTACATTGGTACCGCATTCTTACTATGTTCAATCTTGAGGATTTTAGTAATTCAGATCCCTCTGTTCTCACAGTCTTGGTAGTTGGAACAGAGAAGAATGTTAGAAGCTATATCTACAACCAGCATCGTCTTGGTGTGGTTGAGGTAAGTGCGTGGAGCAAAGCTATACCTGTCCCCAATTGTCCGGGCAAATTCATGAGCTTGCTGAACCGGACTATCCTAGATACTGACAGGCACGATTTCAGGTATGTCCCCACCGAGGACTAAGCGGCATAACAAGGGGCTTAAGCCCCTTGTTAACGTGACGATCGCCTGACTTTGCGTTCTACTTGCGTAAGTCCTGGTTAATTTACTTAAGCGGTAGCTCAATCCGAATCAGCAGATAGGCTCCTGCCTGTTCAACCAACTGATATTGCTCAGGTTCCAGGTCTGCTTCCCTCAGCTTATGGGGAAAGGCGACCATTAGCACTGAAGGAGTATTTTGCTGATAAATTTGGTCGAGCTGATCTTCTAACTCATCGGGATCAGCAACAAATAGAATCGGACGTTCCGTGTAGAATACCAGACTAGGTTTCTGAAATCCAAGCATCATAGCCTTTCTTGTGGTTGCTGGGCTTGCACCATTGTGGCTGAAAGCTGCCTGAGTGGAAGCTGCCTCAGACTATCCACAATGGAGAAGGCAGGCATCACCGCAAAGGTGATGAAAGCGCAGAAGCCGATGAAATTTACTAGCCAGAGCCAGCGTCCCTGACGGCGCAGCAGTAAAATCAGCATGGCGATCGCCGCGATCGCCCAAACTGCCGCTCCCCAGAGCAAGATTCCAGACTGGCTAATCACCTCTGGCAAGTTTCGCATGGCGGGATCGTCGCCCATCCAGTTAGGGCTATAAAGAACTGCCCCAGCCAGCACTGCCAAAAATACAGCATTGACGATGCCCGTAGTTAGCACGCTACGACCGATCCGCTGGCGACTCATTTGTTCACTCCACAGCAGCGCCACTAGAATGGCGGCGGCAGGCATCAGCGGCAGGACGTAGCTGGGAAGCTTTGTGACAGCAACGGTGAAAAAACTGAAGATTACAACTAGCCAACTCCAGGCAAACAGACTCAGGTGCGCCGCGCGGGGCTGCTGCTGCCAGTGGGTACGCTGCCAAATGCGGAGACGGGCGATCGCCACTGGCAAATACAGCGACCAGGGTGCAAACCCAAGCAAAACGGCAAAGAAGTAAAAATACCAGGGTGCATCGTGACGGTTGACGACCTGAGTAAATCGCTCAAAGTTGTGATAGCCAAAGAAATTGTCGATATATTCTTGCCCATTCGCCTGAATGACCAGGACAAACCAGGGGACAGCGATCGCCAAAAAAATTAGACTGCCGCGCAGCAGTCGCATCTCGCGCAGCACCGTCCAGCCGTTGCCCACGTACAGCAAAAACGTCCCGATAATCAGCACGGGCAGCACGATCCCCACTGGACCTTTAGCTAACACGGCGAGGGCTGCCAGGACGTAAAAAGCGAGATACCAGCGAGTTTGCACTTGCGGTCGTGAGGGCTGAGCATAGCCGCAGAAGAAAGCAAGCAAAGCCGTTCCCATGCAGCCGCTCAACAGCATATCTGAAACGCCTGTTCTGGCCCAGACAATGGTGTGCGTGTTGAGCGCAATCATGGCCGCACCTGTCCAAGCCGCTATCCAGCGCTGACCATCGGTTTGGTTAAGGGCTGGAAACGTTCCTGTGTCGGCGGCAGCAGGGGAGGGAAAGCCAAATTGCTTGAGCGTGTAAAACCCCATTAAAGTGAGGGCGATCGCGGCCAGTGCTGAGGGTAGGCGCACCGCCCACTCGTTTACCCCGATGATTTGATAGGCGATCGCCATTAGCCAATAGATCAGGGGCGGCTTATCAAACCGCGTTGCCCCGTTGAAATAGGGCGTGATCCAGTCTCCAGTTTCCGTCATCTGGCGGGCTGCTTCGGCAAATAGCGGTTCGGTTTCATCAACCAAGCCGATACTGCCTAGATTCCAGACAAAAGCCAGGAAGCTAATCAGGCAAATCCAGAGGATTGAGAGTGTCCAGGCGGGAACGGGCTGTTTCCACTGTTGGAGAAGTTTATCGGGGCGATCGATCCCAAATTTCATGGAAAGCTATGAGATGCTTAAGCAAGTTTGAGGTCTGACAGATCATCTGCCAGACCTTACTTTAACTGGAAAATAGTCTTTTCTATTGGACGATTAGTTGCCATTCTTCAGTTCCGCTGCTCCAGATTGGGCGTACCGTTTTGCCGACGACGTAAGGGCCCCAATACTGCCGTGAACCGTCCTGAGCAAACACAACCAAAATGTCCCCCTGTTGCAGTTGCAGTTCACCTTCTGGCAGGGAAAGCAACAGCCCGCTGGCGCTGCCTTCTCCCGGTGCAAAATCCCAGTGGACGGGTTCGCTATAAGTGTCTGTGCCTTCGGTAGAGGAACCTTCTGAAGCAGAGGTGGTGACTGGTGACTGAGCTAAAAGTGCAACTCGAACCGGATGACTAGTCTGGTTGCTGACTCGCAGGTTGCCAAGTTGGGCGATCGCAGAATTCTCCTCCGACGGCCCAACTGAAGCTGCTGGAGCTGCTGGGCTGACTGCAACTGGTGCTGGAGTAAAGCTAGGAGACGGCACTTCTCTGGGCACTGCTTCAGAAGATGGAGGCGGAGCATCTAACCCGGTTTCCTCAGATGGGATCGGTTCCATCCAAATACTGATATCAAATCGCCCAATCAGCAAGAAGATAATTCCTATACCTAAAACTCCAATAATCGCGGGGTAGAGTTTTAGCTTCAAATCTTTGGTCACTTCACCCTGCCCCCTTACACCATCTCGCAAAAGTAGATTAGCTGAAAACGGGCGACCCCTCAAAGAACCGCCAATAGCTTATAACATGAGTTGAAATGCCCTTTAAGCTAACATTTCTAAACTCACGCAACTCATATAAACTTTTAATTCTTGCTTTCTTTAGTCTAATCCAGGACTTACATTACTTCATCCTGATATTTGTTCAGATGTGGAATCCAGTTATGCAAAATACTCGTCTCAATAGTCTGGTTGATAACCTGCTTGGACGGCTCGATCGCTGGCTACAAAATCCCTGGCGGCGATTTTCGCTCGTGATCATTAGTCTCCTATTTGGCAACTTACTGGCAACGATTGTAGCGACAACGGCCGGACAAACCGCAGAACTAGACTCTCTGGTTGCCCTCCTGCTGGTTGCCTCTACGGAACTAGTTAACTGGGTGGTTACAAGAGGCGATCGCTTCGCAGGTCAGCCGAAGCTCCTTTCAAACGCCCGCTATTTACCGAAATGCTAAACGCTGTCAAGATCGGTCTAATCTACGGGATGTTTGTTGAAGCATTCAAAATTGGCAGTTAAGCTATGCCTTCAGAGAGGGTATGAGCCTCTGCCCTTAGTGGGTTTAAGCGATCGCAGCCATCTTGGTAGCGTCAGGAAGATGATTTATCAGATTCTCATGACATATACGACTTCAAACCCCTCCAGCAAACTGGTTCAGAGCTTTCGCAGCCTAGAAGTAGACCAGCAGTTAGCTCTGTTTTGGTTTGTCTACAAGGAAATGGGAAATTCCGTTACGCCTGCCGCACCTGGAGCTGGTACTGTTTCTACAGAAGTTGCAGAAGGGCTATTTAATCAGGTGAAGGATATGTCCCATGAACAGCAGTTACAGATTCAACGGGATTTGGTCACTGGACAGAATAACCTGATCAGCCGGGAATATGGCGCAATGAGTGACACGACCAAGCTGCTGTTTTGGTATCGTCTAGCGCAGGGCATGGACAGCGCTACAATCATCCCCATGCCGCCCAACTATCAGCTTGCCTCTGAAGCAGACAACCTGCTGAATCAGATCAAAGGGCTAAAGTTTGAGCAGCAAATCACCCTCTTCCGCGACATTGTTTCCCCAATGGGCGTTGATCCCACCACCGCAGAATACGACGAATCTACCGGACTCTAGTACTGATCTCGAAACCAGCAAATCTTCCCCTGTTGATTAAGGATTGTGGATTAAATAACCTGTGGCGTGGGTGTCTCACCCGCCCGCCCGGACAAGATGCCTGTCCTACAAAATTACAGTTTATTTAATTTTCATTCCTACAGCAGTTTTCAATTGCATAAGACACAAATCCCTGTAGGGGCGAACGGCCGTGCCCCTACCTGTGGTTTATTCATCTGCAAGACGCTGTAAGTCACATGGCAGACAACTGAAAATGTCGGGGTGCATCACATCTCGGCTGATTCTAATCAAATTAAGGGAAGGATGCAAATGGTTTATTCATCAGATCGAGATCAACGGTGGGAATATTTTGTCATGTATATTGAGGTTGGTAGGCTTTTTGAACCAAATATTAATCCACGCTCCATAGAAGAGTCTTTCAATAACGCAGGTGCAGAGAGTTGGGAACTCGTCAACATAATTGATATTAATCGAGGCTCTGGAAGAACGAGCGAAATTCTTGCTATTTTCAAGCGTCCCTACTGAGGATCAAGAAGTTCAAAGTTTAATCCTAATTCTTGAGTAAGGACTGAAAGCAAGATTTACCGAGCAAACAAATAACCTTGCACCAATTCTTTACGGATCATGAATGAAATAAAACTCGATGCTTTTTTGAAAGGGCCGCAGGTTATTTAATTCATGTTCCTAAAAGAAATGCATAGAACAAAAGGCTTAAGTCCTTTGTCTTGCCAACGTTCATTCTGTGCAAGCTCAAATTGAATTGATATTACTCACTATCGGCTTTCTGTTCGTGGTATTCCGAAATGTGTTCGTAGATATCTTGCGGAAACTGGAGATCTTTGTAAACATTGCAAGCATCAGGGTCATCGGGGTTAGGGCAAATTGGAAAGTCCTGACTCTTTTGCCATTCCAGGATGCGATCGCGCTTAGGCGGATTGTAGTCCTTTCCCTGCACCTGCTGATAGAGCGATCGCGCCTCCCGTTCATCGCAATCTGGGTCTTTTTGCAGGTACGTCACCAGTTCCTCTTCCGACAGAAAGTGACGCGCTACCATTGCAAAAGTCAGCCTACCGTAGTGACCAATATCCTGCTTCTGATCAAGAGCATTAAGCAGATGCGCCATCACGTCACTCTTGCGTAGTTCTTTAACCGCCATAACCTGATTCCTTACGAATGCATGACTTCAGTACAAAGCACTTCAAGCGATTCCTAGACACTCTTGGAGCGCAAAAAGTGAGCCTAAAACTGCCACTTCTCTTTTGTAAAGTACTGCTGGAAAAGTGCCTTCTATCCACAGAGGTTTGTTTATAGAACAAAAGTACTCACTTTGATAGGTTACGCTTAACAAAACAGCCCACTTATGGCTGGGTGGATATGTTTGCAGAAGCAGTTCCAGCCATTTCCGTACTCGATAGGTTCAGCGGGTCAATTTGCTCAAGCTCTGGTTCAGTCACCTGCAAATGTTTTTCTAAAAGAGCCAGATTTCGCACGTTTGCCTTGTAATATGCATCAAACAAATCACCCAGCAGCGGTACTGAGCCGACGACTGCTTCTAAAACAATGTTGGCGACCATCTGACTCATCACCTCTGAAGGAAGTTGGAAGCGTCGCGCCAGAAAAATGATGTAAGCCGAAAACGCAGTTGTAACAATATCTCCCGCTCCTGGAACCAGACCCAGAATTGGATCTAGCCCAATCCGAAAATTAATGATAGGAATGCGAATAGCCGTATCCATCAATCGGCTCAGCTTGCGAATGCGATTAAGTGTAGCAATCCGCTTTGCAGCATTCAAACTTGGAGTACTCATGTCAAAATATTGTTGGTATATTAAAGAGCTTGACATGGCAATAGGAAACCGTCTTGTATCGTGAGAAATATGTTTCAAGATATTCTGTCTACTCCAGGCTATATTTATTAGGTATGAACAAACCTTTTGGTTGGTTAGGTATTCTTTTAATTACGATTGTTAGCGGGCTTGTTGTGAGAGTCCTGGGTGATCCAATTGTTGAGGTTACGTCACCCACCTTAGAGAACTTCTTTGAGGACGTAGAAGATTTCTTTGAAGATCCTAAAGAGTTTTTTGAAGACAGGAATGAGTAGATTCAACTCAGAGCCTGTCCTTTGAGTGATGCAATCTGCTTTGTTTCAGACCTACCCTCTCAGGGTGATAGTTCTAATGAAACGGAGAAATTTACTATGGCTAACTTAATAGAAACTGCGACTGAAGCAGGCTCATTTAAGACGCTTGTGACCGCCGTTGAGCGTGCGGGACTTGTCGATATCCTAAAGAGTGAAGGGCCTTACACTGTCCTTGCACCAACAGATGATGCATTTGATCAGCTTCCACAAGGAACGTTAGACTCGCTGCTTCAAGATTCTCACAAGTTAAAGCAGGTGTTGCTATATCACATCATCTCTGGAGATGTGCGGTCAGACGATCTGGCTCAAATCGATGAAGCCCCGACAATGGAGGGTTCAATAGTAGCAGTCGAGCAAAATGGGGTAAGGGTAAACGAAGCCAAAATACTTCAAACTGATATCTTGACTGACAACGGCGTGATTCATGCTATTGATGCGGTTTTGATGCCATCAATTTTGGTTTAGAGAGCAGGTTTAGAGAGCAAGGGCGATCGCCCCCAAACCTACGCGGGAAGGGCGATCGCCTATGCTAAGATCCTCTTTACCTGCTGCTCTAAAAGCTATGACTAGTCAATCCAGCACTCATTCCGACGACAGAATCGACATTCTCGTTGACCAAGTTAGGCGTTTAACCGAAGGAATAACCGAATTCAGATTGTCGATGGAACGTAGTTCAGCCGAATTCAGGGCAGCTCTAGCGGAATTTAGAACAGATATGGCAGAACTCAAGACAACGGTTCAGCGGCAAGCTGCAACAGCCGAGCATTTAGTGCAAACCACCGATCGCCTGGTACGCATTGTTGAAACGTTAATTCAACGACAGCAAGCCGAGGGCATTGCTAACTAATACAAACCGTCAAGTTTTTACAGTCAGTGCGGCTTCATCTCTCAAAGGTGATAAGATAAGCAGTCAAGCTAGGGGTGCCTGAGTTTGCTCAGGCTGAGATTACACCCTTAGAACCTGAGTCTGGCTAGCACCAGCGGAGGGAAGCTGTTTATTCCGAGGAACCTAATATGCGGACTGAATGGATCGCGAAGCGTCGCGGACAGGGCAATGTGTCTCAAATGCACTATGCCCGTCAAGGGGTCATTACAGAAGAGATGCACTATGTAGCGCAGCGTGAAAACCTGCCCGCTGAACTGATTCAGGCAGAAGTGGCACGGGGACGAATGATTGTCCCCGCTAACATCAACCACACTAACCTTGAACCCATGGCGATCGGCATTGCTTCTCGCTGTAAAGTGAATGCCAACATTGGCGCTTCACCCAACTCTTCCGACCTGCAAGAGGAAGTTAACAAGCTAAAGCTGGCGGTTAAGTATGGCGCAGATACCGTGATGGATCTGTCCACAGGGGGCGGCAACTTAGATGAAATTCGCACGGCTATCATCAATGCCTCACCTGTGCCGATTGGTACCGTTCCGGTGTATCAGGCATTAGAAAGTGTACATGGCACTATTGAAAAACTCACGCCTGATGACTTTCTTCACATTATCGAGAAACACGCTCAGCAAGGGGTAGATTATCAAACCATTCATGCAGGCATTTTGATTGAACATTTGCCCTTAGTGAGAGGTCGGTTGACGGGCATTGTTTCACGAGGCGGTGGCATCCTAGCCCGCTGGATGCTGCACCACCACAAGCAAAACCCGCTTTACACTCACTTTAATGACATCATTGAAATTTTCAAAAGATATGATGTCTCGTTTAGTCTGGGTGATTCTTTACGGCCGGGCTGCACTCACGATGCATCAGACGCAGCACAGTTGGCAGAACTGAAAACTCTGGGACAGCTTACCCGTAAAGCCTGGGAGCATGATGTGCAGGTGATGGTAGAAGGTCCAGGGCACGTACCCATAGATCAGATTGAGTTCAATGTGCGAAAGCAGATGGAGGAATGTTCAGAAGCGCCCTTCTATGTGCTGGGGCCACTGGTGACTGATATTGCACCGGGGTATGACCATATCACCTCGGCAATTGGGGCGGCGATCGCAGGCTGGCACGGGACGGCAATGCTTTGCTACGTCACCCCCAAAGAACACCTCGGCTTACCCGATGCGGAAGATGTGCGAAATGGACTAATTGCCTATAAGATTGCGGCTCACGCAGCAGATATTGCCCGTCATCGACCGGGGGCACGCGATCGCGACGATGAGCTTTCGACCGCACGATATAACTTTGACTGGAATCGCCAGTTTGAGCTATCGCTCGACCCCGATCGGGCGCGGGAATATCATGATGAAACATTACCTGCTGATATTTACAAGACGGCTGAGTTTTGTTCGATGTGTGGGCCAAAGTTTTGTCCCATGCAAACTAAAGTTGATGCAGAAGCGCTAACGGAATTGGAAAAGTTCCTGGAAAAGGAAAGCGTGGGCAGCGGCGTATAAGAACTGGCGTTGCTGAATGTAGGGATGATTTGCCTGTTCCGATGACTTCTGTAGGGGCGAACGGCCGTTCGCCCTTACGAGAATTTGTCCCTTCAATCAGCAACGCCCAAAATCCTTTCCCGAATGCTATGCCCCTACGGAACTACAGACTTCCTCTAAACTTATTTTCAACGCGCAATTCCTCCAGGAGCGGGCTGCAAATAAGGTGCGATGTTGGGTGCAATCTCACAGGCTGTGTCCTGGTTGATTTGAACGTAGCTAATGCCATCTCTTTGATTTAACACGTTGATACAGCGCCTTGTGCTGACTCGTGGCTGAGCGTCGGTTCCCAGAGCAACAAATACCATTGCTTCATACTCTATGTTGCCTTCGGGGGTAAACGTGAGTGAGTTGTTAGAATCTGGAATTGAAAAGACTAGCCGATCTGCCGGAATGCTGGGAGATAGCGTTCTCCATTCTCCAGGTTCAGTAGTGTAGGGCGATTGTGCGACCTGAATGCCTGCATTGGTTTTACGAAAGTGAACGGTTTGGTTGCGACCTTCTAAGATTGCCTGCTGCTGTGCTTCTTTTAGCGATTGGCGAATTTGCTCGGACAGCAGGTTGACGCGGGTTTGATCGACCAGATTGACGAAGTTGGGAATGGCGATCGCCGCCAAAATTCCCATGACGCTAATCACGACTAGCAGTTCAATCAGCGTAAACCCCTGATTGAGAAGCTGAGACGGGCGATCGCTTCCCCCAGAAACTCGCAGCCTGTGAAGTTTCATTATTCGCCTCCATCTGTCGCCAAATGCTGTAAGCCTGACACAGGTGGCTGAATGCTAGGTTGAATGCCCCCATCGCTAGAAGAGCGAATAGGTGAATAGTTTGACTGGTTCTCTAACTGAACATTTGACTGGTTTTCTAACTGAGCTTTAGCCTGAACCGTCGCCAGATATTGCTCAGCCTCCTGAAGCCACTGTCTCTGGTCGGGGTGCATTCGAGACGCATAGCGGCGGCAAGACTCCCAGTTTGCCAGCACATCAGTTGATCCCTGACTTTCTAGCAACTGTGCCATCAGGCAGTAGGCGGACGCTTCCTCGTTGTTTAGCTGGATTGCAGCTTTCAAATGAGATGCTGCTTCAGGATAGTTAGCCTGACTCAAGTAAGCCCAGCCCAAATTTTTGAGCATGGAATATCGAACAGTATCACTTTGCTCCAGTTTTAACCCTGCTTGCAGCAGCGAAATTGCCTGTTGTGGCTGTTCTGCCAGGATGTGGAGCCGCGCCAGGTTGCTGTAAGCCTCTGGTAGCCCTGCTGCTTGAGCGGTGGCGTAAGCCGTGCGGGCTTGATCCAGGTCGCCTAGCTGCTCATAGTTGCGCCCCAAGTGGAAGTAGGCTTCGGGGTAGTCAGGTTTGAGGCGATCGCCCGCTCCAGATCAACCTGTGCCAAATACAGTTCCTTCGCAATCTGGTGAGTAATTCCCCGCTCATGGTAAGCCGTTGCCATTCGCATCGCTCCCCACTGCCAGCCTGCTACCCCGACACTTAGAGCGATCGCCACTCCGGGTACTGCCAACGCCCAGCGCAGCTTTTCTAACCGAGAGCGTTGGGGCAACAGCGCAGTCTCCTGTTCGTGATCCTGCTGCTGAGGATAATCCTGAAGGTCATAGCCATGCTCAATGGCATCTAGCCGCTGCCAGATTGCGTCGGTGTTTGGCGGTCGTCTGCCCACTACCGGGGACATTAAATGATCAATCAGGTCTGCTAACGGGGCACGGATTGACGGAGCCTGATCTCGCCAGCGCAGTTCTCCTGTGTAGAGGTCAACATCCAGTTCTAGTGGGTGTTTGCTCGTTAGCAGATGGACCAGAGTGCGACCCAGGGCAAAAAAGTCAGACTGGGGTAGCGGTCTGCCGTCGATTTGTTCGGGTGGAGCATAGCCAGGAGAGCAAATTCCGGTTAGGGCCTGCCCGCCGCCCACTTTCACCAGCATGGTAGGAGTAACTTCTCGCACCGCCCCAAAGTCAATCAGCACAAGCTGACCATTTGGACGGCAGATGATGTTGGACGGCTTGATGTCGCGGTGAAAGCACTGCTGCACCGAGTTATTGTGCAGCACTCCCAGAATGTCAACCAGTTGCTTTAACCAGGCGATCGCCTGAGCTTGAGTCACGGCTCGGCGCAGCTTACTGCGTGAATTGACCCATGAATTTAAGTCAACCCCTTCGATAAACTCCATCACTAGACAGTGCAGCATTTCAGTCCCAGAACCAGGGCGAAACTGAAAGCATTCCTCTTCTACTCTGGGAATTCCTGGATGGCGAAGCTGTCGCAGGACTTTTGCTTCTCGCTGAAATAGCTTGGCGGCGATCGGTGACTGATTCAGCAGAACCTTGAGAACTTTCTGCGTCTCTGGCTTGCCTAACCTGACATTCAGCGTGTCCTCAACCAGGTAAGTTTTGCCAAAGCCACCTTCTCCAATCTGCCGCTTGACGCGATATCGATCGTGCAGCAGCAGCAGCGAGTTACAGTGACGACACACTGTAGCTGATGCGCTGTCGGAATCAGCCGGATGGGGGCAAGTCGGGTTAACGCAGTAATGAGGTTTAGGTCTCAACGTTAGCTAAATCAGAATCGTTTTAGAATTTGAATTAAATTGCTTGCTGGGAGAAATTTTTCCTTTCTTCCTATGGAACTAACCAATTGGGAGGATAAACTCATAAATTAGTCTAACTCTTACCTGTGGTTGTGATCCTCACCTGAACGGTTCATTTCAATGTTTTTCTAAATCTTCATGAATACGGCTTAGAACTTCAATTTGAGAAACCTTGTCAATCACCTGTACGGGTGGCTTTAGCAAAATCCTTTGTTTAAGGATAAAGAGAGTTACTATAGCAATCCTAAAAATGCCTCCTATTCCTAAAGCAATCGTTAAACCAGGATATCAACCTCAATCCGACGACACGAGTATTGATGCAGATGTGCTGATGTTTAATTTGTTGCGACAACTGAATTGTGAAAGTAAAGCGGAACGAGTCCAAAGAATTGACCAGGCAATTCGTCAGATTAGCCCAACTAAATCCGTGATTGAAGACCCTATTGGCCTTGCGATTAGAGTTACTGCGATCCTGGATGGCATTTGGGTTCCGTATTACATTGGAGGTCCCCTTGCTAGCTCTCTGTGGGGAGAACCTCGTTTTAGTGAAGCTCTCGATCTTGTGATTGAGATTTCTCCCCACCAGTCTAGAGTGCTACTTGCGGCCTTTGATCAGGAGTTTTATATAAGTGAGTCGGCAGTGGAGGAAGCGCTGAGCGATCGCACTTCATGCTTCAATATCATCAGCTTAAACAGTGGCGAGATGTTTTAGGTGTACTTAAGCTCCAGGGAGAGGAGCTACAGTTTGGCTATTTAGAGCGATGGGCAGAAACGCTTAGCTTATCAGAAGATTTAATCACAGCATTTCATCAAGCAGGACTTTAGCAGAATTTGAAAATGATCACCATTACAGCGACGAGCATCATTACCAAAATGCAACGGCAGAACTCATCGACGGTAAGTTTTTACCTCCGTTTGAGATACCAAAACGAGCAGAAATGGTGCTTGCACAGGTGCGATCGGCAAACCTGGGTGAAGTGTTGTCGCCTAGAGCATTTGGGCTTGAACCGATTCTACGAGTACACGATGAGCAGTTTGTCACGTTTCTCAGCACTGCCTGGGAGGAGTGGGTAGCGGCTCACGGCAACTATGATGCGCTGCCGCTCAACTGGGCAACTCGAACAATGCGCCAAGATCGCATTCCAGCAGCAATCGACGGGAAACTTAGCTATTACTCTTTTGATGCAGGTACGCCGATTACCGCTGGAACCTGGAGAGCCATCCAAGCTTCTGCTAATGTGGCGCTAACCGGACAAGAGTGGGTGTCAAACGGAGAGCCATCTGCTTTTGCGCTGTGTCGCCCCCCTGGGCACCATGCGGCGCGTGACCTTTATGGAGGCTATTGTTTTTTGAATAATGCGCGATCGCCACTCAAGCCTTTCGAGAGGCAGGCGCAGCGCGAGTTGCTGTACTGGATATTGACTATCATCACGGCAACGGCACCCAATCTATCTTTTACGATCGCTCTGATGTCTTCTTTGTCTCTCTTCATGCCCATCCCCAAGATGAGTACCCCTACTTCTTAGGCTACGAAGATGAGATCGGCGTAGGGCAGGGTGAAGGGTTCAATCGCAACTATCCTCTGCGTTGGGGAACAGACTGGAACACGTATGGAGCAGCGCTTACGGATGCTGTCAACCATATTTGGGAGTACGCTCCTGATGTGGTGATTATCTCACTTGGAGTAGATACCTTTGAGCATGACCCGATCTCAAAGTTTTGCCTGAAGCAGGAAGACTATCCAAAAATTGGGAAGGCGATCGCCCGCCTCAACCAACCCACCCTCTTCATCATGGAAGGCGGCTATGCGGTGGATGAAATCGGCATCAATGCGGTTCAGGTTTTATCAGGCTTTGAAGCGGGTTGACCGAATAATCAAATTGCAAACTCTAACAGAGGAGGGATGTATCGCATCCAACAAATACGTTACCCTACGGCTATCACATAAACCTCGTGTACGCTTCAGCGAGAACTCCTCATGAGCCAGTCTAATTCACCCGGCGATCGCAGTTTCATTCCCCCTGGTAGTGGCGATGCAGAAACTTCTGAGACAAAAGCAGCAGCGGCAGCGGCAACGGCAACGGTTTCAGAGGTAATGTCACCGGAAACGGTCGTTGTAAACGAACCCCCACCCAAACCAAACTACCCGCTTTATCGAGTTCACTCAGGGAAACCGTTTCGACTGGCTGACATTGACCCAAACGCCTCTGAATCCTACAAAAGCAGGAAAGATGTAGAAGCAGAACTGGAACGGCAAAGGGGGCGCTTGCAGAACTTACAGGAACGGCTGTTTGCAGAACAGCAGCGCAGTTTGCTGATTGTTTTACAGGCAATGGATACAGGCGGCAAAGACGGCACAATCAAAAATGTGTTTCAAGGAATTAATCCCCAAGGGTGTCAGGTTTGGTCATTCAAACAGCCAAGCGTAGAAGAACTCAGCCATGACTTTCTCTGGCGCTATCATCAGCGAACTCCCCCTCGCGGCATGATTACTATCTTCAACCGATCGCACTATGAGGACGTATTAATCGTTCGAGTTAAAAAATTAGTGCCAGAAAACGTCTGGCGTAAGCGCTATCGGCTGATTAATGAGTTTGAACATATGCTCACACTCAATCACATCATGGTGGTCAAGTTCTTTCTGCACATTTCTAAAGATGAGCAAAAGAAGCGTCTAGATAGCCGCTTACAGAACCCGGATAAACGCTGGAAGTTTTCTTTTAGCGATATTAAGGAACGTCAGTTTTGGGATGATTATCAGCTTGCCTTTGAAGATGCAATTACCAACTGCTCGACTGAGTATGCTCCCTGGTATGTGGTGCCTGCAAATAAAAAGTGGTATCGCAATCTGGTTGTGGCACGAGCGATCGCCGACACCCTCGAAGCCCTGAATCCTCAGTTCCCCGCGGAGACAAAAGCGCTGGACAACATCAAGATTCCAGATTAGGTCCATAGGGACAGTAGCGAATTGAGCAAGCAGAACTTGTTTCTTTAAGCTCAGGCAACTGTCAAGCAATTCAAGCAGTCAATCCTTTTATTCGGGTTAGCGTTCATTGAATTCGGGTTGGCGTTTGTTGAAATCAGGTTAACGTTCATTGAATTTGGGTTAGCGTTTATTGAATTCGGGTCAGCGTTCATTGAAATCAGGTCGGCGTTTATTGAATTCGGGTCGGCGTTCATTGAATTCGGGTTTTACTCGTTACCCATCTTCAGTAGATCGACCCAACCTAATACCAATTTAATTTGAGCTTGCACAAAATGAATCCTGGTGGAACAAGGGGCTTAAGCCCCTTGTTCAGCACAACTTCATCAAGAATTGGTATAACGCGATGTGCAGCTAAAGTTTTGGAAACCCTGGTTTCCTGTGGAGCAGGCATCTTGCCTGCTTGATTTGGATGGGCAAGATGCCCATCCCACAAGAGTCCAGGTAAAAAATTGCACATTGCGGCAAGATACATCGCTTACAGCAGTTTTCACTTGCACAAAACACATATAGCTATAGTCAGGCTAGGTTAGGACACGGACATTTTGGTGGCGCGGCTCCGCCGCGCCACCAAAATGTCCTAATCAATATGGCTACCGCTATATCTCTGTAGTAATGAATGGTCGTTTGACCTCCCTGTGGCTTATTCGTCTGCAAGACGCTGCAAGCCCCTTGTCTTAACTAGAGGTTCATTCTGTAATCATCAATGACCTTCCGGATCACGATGTCCTGGAGTGCAAGATCTGAGGTGACACCCGACAAAAATTCCCTACCCGGCAATCTAAACAAGGTTCCAGGTAAATGTTTCCATGCGCCTTTCAACTTTTGTATTTTGCACCCTTACATTCATCCTGGCTCAGGCGATTACTCGACGGGCGATCGCCACTCCCACCCCGGCTCCAGAAGAAACCAAAGAAAGCCCGGTCGATATTGCTAATCAGGCAAAGCCTGAACCCAGTCCGGTTGTTGACCCACCTGAAGTAGAGCCTGCTAAACCCTTTGCTGATAGAGAAATAGCCGATAGAGCAGCAGGCGATCGCCCCATTTCATCGCCGTCCCTAGAGTCAGCACCAAAGCTTGAGCTAGCACTGGCTCCCGACCTGGAAAACAGCGGCAGGGTCGATGCAGTCCTTTCCCCTGAATGGTCAGCCGTCGCGCCCCAAAACTCGATTCAGCTACTAGAGATTGAACCCATCGTTGAAGTAGAGGCTGAACCAGACGTTGAACCTGTTCAAGTTCCAGAGATTGAACCCAATGTCGAAATAGAAGCTGAACCAGAAGCTGAATTTGGGACTGAATCAGAAATTGAACTGGAAGTTGAAGCGGAAACCGAGCCGGAAATTGACTCAATTGAAGCGGAAGTTGAGATCGAAGTTCAAGCGCCTCCTTCCCCAGGTTTAGGAAGTTTGGAGCAATTTTCCCCCAACCCCAACCCGCTGTCTCGACCGACCCTTCCTGAACAGGTCGAAGTGGGGGAGGCGGTGCCGATTACTCTAGAGCAGGCGATCGCCCTGGCCCAGCGCAACAACCTCGCTCTGCAAACTGCCCAGTTAGAGTTAGAACGCACTCAGGCAGAATTGCGCGAAGCCCAAGCCGCAAATTTGCCTCGCGTAACGGCTGGCGCTGATCTAACCCTTCAGCAAACCCAAAACTCCTCCGGCTTATCGGAAGAACTAGAAGCCGCTCTGGGAATTGAAAGCGGCAACAACTCTTCTACCGCAGCGGTTTTGGGCGGTTCCGTAGAACTCAACTATGACGTGTTTACCTCAGGCAGGCGATCGGCGCAAATCAGTGCGGCTGAGCGGCGAGTGCGATTTCAGCAGCTTCAGGTAGAAGTTACTTCAGAAGCCACACTGTTAGACGTTGTGAATGATTACTATGACCTTCAGGAAGCTGACGAACAGGTGAGAATTGCTCAAGCTTCCCTGGTGGAAACGGAAGCCAGTCTGCGTGACGCAACGGCCCTGGAGCGGGCTGGCATCGGCACTCGATTTGAACAGCTTCAGGCACAGGTCGATGTCGCAAATGCTCAGCAAGACTTAACTGAAGCGTTGAGCCAACAGCAGATTACCCGTCGTCAACTGCGGCAACGGCTTGGACTAGCTGAATCGGTGAACGTGGCAGCGGCTGATCCGGTTCAGGTGGCGGGCGATTGGCTACCCAGTTTAGAAGAGAGCATTATTCTGGCTTATCAGAATCGGGCAGAACTGGAGCAGCAGTTAGTGCAGCGTGAAATCAGTCAGCAGCAGCGACGAGTAGCACTGGCTGATTTGGGACCCCAGGTTTCAGCATTTGCTAGCTATGGTGTGCAGGATACGCTAAATCAAGAGGGCAGTTTAGATGATACTTACCAGCTTGGTTTGCGGCTGAACATGAACCTATTTGACGGCGGGGCCGCGAGAGCCAGAGCCGCCCAGGAGGAAGCAAATGTGGCGATCGCCGAAACCCAATTTGCCGATGTGCGTAACCAGGTGCGGCTCGAAGTTGAGCAAGCTTACTTTACGCTCCAGTCCAGCTTTGAGAATGCGCGTACTGCCACTCAAGCCGTAGACCTAGCTACTGAAGCCCTACGCCTGGCCCGACTGCGCTATCGGGCAGGGGTTGGCACTCAAACCGAAGTACTGCAAGCCCAAGCCGACCTCACCCAGGCAGAAGTCAATCAACTGCAAGCAATTCTTGGCTACAACCGTTCTCTAGCTTCGCTTCAGCGGGCAACTGGCAACTTCTCAATGATTGATCTAGCCCTTGCTGTTTGAAACTTACACAACTTGCATGGACTTAAGGCTAAGATCTGCGACTTCTTCGAGAAGTCGCAGATCTGGGTACCCGTCTTTCAGACTGGAGCTTGGTAACGAGGCTGATACGATAATCACATATTAATCTCATCTCTTTTGTTGCCAAGTTAGTAAGTTACATAGGTTATGAATTTTTCTGACTCCAGGCTGCTGGTGTTGCTAGCCGCAAGTTCTTTGATTGCCATGACAGGAGCAATTTTGGCTCCCATTTTGCCAGAAATGGCCAATAGCCTACACTTTGAAACGGCTCAGGCTGGCAACTTAATCAGCTTTCACTTTCTGACACTGGCAATCTTCACGCCGTTACTTGGAATATTGGCTGACCGAATCGGGCAAATTCGGCTGCTGCTGCCTTCACTAGTTTGCTATGCCCTGTTTGGCACAGCAGGGGTGCTAATGCAAAGCTTTGCGCCCTGTTGGTGACACGAGCGCTGCTAGGCATTGCGAATGGCGGCATTGCAGCGGCAGGCTTGGGGCTAGTCAGCAAGCTGTATCAGGGTGAAGCGCGGGCACAGGCGATCGCCTACGTCGCCACCACCTTAACTCTGGCAAATATCGTCTACCCGCTGATTGCAGGCTGGATTGGCACGATCGACTGGCACTATGTCTTTGGGCTGTACGGTTTAGGCATTCCGCTGGCGCTGTGGGCCGCCCTTGTGTTTTACAGCAGCCAATCCAGCAGCTTGAATATTGAGGCTCTGTCTGTCCAGCAGGAGTCCGACGAGAACTCTTCAGCAGAATCTCTCAAAGACTCTGCGGTTTCGGGGATAGCCACACCCGCTCAACTATTCCGCCAGCCCCAAATCTTGAAACTGCTGCTGTGCTTAGCGTTAGTATCCGGCAGCGTGTATGCTTTGATTGTTTATCTGCCGATCTATATGAAAACAGACCTGGGCAGCAACACCGTTTCAATTGGCATTGTATTAGCCACAAAAGCAGGCGGCGCAGCCCTGGTTTCAGCCCTGCTGGTGCGGCGATTGGTGAAACAAATCGGTGAGAGTTGGGCGATCGCCTCGGTGCTACAACGATGTCACTCACTTTAATAGCAATGCCCTACCTGCATCAGATGCAAACCTTGCTCCCGGTTGCCATTCTGTTTGGCTTTGGCTTTGGCATTGTTGTGCCAACCCTGTATAGCAGCCTTGCCGACTTAGCACCCGACAACTTACAGTCAACCGTTCTGGCAACCGGAACGGGCGTGAGTTTTTTAGCACAGTTTTTGTCACCCATTTTGTTAGGGTTTGTCTTTACCCATTCCAGTCTCTCAACGGTGTTTTTCATCACCGCCCTGGTCGCACTGACTGTAGGTTTGTTGAATTTGCTTCCCAGAAGAAATCTAGCGACTGTAAAGGAATGAGACACATGATAAACCAGATATTTGCTGCCTTAATTACAGCAGTTTTCACCTGTATAAGACACAAATCCTTTTAGGGGCGAACGACCGTTCGCCCCTACCTGTGGCTTATTCGTTTGCAAGATGCTGTAAGCTCGAAGTTCGCCCGAAAGATAGATCGCCGTCTCTACCAGATGACAGAGAATCAGGTGGGGAAGTTATATGGCATCTTCTCAGCTTTTGGCTGGCTGGATAGAGCAGATATAGCTTTGATCCGGAGTCCATCACTGTGACGCAAATGAACGCTGATATTTCTAAGACGATTTTTGTTGGCGACAGTGAAATGGCAGGGCTGATGCGATCGCATGACTGGTCGCAAACGCCGCTTGGTGACGTTTGCGGTTGGACATCAAGCCTGAAAACAGCCGTAAACATCTGTTTGAATTCCCGCTTTCCGATGGTGATCTGGTGGGGCGAGGACTTGGTATTGCTCTACAACGATGCTTGGCAGCCAATTCTGGGGACTAAACACCCCAAGGCGCTGGGACGACCAGGGCGGGAGGTATGGTCAGAAATCTGGGACATTATTGGGATGCAGCTTCATAGCGTCCTGGAAACGGCACAGGCAACTTGGTCTGACGATATGCTACTGCTTGTGGATCGGTACGGGTACACAGAGGAAGCCTATTTCACTTACTCCTACAGCCCTATTTTTTTAGAAACAGGCAAAGTCGGCGGGGCGTTTACAGCGGTGACAGAAACCACTCGACGAGTGATTGGTGAGCGACGGCTCAGTACACTCCGGGAACTAGCAGCGAATACGGTAGAAGCTAAGTCCGTTGAAGAAACCTGCCAGATTGCCAGTGCTACCCTTGCCGACAATCCTTACGATATTCCCTTTGCCTTGCTGTATCTGGTCGAGATGAACGGCACATTTGCCCGTTTGGTGCAGAGGGTGAGGGTAGAAGCTGATACAGTAGCCAGTTCTGAGCAGGTTGACTTAATGCAAGACCAAGATTGCTGGAATCTCGCTCAAGTCAAAAACACAGGAGAGGCTGAAATCATTGATGAGTTAGACCGTCGATTGGGAGCGTTATCTGGTGGGGCTTGGGAAGAACCGTCCCGGTCGGCGATCGTTCTGCCCATCGCTCAGGCAGGTCAGAAAGAGCAATTAGCCGGATTGCTCGTGCTTGGCATTAGCCCTCGGCAGGGGTTTGATGATAAATACCGGGGCTTTTTTGATCTGGTTGCTAATAATGTGGCAACGGCGATCGCCAATGCCCGTGCTTACGAAGAAGAGCGCAAACGAGCCGAGAGTCTGGCAGAACTGGATCGGGCGAAAACAATCTTTTTTAACAATATCAGTCACGAGTTCCGCACTCCGCTAACCCTCATGCTCAATCCGCTGGAAGACATCTTGGCGAACTCTAGTCTGTCGCAAGGCGATCGCCAACAGCTAGAAATCGCTTACCGCAACTCTCAGCGCCTGCTCAAGCTGGTCAACACGCTACTGGACTTTTCTCGCATTGAGGCAGGGCGGGTTCAAGCCATCTACGAGCCAACCGACCTGGCAACCCTGACAGCCGACTTAGCTGGGGTCTTTCGGTCGGCAATCGAGCGAGCAGGAATGCGCTTGCAGGTAGACTGCCCCCCGTTGCCTGAACTGGTTTACGTCGATCGGGAAATGTGGGAGAAGATTATTTTGAATCTGCTCTCCAATGCCTTCAAGTTCACCTTTGAGGGGGAGATTGGGGTGA
>JAAUTN010000673.1 GCA_012031415.1 Leptolyngbyaceae cyanobacterium SM1_4_3 | reverse complement strand
GACAGGGGGATGTTGCAGCAGGGTAGGGGCTGCGGTATTGGGGATGAGTTTGGCAATCATGGGTTTTCCTTAAATGAAACGATGGGGAGGAAAACCCAAAAATTCAGCCGCCCCAAACGTCATGACAAGCTGGAGCGGCTGAAAATAGGGATAAAATACCTTCAGCCCTCAGACTGCTTTACTCAGTCGAAAGGGTCAGTCGTCGGAAGTTGTTGGTCGCAACTTTCGACGGCGCGACTAAATTTTTGGGTCTGCAACCAATCAGAACTCACTCTGTCGAAGTCGCATTGCAGCATTAAATCTTATCTTAGTAGGGTTAGTCAAGTATAAAAAACTTCACCAGTTCACCACACTAATCAAATTCAGGTGCCCAAATGCTGCTAATTTCCATTTCCCAACCGGGAAGCACCTCTGGCACCGTGAAAACATCCCCATTTTTGAGAATATTTGTTGGGTCGGCTGCACCCGGACGATATACTTCTAGCGTCTGGGTTCTAGGGTCAACTACAACTCCTACCACCATTCCTAACGTTAGGTAGTCTCTCACTTTTTGCCGCTGCTTTTCCAGGGAATCAGACTTTGAAACCACTTCAAATGCCAGATCAGGAATCAACTGAGCAAAGTCTTGAGTTGTCCGCCGCAGCCGAGACGCACGAATAAAAGAACAATCTGGAGCGCGAACATCGCCTGCTGTGTTAGGCAACCTGAAGCCAGCGCTAGAACCAGTCACTCGTCCTAGCCTACAGCGATAAGCCCGATCTAACTGAGTAGCCGCGTGAACAGTGGCAATGATTGGCATCACCCAGCTTACAAAAAACGTTAGAAACAGCAGCGGTATGCCAATTCCAGTAAGGGACAGCAGCAAAAAAATGAAGATATAGACAGCAATTATTGATAACAAAATTAAGGGCTTCCCTGGCATTTTGCTGCACAATGGGGTCATCTGAGAGAACCAAAACAGCGATCGGAATTAAAAGCGGCAAAACCGCAACATTCAGGATCAAAGCCCCGTGACTGAGGGCTGACAATAGTTTGCGTTTCTCTAAATTAGTCATAGGTCAATGCGAACACGCCGATGCGTAACACACGGGTATTCGATGCTGCGGCTTTACCCCTCAAGTGTAGCCGACCGTTTGAAAGGACGAAAGAGAAGGGGCAAAAGAGGGAAGAAGACGGGGGCGATCGCCCCTTATCCCCACTACGGCAAATTTAATAAAGTAGGGTGTGTTAGGCGAAGCTGTAACGCACCGGAAGCATCTGGAGCGGTGCGTTACGTTGCACTAACGCACCCTACGAAAATTGCAGCTTATACCAATTCTTTATGAAGTTGCTCTGAACAAGGGGCTTAAGCCCCTTGTTCTAACTTGAGTGACTATCGCTATACACAGTATGGAAAAAACAGTAAACATCCTCAAGCAGTCTCGAAAGTGAGTTTTTTAGTCCTGCTGTTCGAGACTACCAAAATTGATTGTGATATGTCTGTTGTCTAGCAATGCTGACCAAAGACTTGCCTCAACGGACAAGTAAAATCGGGGAGCAGAGGTGATGTTAAAGAATCGTCAGCCTGCAAGGTGGCGACTAGCACGAGCATCGCGTTGTCTCGACGGTAGACTTGCACCTGGCGCAGGTTCTTATCAACAATCCAATATTCCTGCACCCCCTGCTGAGAATAGAGCTTGAGCTTGAGTTGCTTGTCGCGCTGCTCATTTTTCTCTCCCGGCGACAGCACCTCCACCACCAGTTCCGGTGCCCCGGTCAAATGCTCGGCTTCATCCATCAGCAGGTCTAGCCGTGTATTGCTAGCCCACACCACATCAGGAATCACATTATCTTCGTCAGTAAAAATGATGCCGGGGTTAATAGCGGCTCTGCCTAGTCCAGTACCTTGACTCCAAGTATCTAAAGCCGCAAATATTCTGCCAGTAATTTCCTGATGGCTCCAGCGGAGGGCACGAGTCACAATCAGCTCTCCATCAATAATTTCATAGCGTTTGCCGTCATCAGGGAAGAGTTCCAGGTCGGCGGTGGTCCAGCGAACGCGGTTGGGAAAAGTGGTCATGGTGTGACCTTTGGGGGAGCGGGGATGTGTTTATTGTAAGGCAGGGGGAGGGGGAGGTGGGGAGGTGGGGAGGTGGGGCGATCGCAGCTTTTGACATTCTTCTGCCAGGGGTAGGTTCAGGTCGGTGGCTAGGGTGATTGCCTGATCGAAAGCTTTAACCGCCAATTCTCTATTCCCCATTGCCTGGTAGAGCAGCCCTAAATACCTGTAGGCGGATGCCTCTAGCGACTGTGCTTCCTGCTCTCTCGGCATTGACAGGCTCACCAGGGACGCTTTTCGCCGATTTGTTGAGCGATCGCCAGCCACCGCTCTTGGTAGTCAATGGCGGCGGCATACGTAGCAAAATGACCTCACCCAGATTGAACCAAAGTCCTAAAGGTCTATGGGCTGATCTGGATATAGATATTTCCGAGGACGATCTATCCACATCCCGCCAAGAAATGTGGGGTGATTTTCCCAGGGAGATAGCCTTTTGAAGGGTGTCTTAGTCGATACCCATGTAGCTATTGTTCAAGGATAAATTCGACAGGGTAACGTAACCCACGAATACAGGGTTTGCCATGACATATCTCTGGATTGTGCGTAATACGTTGCAATAAGTTCTTTTCCATCGTTGGCTCAACTTTTGATTTTGTGGAATAGGCGATCATACCTACCGTTTCTCCAGTTTAAGCCGCGATCGCCTCGGTGGTGACTGTAATTTTCAGATTCTTGGATTGGAGAGCGACCCTTTGTATGTTTAGAGGAATTGAACGGGAGGTTTGTCCTGGACAGGATACCCCGTGCCCACGTTTCCGTCCCCTTGTGGAGAAAGGGAAATTAAACGGCTGGAACTGTGCAAATTTCTTGTTCTGCTCGAATCGTTTCCGTCCCCTTGGGGGGGGTAAAGGAAATTAAACAGTTTGTGCAAGAGCGCAGTCAAAAAACTGTAGAATGCGTTTCCGTCCCCTTGCGGGGAAGAGGGTTTGAAACCTCATCCAGTGGACTTAGTGCATCGGTTAACTTAGGCAGCGGTTTCCGTCCCCTTGCG
>JAAUTN010000672.1 GCA_012031415.1 Leptolyngbyaceae cyanobacterium SM1_4_3 | reverse complement strand
CCGGCTTCTCAATCTGTGTAACTCAGTAATCGTCAAGGCAAAAGAGAACTCGTACCATTTTGGATTTTGGATTGGCGTTCGCGCAGCGTTGCGCTAGCAACTTTTGGATTGGGGAGGCGCTGTGCAGCCATGGTTTCAGTCTGCGAACTGCCGCGTCCTCTGGTTAGATCGGCATCAGAGGTCAGAAAAACAAGAGAAATTTCCACTAAAGTTTGATATCAAAAATAGTATCTTGACTGATACTGTTTTTAGATATACAGTAGCTTCATAGATTCATTTCGCCATCCCAGCACTGTCTGGGTTGCCCCTCCGAGTTTAAGCCTTACGTTCAAGCCTTAATTTGTTGTAAGAGGTAATGCAATGACGAACACTTTGGCTACTCCTAAACGCATCACGCTGTTTGACCACCCCGGCATTGCTGAAGTTGTGCGAGTTATTAGTTCTACAGAGCGCGGCAGAGTGAAATTTAAAGCTAGCTTCTGGCCGGCTCGGTTCTATCACCCGTCTCAGTCAGATGATTGCGTTTTACCGACCGAACAGGTCACTGTCGTTGGCGTTGATGGAATCACATTACTGGTTATGCCTATCCATGCTTCTGCGCAAATTGCTTAATAACTCGGATGGCTAAGCCATTCAGGCAAAGCGGCTCAAACGGTGAAGTGGCTTAAAAAATTGCCTTGCTAGAGTATCAACATCTATGCAAACTCCTTATCATCCTGTCGATTCCCTTCGCTCTATTCGGATTGGACTGGCATTTCTGTTGACAGGTTCAGCCATGATATTCACAGCGGTAGTCGCTCTGCGCGTTTCTTCCGCACTTCACACTCACAAGCAACACCGCGTCGATCGCATTCACCAAGCAATCCTGATCCGTGCGGATTATCTCAAAACGACTGCATCATACACAGACTGCATCACAGAAGCGGCAAAAATTCCGGCTGAGTCGCTATTTCATAGTTCAGCAAAAAATCTGCAAGATCAGTGCCAAATTGCTCTAGATGAAACAACCTTGAGCCAAGTGCAAATGCTAATCCAAGCGGGTCAGTTTCAAGAAGCGGTTGCTGCGCTTCAGACAATCTCAAGCCAAAACGCTAGAGTGCAGCAGTTGACTGAGGAGTGGTCGCGTCACATTCTCCACATTGCTGAAGGCTATTACATTGCTCCTGATGCAAATCTGTCAAAGGCAATCGAAGTGGCAAGCAGCATCCAGGCAAATAACCCTCTATACATTGAAGCTCAGGTGAGAATCAGGCAATGGCAAGCAGAATGGGCTAGTAACCAAAACCACTTTCAAACGGCGCAAGCAGCCCTCAAAGCTAACCAGCTAGAGATTGCGCTACTACATGTTCAACAAATTAACCATCCATACTGGCGGCAGCAGTCTATCCCTATCGTTAACGCTGCCTATGCGGAAATGGCTCTGCTTGATCAGGCTCAGACAGGTCAGCCCACCGACTCTCAACCTGCTCAAGCAGATCGTTCCAGTGGCGTTGAAGCACCCCAAACCAGCGAGACTTACATCAACGTCATTGAAGTTCCTGAAAGATTATTGCTGCCTTTTGCGTTAATCACACTCATTCTGATTAGGTGCCGCCCAACAACATAGAGTCCGCCACATTAGGCACGATTCAATGTCGCTCAAACCCTAGACTAGAAGTTGGTCAGTTCAAAAGGTTGGAAAAATTAGTACAGCCCCAACCAAGACAACAACCCTTGTCCGGTGAAGTATTCAATCGCTAGGGTGCTGACAAAACCGATCATGGCAGCTCGACCATTCAAGCGCTCAGCATAAGAGTTGAAGCCAAATTTAGGCTCTTCAAATTTAGGAGGATTAGAAGGTTGAGGTTGAGTCATGATCTTTACAAAACTTAAAGCTACACCTTCATTGTATAAAGAGTTGAGCTGTCGTCAACCCAAGGGAGGATTTTTTAGATGATTGGGATTCTACCTATTCCGAATGATGAATGTCAGGATTTACATCAGTTTGATAGGCATAGACAACCTACATCGAGCTAAAGCGTGGATCACTTGCGAGGGTGACTAGATCAAAATTGTTAGCCAGTCTGACTAATCTTCTGAAGTGATGGTCGCACTTTTGCCCGATCAGAATGGCTACAAAACAGTTCGTTCGCCGTACAATCACTGCATGACACTGAGCACCATGAATTACGGCATGACGAAACCCATCAATTTTGAAATGAAGTAGTCAGCAAGCCTTGTAGCCCTAAGGCTTGAAAGATGGTTTGAACCCAACTGATGTCTGCACTCTCAGCAGAAATGTAGTAATCCTTGGGTAAACCGCTTAAATCAAAAATTGCTGCTCCCAAAACGCGATCGAAGTAAGACACTCTTCCAGCCTACGCAACAATAGATCAAGACTGATATTGCCAAATGAGTTCATTGCGTCAATGGAACTACCTTGCCGTTCCAGCCTTGCTTAACAAACACACGATTAGTTTTCCCCAGTTATCAAAACTGTAACGCTCTGCTCAGACTTTGTCTGGGTTATTTTTTCCTGATTGACTTAGAGATTAATTTGGATCAGATTTTGGTCAAAGTTCTGAAGGAGTTTCAGGCGAAATTTCTACACCCCCCGTTTGTACCATTGTTTGCTGCTCGGTGATTAGATCGGTCAAATCGGAGATTTCTACGCCCATTTGCTGACAAGCTTGCTTTAGCTCTTGCTGAAAAGCAGCAGTATCTTCACCATATCCGCACAAATGAGTCGCTACTGCTAGCCCTTGCTTGGCATTTGCCTTTGCACAATCAACTAACTCAATACCGTGGAGATGTTTTGATGATGCCATAGCGCCCTATACTGTCTCAACTAACTGAATTCAGGATTAAGTCAAAGAATGGCAAGATTGCCGTTAACTCACCTTAGTCAAGATTGGCGACCAACCGGATCTGCCTAACGATGGAACCAATACTTATAGGCAGAGTAGGCCATCGTCACAACTCCAGTAATAATTGCGTTCTCGTTGACATGAAACTGCGGATGGTGAAGCGGATAGTTGGGTTGATCGGGAAACGCCACACCTAGGCGAAACATTGTGCCTGGTGCATGTTCTAGATAAAAGCGAAAAGTCTTC
>JAAUTN010000671.1 GCA_012031415.1 Leptolyngbyaceae cyanobacterium SM1_4_3 | reverse complement strand
TTGTCTTTATTTAAGAGTACAGGTATTTTATGTCTATATTTCCTAATGGATACATCACTGTCCATCTCGTAAAACTGAGTATCGAGTAGGGCTGGTATCTTCCGATCGTACAAAGCTGCTACTAGATCCGAACCGTGGAAAGTAGCGAGACCAGACCCACTCAAGCGGTGGTCACAAAGAACCCCATAGGCATCTTGAGAGATTTGAGATACCAAATCATCAACTTTTCCGAAAGATCCTTCAACGATCAAAACTGGCTCATAACCTGCATCTTCAACTTCCCAAGCTACTGTTTTAGCGAAATCTTTGTCGTCATCGACAATGAAAATTTTAGTTTTATTGTTTAACGATTCATTTGAAAGACTTTCAACAGACGTACTTATTAAATTGGCTGTCATAGACCCCCAACTAGTGGTAATTTGACCATGAATTCTGCACCGCCTAGTTCACCATTGCTTTTGCCCATATTTCACCGCCTAAATCAGTCACAGAATCTTTAACGATCGTCAAACCCAACCCTGTACCTCCTGATGTAGTTGTTCGGCCAGGTAGCCAAATCTCGTCTAGATCCAAGCTTTTAATTCCAAGTCCATTATCCAGAAATCGAAGCTCAAGATGAGTTGTCGTCAATACGGTACTAATTACAATTTGACGGTTTCACAGGGTGCATCTTTATCATTAAGGCATTAATTGCATTAGTCATGAGATTAACAAGGATGGCTTCTAAGAGAGCAATGCTGCCACGTATCGATGGTGCACCATCAGCTAATTCTTTCCTAACGTCTACTTTTGCCTCTTCCAAAAATGGTTGGAATAGCTCGATTACTCCGTCAATCACATTATGAACATCAACGGTACTTGATCGCCGCTTTGCACGTTTTAGTAGATGTAGAGGAAACTTCGCAAAACTCCTTAACGAGTTAGCGGCTCTATACAGCACGTCTACAGGCTCGCCTAGAGCTTTAACATACTGACCTGCTAATAGTTTTTGTCCTTGTGTTGCAATTCGTTTAGCAGCTCTCTCAACTAAAGTGACTGGTTTGCCTGACTCATGGGCAAACAGGGCGGCGGTTGTACCCGCTGTTGCTAAAACTACGGTAGAGCAATACATCCTCTCGTAACGACTGCGTTTCACGCTCCTTGACTTTTTCGTAATTCTGGATCAACTGAAGTACCTGTGTGCGAGATGTTTGAGGAATCTCTAATGCTGCGATCGTTTGCTCGACCTTAGCTCTAGCCTCTACTACAGCATGATTAATGTCTCGCTTGCCCTGATCTCGTTTTTTCTCAGACTCCTTCAACCTTACTTTAGCCATCCAATCAAAAGCATCGATCGCAAATTGGCGAAGTTCAGAAAATGCCTCATTTTCAATAAAACCTAATCGATCTGTCTTTTGAATTAAGACATCATCTGGGTCAACGACAACCACACGACCAATCACCGTGTTAGTTGAGGGACGTTCTTCGGCAGCTTTTGCCCTTTCTAGATTGATATTCAACCAATCATTACCTGAATCCCCGTAAGGTTTGACCCGCAGCCCTCGATGATAAAGGTGTACACCTCCCACGATCGAGAGCCACTCTCTAATTTCTCCAATAGATGCAGTTCTCTCCCTACGAGAAAAGGTCTGGGTACTCAGCCCAAAAATCCACACTTCAAGATTTGCCGCTACCGCTTTGTAGGGAGTTTCCCGCTTTGTAAGATCGTGATGGTTAACGTGAAACAATACATCGCCCTTCCAATCCATTAGCCTTGCCTCGGCTTTACCCTCAGCATTGAGAGATGCACTGAGGCGATATTCAGCATCCTCAAAATAAGCTTCTTGCACCCGTTTTTCTAGATCGGCGAACCCTGGAGCGATCAGTTTAGGGCGAAAGCCAGTTTTGTTATCAAACGGGTCTGCTAGTAGCAACAATTCTTTTGCTAACCGTTGGACTTCTCGCTTGCCCAACTTGAATCTTAAATCTTGAATAGTAGTATCAGTGCCTTGAGATTGCTGTGTTTCATTCTCCGCGACAGCTAGGGTAACATCTTCAACCACACTTGCTTGAGCAAAGTCTTCCCAGTTGATAGATAAGGAATATTCAATATCAGAGTCACCAGCAGGGCGCGTTTTTAGAGTAACGTGTGAACCTTGTCGCAGAGCCGCCAGTCTTCCTAGTCCCTTATCGCCTACAGGTAAACGCCCTAATCGAGTGGGAAGACGAGCCGCTTTTTTAGAACGCCCAATCACAAGCCACCCATCGGCGATCGCATTGAGATCCATCCCAATACCGTTGTCTGATACAACAAGTGAACCACCCGTCGCCTCAGTATTGATGAGTTTCACCGTACATTCTGTAGCATCTGCATCGTAGGAGTTTTTTTACTAGCTCCATAATTCCCTGGTCGGGATTGGGAATAAGTTCTTCACCCAATCTGCTTAAAATGTCTGGCGAGAATTTGAAGTGCATTCCTGGACTTTTTATGATACGGATTTATAGTTGCCTCTATCATAATCGATTGCTCTCAAGAAGGCTCACTCCCCGATCTCTTCCTACTCCTGCCCTCCCCGATCTCCTCCTAAGCGATCTCGCAACGACAGATAACCTTGAAGGACGAGTGCAAGGACTCGATACGAAGCCAGCTAACGATTGAGTTGAGCCGCCACGATCGCCCCTCAATTTTCTCAACTAACCCATCAATGGTCGGCTCCAATGATTTGTTAGACGTTGCCGCATCGCACACTTAGAAGAAAGAACGATCGCTCCCAGTGTTCCAGTGCTATCAATAAAACAAGTAACTTTTGCTACTTTATCTGTGATAACAACAAGCCAATGTTCCGGTGCTACTGGAGAGGGTCTAACGATTGAGTTGAGCCGCCACGATCGCCCCTCAACTTTCTCAACTAACCCATCAATGGTCGGCTCCAATGATTTGTTAGACGTTGCCGCATCGCACACTCAAATCAAACAATGATCTCTTCCAGTGTTCCAGTGCTATCAATAAAACAAGTAACTTTTGCTACTTTATCTGTGATAACAACAAGCCAATGTTCCGGTGCTACTGGAGAGGGTCTAACGATTGAGTTGAGCCGCCACGATCGCCCCTC
>JAAUTN010000670.1 GCA_012031415.1 Leptolyngbyaceae cyanobacterium SM1_4_3 | reverse complement strand
TCAATGATCATGGATCATCTCGCCGCAGAATGAACATCAAAGCCAATATAGCAGGGTAAGCGCATCTCAAAAGCTATTGACAGCTAAGGTTAGCGTTCTCGCTAGAGTCGGGCAAGGCTGCTGCTAATACTTGCAGCATAAAGCTATCATCCATTGCGGCTCGCTTGGATTTCTGCCTAAGACTTTGTTTGCCAGCAACACGATTGAGTGCATTGACAGCAAAGCGGCGTAACAAAGGACAAATTGTGAGGGGCATGGAGCGAACGCACCCGACAAGCATCTTCACCAAAAGTGACATCTAAAGTCCAATGCAGTCCGTTTTCAATCCCCCAATGCTGCCGGATGGCAGTGGCAATTTGAGGACTTTCGGGGGGCAAACTGCTGAGGTAAAACTGGACTTCGTGAGTGGTTTTATTCCACAGGCGACGGGTTCGTTCCACAATGACAACGCTTTGTAATCCTGCCCACTCGTCGGCTTGGTGGAGGGTGGCGAATGCACTAACGGGGAGCGTCCAAACCATTCGAGTTTCAATGCGATGATGCCCACTCTCGGTGGTGTGTTCACGCGGAGTCGGCAGGGTGCCTTCTAAGTGAGCTTGTTGAAACCACTGCTCAACCTGTTGAAATAGAGTTGGATGATTCAATTTGAGGCTGAGAATGTAATCTGCACTGGCATCATGAATCTGACGAGCGATAGTTTTTTGAGTGCCCATGGCATCGAGTGTGACAATGCACCCACTCAAATCTAGCAACTCTAGAAGGACTGGAATCGCTGTGATTTCATTGGACTTGTCTTGCACTTTAGCTTGTGCCAAAACTAGCCGATGCTCACTCGCCCAGGCACGTCACCAAGTGCAAAGCTGAGGTGCCAAATTCTCGGTCATAGGAACCGTTCGCACTTTTACCATCCACTGCAATCAAGCGAATCTTCAAGTCATCAATCAGGTGTTTCACCCATCGCTGAAAGCAGTGCTCAAATTGTTGCGGGTCAATGCGTTCAAACACTCGTCGAAACGTATCCTCACTCGGAATACCGTTTGGCAGAGCAAGAAATGTAGACAACCATGCTTGTTTACTGATGCCATACAACTCCATGTCCTCCCAGCCCTCACCACCTGCCAGAATCGATAGAATCGCAATCGTTAAAATGTCCGACAACAGGTGTAAGCGAGTTCGTTCAACGCGAGGGTCTTCGAGCGTAGAAAAACACGCTTGCAAACGTTCACTCAACGCTGTAGCTTGAACAATGACTCGTCGAGTCGATTGAGGTTGAACGGGATAGGCAAATCCTGACGACATGGGTGCAGTAAAAGGGAGCAAGGGACTCTTTGATCATCCCTCAGTTCTCCAGTTACGTCACGGGCATCGATAGGTCGCACAGGCTGAACCTGATGCACCACACACTGGGCAAATCGTCTGTATATCTAGCTTCCTTTTTAGATGCGCTTACCCTGCTTTCCACCCTACTCCACCGTCTACTGGCATTACAAGCAATGGCGAGATGCAGGAGTGTTTGACCAACTGATGGAGGTACTTCACGGAGAAGTCCGAGTTCACGCTAAAAAAAAAGGAAATGGACACGGTTAATCATGATTGACTCGCAAGCGGTGAAGAATACCTGTAACGCCAGCGCCGATTCCAAGGGCTTCTGTTTTTACAAAGCCACCAATGGAATTAAACGGCATCTGGCAGTTGACAGTTTAGGATTTCCGTTTTTCACTCACTGTACTCGTGCCAATGTCTCCGACGACCAGGGATTAATTGAGATGCTGAGCGACAACATCGACTACTTTCGCCAAAAGCCCTTAGAACTGGCGAAGACCACGATTTTGCTCGACCACGGGTATCACCCTGAAAAGATTCAAACGGCTCTAGAGCAGGTGTACCCAGAGATCATGAGCAAGATTCAGTTTGAGCTATCTGCCAAACCCTCGAAAGCCCAGAAGAGCGCTCAAGGAAAGTCAGGATTTGTGCCTGTGGCAATGCGCTGGGTGATTGAGCGTTCCAATGCTTGGGTGGAGCGGTGCAAGAATTTGGTCAAAAACTTTGAGTGGACGCTTGAACATGCCAGAACAAAGCTCAACCTCTGCTTTATTCGCTTGATGGCGAAACGATTAGCCACTTAAAAAGATCTCAAATGAATTCTATAACGGGTCAACGCCCGCAAGTCATCAAAGAAGGTCTTGCGCGTGGGCAAGTGAGATCGCAGCAGCTTGTACTTCTGGTCAAGCAACTCTAGCAAGGTGTGGAACAGCAGCGACAAGATGTTCAGGGTGGCAAGCAGCGAGGAAAGGTGCCCTTTACCATGCCCGAAATTGTGTTCCAGGTTGTAGCCCTTGGTCTTGAGGGTGTTGTTATTCTCGTTTTCGACCTTCCAGCGGGTACGCCCTGCTAGAACGATGTCTGCTACGTTTTCATGGCTCAGCAGGTGATTGGTGGCAAACGAATTCTGATACGTCACTTTACCGTCAGGACGAGTGACGGTAACCTCACACCAGTTCACCAACAGGGCATCCTCGCTATCTTTCAGGGGCACTCCGTTGAGATAGCGGTAGGTATAGGTTTCCTCAATTTTGCCAGTCCACCGTTTCACGGTGACCGTGGGAAGGTCAATGCCCTCCAGATGCTCGTAGAGGGTGGTGTGAGATTCCGGACGACAGACCAGGATGAAGTCCAATTGTTGGGCTAAAAACTGCTGGCACAGGGGCTGGTGGCAATAGAGGTCATCCCCTAACACCGTCACGTTCAGGGCACTCAAGCGTGACCCATGCTGCGCCAACCACCGTTTTGCGGCGGCATTCTCACAGTCCTGTTTGTCATGACCATCTTGCGGCACAATGAATTCGGGCACCAACGGAATGACATGGCTGTGCCTTGGAGCGACGATGACTGGCGTGATGACGCTATGAAAAAAGTGGGTTTCTCCCGACTTCAGCCTACGGGTTGAACAGTTCGAGCAGTGGATTTGGCTCGAACTGAAGTATTGGGTGCCATCAATGGCAATCAACAGGGTATCCGCCACTGAACGGAAGCCCTCTAACTGCCCTGTTGGTCTAACACCTGCAAGATTTCCTCAAACACACGGAAAAAACCTG
>JAAUTN010000669.1 GCA_012031415.1 Leptolyngbyaceae cyanobacterium SM1_4_3 | reverse complement strand
GTCTAATAGCGTCTTGAATCCACAGATACTTAAAGAGCGGGTTCAAAAGGTCAGGTGTTGGTTTGGGCAGGTCATTTGAATTGATTGGTATTGCTGTGTTTTTTTCTGAAAAGCTGATAGAATACTTGCAATTTTGTCATCGAATGCGTTCCAATAGTTGCTTACGATATGATTTTCTTTACCCTTCGTGTGTTAATACTCATTAATCGAAAGGTACAATTATTTATCCTTGGGTATATTCGCAATTTCTACACACAGCGCAAAAGTTTATTCATAGTTTTGTTCCGCTAAAAATACTGAGTTTTGACTGTCATACTGTATTCAGCTAGCGATCATTTTGGGGATTTGTTTTGGTTGTTGATCAGTGCTCAGCTAAAAATACGCTGAGGGTTAGAGTTGCAGTTGCCCTATGAAAACGGTTTTGGTGATTGAGGATAAAGAAATTGTCCGGGATGCGATTCAAGATTGGCTAGAAGAGGAGGGGTTTCAAGCCGTTGGAGCTTCTAACGGCACATTAGGCATTCGCTTGGCTCAAGAGCAGGTTCCCGATCTGATCTTGTGTGACATTCTGATGCCCGGCACTGACGGCTATGCTGTGCTGACTGATTTACGGCAGAACCCAGTCACAGCGACCATTCCATTTATTTTTTTGAGCGTTAAAGGAACCAAAGCAGATGTGCGCTATGGGATGGAGTTGGGTCGCAGACGACTATTTGACGAAGCCTTGTACTGCCAAAGAGTTGATTAGCGCAGTCACCAGTCGCTTGGATAGGCAGGCGCAAATTCAGGCTCAATCACAACAGCAGCTTGAAACGCTGAGAAACAGTATTGCCTTCTCCTTGCCTCATGAGTTTCGCACACCTCTGACAGGCATTTTGACTGGCGCAGACCTGTTGCGAGTGCTGGCTAATAATCCGAGAGAGGTTTTAGAAGTTGCCAACGCCATTCGAGAATCTGGTGAACGGCTCTATGGTCTTGTCAAAAAGTTTTTGCTTTATGTAGAGCTTGAAATGATGAAACGCGATTCTGAACGACTACAGGAATTGCAGATGTCTAGTCCTTGGAATCCGCTGGAAGTCTTACAAAGTGCAGCATTGAGAATTGCGAGTCGATATAACCGAGAAAGAGATTTGCAATCAGTTTGGAAAGGGCAAAAATTTTTTTTACCTGAAGAGCGCTTGATTCGGGTCGTTGAGGAATTGGTTGATAATGCTTGTAAGTTTTCTGATGCCGATACACTGATTCAAATAACGGGTGTAGTCAACGAGTCGATGAATGAAACCAGATATTATATTATCAATATTGTCAATCAAAGTCAGGGATTAACCTTAGAACAAAATTTCGGCGATTGGCGCATACGTTCAGTTCAACCGCCGTCAAAATGAACAGCAAGGAACAGGCTTGGGGCTGAGTATTACTCGACGTATTGTTGAACTGTATGGCGGTAGATTAACCGTATCGAGCGTGCTAAACGGAACAACTAACATTCAAGTTACTTTACCAGCAACAGAACCGTAGAAAGTATGTGAATCGAAAGTGTGCAAATCGAAAGTGTGCACAGAAGTGTGCGAATCATTGCGCTCGACAAAAAGCCTGGATTTCTTCCACAAAACGCGGCCCATAGCGAGCCAGCTTGTGGCTGCCCACGCCAGAAATTTCTGAGAAAGCATCAATGGTTTGGGGTTGCAGTTGAGACATCAGCCGCAGGCTAGAGTCGGCAAACACCACGTAAGGCGGAACCGCCTGTTCATCAGCAATTTGTTTCCGCAGCTTCCGCAACTGTTCAAACAGCATTTCGGCATTGGCTTTGGCTTCCGTGGAAACCGTTCGCGCCGCAGTCGGACGATTGGGCAACGCAATGTGAACCAACCGCTGTTTCCGCAACACCTCCCAACTCAGTGGGTTTAGTTTCAGCACAGAGTAGCCATCCGTTGTTTCGTCGAGCAATCCTTGATGGATCAAAGAACGTCCCAAAATCCGCCAATCTTCGGCGCTGTGATCTTTGCCGATGCCATGGGTAGAAAGCTGATCGTGACGATTTGCCAAAATCCGCTTTTCTTTAGAACCCCGCAGCACGTCGATAATGTAGGTCATGCCAAACCGCTCTTGGCAACGCGCCACGCAAGAGAGAAACTTCTGCGCTTCGATCGTCCAATCTTGCGGTGCTCGTGGGCTAAGGCAGTTATCGCAGTTGGCGCAGCTACCGGGAAACCGTTCCCCAAAGTAGCCTAACTGAATCGTGCGACGACATTCAATGCCTTCGGCATAGTCGATGACTTGGCGTAGCTGCTGACGGGCGATTTGCTGTTCGGCTTCGAGCGGTTCGCTGGTTAGCGGATCAACTTTTTGATCAATTAAAAACTCGATGGTGCGAATGTCGCCATAGCTAAACAACAGCAAACATTTGGCGGGTTCTCCGTCTCGTCCGGCCCGACCCGATTCTTGATAGTAGCCTTCCAGATTGCGCGGCAAATCATAGTGAATCACAAACCGCACGTCGGGCTTGTTGATGCCCATGCCAAAGGCAATCGTGGCCACCATGACGCGCACATCGTCTCGAATAAACCGAGTTTGGTTCCTTTGCCGCACCTGATCGTTGAGTCCAGCATGGTAGGGTAACGCCTCAACGCCATCAGCTTGCAGCTTTTGGGTAATTTCATCTACTTTTTTGCGGCTCAGACAGTAAATAATTCCTGATCCGGGCGTTTGTTGAATCAGCCGTAGCAGTTCCCGATAGGGTTGTTTGGGCTTGGGGCGCACTTCGTAATGCAGATTCGGACGATTAAAACTGGCAATGTGAACAAACGGCTGCTGCAAACCCAACTGCTCCATGATGTCTTGCTGCACCCGCGCCGTGGCTGTAGCTGTGAGCGCCAACACCGGCACGTCTGGATAACGCTGCCGCAAGGAACGCAACTGACGATATTCTGGGCGGAAATCATGCCCCCATTCAGAAACACAGTGGGCTTCGTCAATGGCTACCGTTGCGATGCCGATTTGCGCCGTCACCTGATCGAGAAACAGCAAAAATTGCTCAGTCAGCAGTCGTTCTGGAGCCACATAGAGTAATTTAATTTGCCCACTCAGAATTTGCTGCCC
>JAAUTN010000155.1 GCA_012031415.1 Leptolyngbyaceae cyanobacterium SM1_4_3 | reverse complement strand
TGAGCAATTTTTTGTGGGGAAAGCGACAGAACACCTGTTGGGAGAGGGGGTGAAGCCGGAGCATCTCAATGATGACCGTTTGGAAAGAGTCTGGGAGGGTAACAAGGAGAGTCAAAGCCTTGTCCAGTAAGGAATAGAGGAAAATATGGTAAAAAAGATAGGTCAAGCTTTTGTCAACAAGACCTATCAAGTGAGAATGAATAAAAAGTTGCCCTCATCGTATCAAACTTACCTGGAACAATATCTAAATCCCGTTCAGGTGATTTTGGTAACAGTCCTGATTAATCTGTTGCAGGAGCATCGTTGGGTGAGGCTAGAGCAACTAGCCAACCGTTTTCCCTTACCCATTACCTTTGAGGGTCGCCGCCGTCGCTTGCAACGATTTCTCTCCTGTCCTAGCTTGAGTTTCAAAAGCCTTTGGCTACCCCTGATTCAGCGCTGGATAGAAATAAATTTTGATACCTCACAGGTGCTTTATTTCGTTATCGATAGAACTCAGTGGGGTGGCATTAATCTCTTGGTACTCAGCCTAGTTTATCAAAACAGGGCGCTGCCAATTTATTGTGAATTACTTCCTCAGTTGGGCAGTACCAGCCTATTGACACAAACGGCATTTCTGGAGCAAGTTTTACCTCGATTTTCTGGTTATCCTAAAGTGATATTGGGAGATCGAGAATTTTGTGGCGTCGAGCTGGCTCGCTGGCTTTCAAGTTATGCCCGAACTTGGTTCTGCCTGCGATTGCGCTGTAGCACTTATCTGGAAATCCAAACCCACATAGAGCAATGGATTCAATTGAGCCAGTTGGGACTAACCCCTGGAACCTCTCTTTATTTTCAAGGAATTAAAATCACTAAGTCTAAAGGCTTTGGCCCAGTCAATTTAGCCGCCAATTTCAAAAAGACCTATGGCGGTAAACGAGTTCAGGAACCTTGGTTTATCTGCACTAACTTCTCGGATTTCCATCCTGCTATCTCTGCTTATCAACGGCGTATGGGCATTGAAGAAATGTTCCGCGACTTCAAAAAAGGGGGCTATAATTTGGAGCCTACTCGCTTGCAAGGGCAGCGCCTGCTTGCCTTGATTTTACTTATTTGTTTTGCTTACTGTGCATCGACCTTTGTTGGTATCGAGATTAAACGTAAAGGAGTTGCTAAGTATATTAATCGTCCCAGTGAACGGCGGCGTTCTCATCGGCGACACAGCAGTTTTTACACGGGTTTACATACTCATTCTTGGTTGGAGTCTTTAGACACTTTTGCCGTTGAGATGGCCCACTTAACTCGTGCCTGCCCTAGTAAACGCCTTTATTATCAGCAAGGTTTTCGCACTGCTTCCCTTGCCTTGTCTGCTTTCTAGCCTCTTTGTTACCCTTCCAGGGTTCAAATTCCCCTTGCTTATCAATAAGCGTGGATAATTGCTGGCTTTTCAATTGACTGTGGCTAATATCGATGACCGTACACTCGTGCCAGATTTGGCTAAAGGGATCATGGGCAACCTGTTTGGCGGTGCGGCTATATTTCTCAGAAACTATTCGAGGAGTTATGACAAGAGGACTACAGCCAGTCACTAAACTCAAGAAGAATCCGAGAAATTAGTTAATAGCGCTGATGGACAAGACGCTCTTATGCAAATGGATTATAATTGAGCTAACCAATGATCGACTCAAGAATATCGCTCAAAGTAAGCATTCCCATCAATGAAGTCCTAAGAACTTTATTGCTAATCTGATAGATGGGTTAGTAGCATACACCTACAAGGAATCCAGATTGACGCTGCTCTCTCTCAAGTTCGCGATCCGAGTCCTGACAGTTAGTGAAACGTGGGGTGGTTATGTTCCCCCCGTCTGATTGCAGCGATATTTAAGCTTTAGTTTTTTGTATCCTGCGAACTAACGTCTCTAAAAGCCTGCCAATTTTCTCAAGAAGAAAGTGACTTATCCAGAACTGTCCAGGACAGTCCAGTCTAATCCCGATAACCCCTATGTACTTCCTCTTATTAATACTAAGGACTCGATGACTAAAGAGAATTCTAGACCTTAATTTTCTGAAAACAGCTTTGCAGTTTTAGGAAGTTTGATTGGCAAAAATTATTAATGATTTCACAAAACTAACTTTATATTCTACAAGTAACCTAAAAACAGAGGATGTTTTTGATGTGGACTATTGATATTTTAACGAATCCAAACGGTGTACCATTTCCGGCTGATAGTTATGGTCCAGATGCGCTCCTCGGCAGCTTACCTGGTCAAGGAATCTCACAACCTTTTAAGGTTGTGAGATTCCTATGACACTAGCTGGTGAAGTAGACTACGCTGCGGTAGTCACACTGGTGCCCCCTCCGGCGGTGGGACTTTGCCTGACCCTTACCTAGGAATTCTTTATCTTGATGAGACAAGCCAAACGCTACAGCCGCTTTTTGAACAAGACAATTCTTCACTTTTTGGTTCGGAGCCTTATATCCAATTTCGAGTTCCCTTCACTGGAACCTACTTTATAGCTGTTACTGACGCGACCGGCGGGATTGGAGACTACACTTTTGGTTTTAGTGCTTCCGGCCCTGCACCAGCTCCTTTTATCGGTGGCGACTCAGTTTTCTCTTAGCTAAAGGGTAAGCTCGTCGCCTAACTTTTAAAATTTCAATTAAACCTCTTCATAGAGGTTTTTCTGGCTCTACCGAACTTGGTGTGTAAATACATTGAGAATTTATGGACTTGGTTTGAGTTTTTCCGTTTGCGGGAATAAAGTTGTTATTCCCGTGCCTGTACCCGAACGGTCATTCAGTAGAAGGGCTAGAGCCTTCTAGCCCCAACACCGACTCACTTAGTCACTATGGCGGCGTCCAATAAGCTTCTACCGAATCCAATGCGGTTGGCTGTTCGTTCGGTGGCGATAAATCTGCATTAAGCCAGCGCTCGTAGAGCGCCCTGCGGTCTATGCCAATGTCGTCCGCTGCGAGTCGGTAAACCCGTCGCCTTTGCTGGCTGTCCAGTCGGTCGTGTCTCACATATTCCAGCCGTCGCCCAAATAGCCCTAAAATCTGATTGCCCGCCGCGATCGCCGATTTACCAGGAGAGAATCCGAGACGACGCTTGCAGCCCTGGGGGTCGCGGGTGAGATGGCCAAAGAGGGCAACTAGATCGGGGTCGTCTTTGTGCCATTCGCGGTCGGGGTCGAGGAGAATTGCGGCTTTGATTTTGTCGAGGGCATCAACGGTGGAGCTGAGCAGGGCACGGGCAACATCGGGGGCAAAGGCTTCCCCTGCGTTGTTTTCAGTTAAAGACGAGAGGGTGCGACAGTCCCGCTCTGGCAAGGCGTCCCGCCCAACGGTGAGAAAAAACTCTAACCGTAGTGGCCTATAGGCTCCTTTAGCATCGGCCAGGGCCAGCTCTGGGGTCACTTGTTCGACCTTGTAGCGCTTTTTGAGAATGTGCTTGCGGAGTTGGCGCTGCTCGCTGGGAGAGGTGCTGCGTTTTTCTTGCAGTTCTGTTGCTTTTTCATCGTCAATATCAGCAGCATTAGCTTCTTCCTGCGCCCGATTGAACTGTTCCTGTTCACTGATGTCCCGAATTTGCTCCCGCAAAAGGATTTGCTCCGGCTTATCCATGTCGTTTTCCCAAGTGGTCAAAGTGTGACCCTGAGATTCCAACAGTTCGGCAATGGTGTCGCGATAGCGCCAGTGGTGAGCATTGAAGCGAGCGCCGTAGCGTGCCCAGGCCCTGGTGGCGATGGGGGCAATTTCGCCGTCGATGCACTCTGGAGAAATGTCAAACTCGCGCAGCAAATGGAGGTTCTCACGGGCACGGGTGCTGGTGGAAGTCAGCAGGGATTTGTAGCTGGAGCTGCCGTTGCCAATCGTGCCGATGCCGGTGTGGTTCGTCCAGATACGGCGGGGAACGGGGTCGCGAACTCGCCAGAGCATCTGCACGAAATTGGTAGGCGGTAAATTTCCAGCACTGTAAGCCCAAACGCTACTGAAGTGACCTCTAACATCGATAGACACCCCGGTTTCCAGGCTAGGGCTAGCCAGAACGATATCGTAATCGATGACGACCTCGTTGAGGTGTCCCATCGCTCCAAACGCCGGATGGGTTCTATCACCCAAGGTTTCTGAATCCAGACGCAGCAGTTTTTTGTCGGGGAATTGGGCGCTAATGGCCGCTTCTAGGGCAATGGTTCCGAAAGGACTACCTGGTTTTTGAGATGCCGTCGCGATGAATAGACGCTCTCCACTGGCGATCGCCGCCAGCAAATCCCGATACCAAGCTTCAACGGGGCTGTGGCTGTAGTTGGTAACCTCCCAGCCAGAATGTTGATATTCATTCACCGCCAGCCAGAGGGGATAATCGCTGGGCAGTCCCGCCATCTGTTTAACAAAATTCAGGGAAAGGTCGCTTAAATCGGCATCGCTGAGCAGAATCTGCCCGCCGCTCCGGACTGCATGGGTCAATAACTGCCGGAGATTGTGGAGGACGGTCGTGCGATAGTTCTTGACATCGGTATCGGATTCCAGGAGATGCCACAGCACCTGCTCGCATTCATCGACGGATGACCAGGCAAGGCTTTTGAGAGATGTCTTCCAGGCGAAACCCCCGCCCCGCGTGGAGGGAATCGATACAGAGTGAATAACCAAAGAGCCGTCCCTCAGCACATTTCTCCGTGCGGTAGGGAACGTTAAAACGACTAGCCAGAGCCTGAGCTAGGGATTCTCGGTGAGTTAGAACAAAAATGGGGCGTTCCTCCCGCTGTTTCTCAACGTGATTGGCGATTAACTCGGTTTTACCAGTGCCCTGAACGGATTTGAGCGCCACGATCGGCTCATGCTGGGGGATTTGAAAATTTAAATAGCGATCGCACACTCGCAGGGAAGGACGGGTATCGAGCCGCCAATCATCCCACTTGCGCCATTGCTCGTAGGTTAGGGCTGCTTCTACTGCCTGCTCGAAGCGTTCGGGGCCGTGGGTAAAAATAACATCGTCAACGCCCTTGCCCAGACCCGGTTCCCACTGGACGATCAATACCTGAGCCGCTCCCGCAGCCAGCAACAAACGGGCAGTTTGGGCGACGGCAATGCGGGTATTAAGTCGGGTCTTTTCCTTCTCGTCCTGGTCAAACGTCAGGTAAAATACGCGCCCAACCACGAAAGGTTGCAGTTTTGGATGAAGATAGCGATCCACTACCCGCCCGCTACTGTCCTTAACCGTGCGGTAAAACATGGTGACCCCAGGGCTTGCGATCGCTGCGTATGCGTGAGAGAGGAGACAGCCGCCTTTTTTGGAGCCTTCATTGAGAAATAGGGGAATTTCGGGATGTTCCAGCAACCAGGGCCAGAACTGGTGACTGTTACAGCCTTCAGGTTTGGTAGCCCCATAGCGGTGGCGATCGCCTGCCAGAGGGGGTCAGGAACGGGGAGACAGTAGAGGCTGCTGGGGGTGGATAAGGGAGTTTCGTACTTGATGGGTTTGGTTCTGCCCAGTTCGCGCTGGAAACGGGGGCGATCTGCCTTGAACTGCGACCAAAGATCGACTTCGCCCGTCGGCGCGACATTATTAACCGCCCAACCACCGGCTTCGAGATGACCATAGCGCTCTAGCAGGCGTTTAACAGGCTGTGTGACGTACTGGGTACTATGCCCGCCCAAGGTAGCAAGCTTTTCCGAAAGTAAAACAGCGATCGCCTCTTCGTCTGTTAGAGAAACTAGGGCTTCGTCAATGAGTGCTTCTGCGATCGCACTGTCGCGCCATTCCTGTCGGTGGCGGGTTGCAATTTGGTTAGTGATTTCAACTGTTTGAAGTAGTTTATTCATCCTCAATTTCTCCAAACTAATAACAGAAAAAATCGAAGTTAATGCTGCCCGGCAAACTAGGTTTTTTTAAAGGCTACTGAGCATGATTGCCTCAGACCAGCTTTTCCAACAAAAATGTTTCAGAATGCCATCGCTAACAGTATGAATGTCTGAATTCAAGTTCCGCGTACCTAGAAACTGTTCCTTTGTAAAATAGCCTGGAGCTTGTAACAGAAAATGATATTTGAATAAAAGAGGGATAGAAAATTGAAGGGCGTTGAAAAAATACAGCCGATGGAGAAAAAAGGAAAAATACATTTGCAATTCCGGCATAAATTGTGGGAAATCAAATTGAAATGACCTGTTTCAATTTGATTAAGAGATGAAGAAAGCCTGCTCGGATTACAACTCCTAACCAGAAAAACTACAGTTGATCTAGGCTAAAGAATCCTCAGCTTCCGATCAAAATCGTCCAGAAACGAAAGATATGGGGGTCTTCCAAATGAGATTCTGTTTTATTTTGATGATGAGTGTACTTTCGGGGTGGAAGCTTTTTAAGACATTGTTTTTGCCGGGTGCTTCTAAGCGCCCTGTCCATGATTTTTCACTGAGCAAAGAATCATTAGAATGATAAGATCCTCAAATCTTGAATAACAGGATGATTGACGAGTCTCGACTGTGAGTCCAAAGTTTTGATAATTTTTCCAACTGAATCACTGGAAGCCTACCGAAACTTAGCTTAAGTTCCCGTAAAGGAATTTTTGTTACTTTCGGCTAAATATGCCAGTGACGGCAAGAAGAATTGGTAGAACTATCTCTAACAAGATGGCTTTAATGCTTAACAGCTAATACAAACCAAAACCGATCACAGTCGTTAGCTTTTGTAAGCTTGAGACTGCAAAAATAACTTAGGCTGCATCAGGCGATGCCTGTATTAGATGTTTGTCATCTTTGAGGTAAGGCTAGCATCCGAGAAAGTTAAGGGCAAGGGGGTCAAAATGTTCACCCTGAACTTTTATACGCAGCGATCGCAACCAATGGGAGGGGACGATACGCAGCGATCGCAACCAAAATCATACGCAGCGATCGCAACCAAAATCATACGCAGCGATCGCAACCATTGTTAAGTTTCTAGAGCTTTCCACAACTAGAATGGCAACATCGCGCTAAATGCAGTGTCTTGTTTAGCAGGGTAAAATTGAGCTGAACCCAAAATGATGTCGAACTCCACTTTCGCAATTGACGGAACCTTGTTGCAACTCATACCGCAGGCGGGGGCTTTTTCTAAGAATCCAGACTGGGGTTTGCCAACCCTCAGTATGGTTAATGGCGAAATCTTTTAGAGCAGTCCATCGAGCCAGATAATAACAGCCAAGGCGATGTAGCCGTATCTCGCCGCATTTCTTTAAGTGAAATTGAAGCTCACATTAGAGAAGAACTTGAGAAAAACTTTAGTCAAATCGACTTTTCTCCCTATAAAGAAGGTAATATTTCCAAGGTTTTAGAGCAGATTCCTGATAGCAGCCTTCAGAGAATTTTTCTAGCGCTGCTCACTTTTCTTAATCCCCGTCAAATTGCTATTGTTCTTTATCTTTATAAAAAAGCTTCTGAGCAAGAGGATAATGAAGGTAGGCGCAAAGGAGAAGTGACTTTTGAAACAAACGATCTGCTCAATGCATTAGGTTATACTCCTGACAGTCGAGGTTATTTTAACTCTCGCTCTCGCTCTCAGGTTCATCAAGACTTGATGGCTCTTCACAAAAATCAACTTGGTTTTTGCTCAAGCGATTGAGCGTGACGGCAATCGAGATGCCCGGTTAATTATTAAATCAATTTTAATTATTGAAGAATTTACTGTTAAAAATTATCCGCGCAAGTTTGATTTGGAAGAGGTTTTCCTACACATGCATGGCGCGGCTGATAGCTATACTATTATGTTGCGCTTTTATGGAGGTTTTAATGGAATACAAGATGCAGTTACCCTTAGTAAGGATATATCTTTAGCTCAAGAAGAAAAAGTTAATTCAAAACATAACTATCGCTTAAAGCTAATTATTTATTTGTCGAGCCGATTGCGTTGGGATAAGCCAGATGCAAGCGGTTACTATTACATAGCTAGAAACATTCTTTTCAAGCATCTCGGTCTTTTTGGTAAAAATATTCCTCGTCAGAATCAGACACTATGGCAAGCTATCGATCAATTAATTGGAGAAGGATTGATCGAGTCTGCCCACACAATAGAGGGAAATCGCAGAGCATCAAAAATTGCAATTAAATTGAATCCTCAGAAGATATGCCTGATGGACTCAAGCCTCTGAAATTAGCTGGTTTGAGTGGGTTTTCTGGCGAACCCGTCCTGCTAAGCTAAAGTTCTAGTTCCGCGATCGCAAAAGTCGTATCTGTCCCACCGATGGCGCTTGCTTCTGCCGCTGTTCTGGGTTAATAACCGGGGTAAATCCGAATTCCTCCTCAATCTCCCGCATTAGTGCTGTTGTTCGATATTTGTCCCAAATAGCAATCTCCAATCACCGCAATGTTTCTAATAACACCTCATAACAGTGTTGGGCAAAAGTGTCCATTCGACTAGTGTTAAACTAGTTTTATCTATGGGGTGACGCACGATCACTACCAGTGTATGTCTGGAACCCTGGTTACTCAACGCTTCAACAGTTGGTCGCACCACAAGAGCAAATCATTCTGCAATCCACAACGCAAACGGTTGAGCAAGACATTCTGCAATTCTTGTTAGAGCAGTCGAAACCCGGTATTTATCTTCTAGAAGAGGTTTTGCATAGCACGGTTGCAGAGATGAGTCGGCCACGTTGCTACAACTCTTAAATGCATACCACCAGGCGCTATGGAACTCGGTGCCTCATTATTGGGTTTTGCTAGAAACCTACGTTCAATTGCCGCTAGAACTGCAACCATTTATTTCAGTACTGTCTTATGCACTGCCCGATCGTCAGCAGGTACAGGCGATTGCTACCCAGTTCTGCAACCAGCATCCCTGGCTGGGCAAGGATGACCCAGACGCCAAACAAAAACTGCTCACGGCTTGTCAGGGATTGCCAGTCGGTGAGATTGAAATGGTGCTGAACAGACTGGCGATCGCTCCAGGTTTGCTTATGTCCATCAAGAGTTGTTCGCGTAGGAGAAGGACCAGGCTACCCTAAAAGACAGGCGATCGCTTCCACCAACGCTTCTGGCTCCACAGGTTTTGTGATGTGCGTCTGGAAACCAACCTGACGCGCTTTCTGCTGATCAATGTCTCTAGCATATGCAGTCAGGGCGATCGCCGGAACTTGTCCACCCTGGCTTGGAGGGCGAGAGCGAATCTGCTGCATCAGCATATAACCATCCATATCTGCCATACCAATATCACTGACAATCGCATCGGGAATGAACTGATCCAGCGATTGTAGTGCCTCCAAGCCAGACGCAACCGCCGTCACCTTTGCCCCGCTTTGTTCCAATAGAAACGCTTGAAACTCACGGGTATCTGGCTCATCGTCCACCAGTAAGATTTGGATGCCATCTAAAGGAATTTCTACGTCTGCTTGCGGGTAGGCTGGTTCAGCGGCAATTGCCGTTCTCTGCTGCATGACAGGCAATTGCACGATGAAGGTTGCGCCCTGATTCTCACCCCGGCTCTCTGCCCAAACGGTGCCGCCATGCAGTTCGACAATTTGGCGCACGATCGCCAGACCCAAGCCCAACCCACCAAACTTGCGCGTCGTTGAGCCATTTTCCTGCCGAAAATATTCAAAGACATGGGGCAAGAACTGGGGGTTGATGCCTTTGCCCGTATCGATGACGCGAATCTGAGCCAGGTGATTCAATTGCCGTAGTTCAACCGTCACCTGTCCGCCATTAGGCGTGAACTTGACGGCATTGGTGAGCAAGTTCCATATGACCTGCTGTAAGCGGGCGGCATCCCCAGAGATGGAGGCAATTTGGGGATCAAGGTCAAGCGTGATTTGAATGTTCTTGGCTGCTGCTGCCAATCGCACCGTTTCAACGGCAGCAGAAATCACAAAGGTCAAACTCGTGAGAGCCGCTGTTAAGGACAGCTTGCCCTGCATAATCCGGGAGATGTCAAGCAAGTCTTCGATCAGTTGGGTTTGTAGTTTGGCGTTGCGTTCGATCGTCTTCAGGGCTTCTGTTCGGCGATTTGCGTCCAGTTTGCCGTTTTGCAGCAGGCGAGTCCAGCCCAGAATCGGGTTGAGGGGCGATCGCAGTTCATGGGACAACACAGCCAGGAACTCGTCCTTGATACGGTTGGCTTGCTCTGCGGCTTGTCGTGCGGCTTGCTCGCGCTGCAAAAGCTGCTCTCGTTCGGTTTCAGCAGATTTGCGCTCAATCAAATCAGCGACCTGTCTTGCAATAATATCGAGCAGCCGCAGATCACGCTTAGAAGGTTGATGTGGCTCGCGCCAGTGATTGGAGATCATCCCCACAATGCAACCGCTGCGCGACAGCAGCGGGGTGGACTGCACGGCACGAATCCCGGAAAGCCGATAAAACGCTAGATCTTCTGTGCCAGCCATAAACTCGCAAGCTTCAACATCGGGCACTACCACCCGCTCTCCAGAAAGTAGAGCGACACCGCAAGTGCTGCTCGAATCTAGGCGCACCCCTTGCCAAAATGTCGCCGATGCCGAGTCAAATCCTCGCCATGCCAGTAGTTGCAGTTCATTTCGTTCTGGATAAAGCAGTTGCACGCTGCCCATCTCCGAGTGCATGATTGCGATACTGGCATCGAGAATTTGCTCATATAAGCGGGTGATATTGTCTTCTTGAATGAGCTGACTGCTAATGGACTGAAGCTGCTGGGTATCCGCAAGTTCTACTACCAGTCTCGCTTTGGATTCTTGCAGTGCCAGTTCCGCTTGTTTGCGATCGTGGATATCGCTCACGTTCCCAATCCATTCGCGCACTGAGCCATCCGGGTTGAACAAGGGCACTCCTCGCGCTTCAAAGTAGCGATATTCGCCGCTGGCAGCATGCCACATTCGCCCCTCGGAATAGTAGAGCGTTTGCTGCCGCTTTGCCTGAATCCAGCTTGCAAGTAGCGGCTCTCGATCATCTGGATGCAGTGCCTCGGCCCAGCCAAATCCCTGATGTTCCTCCCAGGCTTGCCCAGTGTAAGCTTCCCATTCGGCTTGGGGAGAGACAAAGGCTCCTTCTGGGTCAACGGTCCAAACGATCGAGGTGAGAATTGAAGTGAGTAGACGGTGGCGCTCTTCACTTAAGCGGATTAATTCCTCAGCTTGAAATTGCTCTGTGACATTTCTGAAATAGACACTGATGCCATGTGGAGCGGGGTAGGTGCGAACGTCGTACCACCGATCGTGATCCGGGTAAAATGTAGTCAATGCCCCAGCGACCCGATCATGCATCGCGTTCCGGTAAATTTGTGCCAGATCATTACCCGCCAACCCTGGATATTCTTCCCATATATTCTTGCCCACTAAATCGCCTGGAGTGCGATCGAGCAAAGCTTCGGCAGAGGGATTTATATAGGTAAACTGCCAGTTCTCATCGACCGCAAAGAAGGCATCTGTAATGCTTTCCAAAACATTGCGGCTTTGTTCTTCGCTTTCTCGCAAAGACAGATCGCATCGATCGCGCTCAAACGCAATGCTGGCAACCTGAGTGCCAAATTCAGCAAGCTGATATTCCCAGTTCGTCGGCATTCGGGCTGTACCAAAACACAGCATCAGCGAACCGAGCGGCAAACCCTTGATACCCATTACAGGTCTGGAATGGCACGCCAAAATGCCATGCGCCAGACAGAGCGATCGCCATTCCTGTGACCAGCGATCGTCGTTGGCAATATCAACACAGGTAATTGGCTGTCCGCGATACACTGCCTCACCGCAGGTTCCAATGCACAGGTCGTTAATCGGGGCATCTTTTAGCCCCTGCCCAAACGAGGGCGGCAAATCGGGCGTGACCGAACGGGGGAAGGTGGAACACTGGGCATCGGTCAGCAAAAAGCAGGCGCAAACCTGGTCAGTCAGGCGAGACAGCGAGGCACAGACCGCAGCAAGACAGTCATCTAACGGTTGTCCGGTTGCAATGATTTCCAAAAGTTGCTTCTGCTCAATCAACAACTGCTCGGAGCGTTTGCGTTCCTGCCGTTCCTGTGCTTCTCGCAATGCCCGCTGCACCGCTGGCACTAACCGTTCTAATCGTTGCTTCAGCACATAATTGCTGGCTCCCGTTTTCAGAGCGTCGATCGCCAACTCTTCTCCCAAACTGGCAGAGACAAAAATGAATGGCGTTTCAGGGCAGCGGTGATGAGCCATTTCTAAGGCAGCGATGCCATCAAAATCGGGGAGCGGATAAGCTGCTAAAATCAGGTCAAATGGCTGAGTTTTCAGTGCCGTCACAAAGTCAGCACAAGTGTCTACTCGTAAGAGTTCATGCTTAATGCTGCTATCTATCAACGCGGCTCGAATTCGTTCTGCATCGAGGGGTTGGTCTTCGAGCAAGAGAAACTGAAGGGGTATCATAATTGCGCCTCCTGCTGAATTTTAGTGCTACTGGCAAACCCTGCTGTTCTATTCCCGATCATTTGTTCAGGCATGGTTGCTCCTTCCAATAATTAGATGAGCAATTGCTTGAATTAACTCATTCGGTTCGATCGGTTTGCTCAAGTGCTGCTGAAATCCTGCTTGGAGAGCCTGCTGGCGATCGTATTCTCCGGCATAGGCAGTCAGCGCGATCGCAGGAATCAGGCAAGCAAGTTTCTGCGATCGAATCTGCTGGAGCAACATGTAGCCATCCATCTCCGGCATTCCGATGTCACTGATGACGAGATCAGGAGTCGCTTGAGTGATAGTTTGAAGCGCTTCAGTTCCAGATGAAATGCTAGTGACAACTGCACCTGCTTGTTCCAGCACAAACGCGATAAACTCCCGTGAATCGGTTTCATCATCTACCACAAGAATTTGACTGCCCGTTAAAGGTGCATCGTCCACCACTAAGACGGATACATGAGCTTCATCGCGCAGAAGCGTTGCAACTGGCATCAACGGCAGCCTGACGGTAAACGTTGCGCCCTGCCCCTCACCGGGACTGTCAGCTTGCACCGTGCCACCGTGCAGTTCGACCAGATGACGAACGATCGCCAGCCCTAACCCTAGCCCCCCAAATCTGCGAGTGGTCGCACCATCAGCTTGACGGAAATACTCAAACACATGGGGCAGAAACTCAGGTACGATCCCCTTGCCCGTATCGCGAACGGTGATTTGGGCAAGGGAGCCGATTTGCTTTAGCTCGACCTCAATCTGTCCACCCTGCGGCGTAAACTTCACCGCATTGGAGAGCAAATTCCAAACCACTTGCTGAAGCCGAGCCATATCGCCTACAACCTGACTCACACTGGCATCTACGTTTGTTTGAATTTGAATCGACTTGGCTTCAGCGGCGAGTCTTACCGTTTCTAGCGCGGCTGAGATCGTAGCTGCCAGATCGATGGGAACTCGATTTAGGCTAAATTTTCCTTGCAGAATGCGCGAAACATCGAGCAAGTCCTCAATGAGCTGGGTTTGCAGTTTGGCGTTGCGCTCGATCGTCTCCAGGGCATAAGCCGTTCTAGCAGCATCTAATTTGCCGCCCCGTAGCAGTCGAGACCAACCCAAAATTGGATTCAACGGCGTGCGTAACTCATGGGATAGCACGGCTAGAAACTCATCTTTGATGCGGTTGGCTTGTTCAGCCGAGGCGCGGGCAGCCTGTTCCTGTTCAAGCAGATGTAGCCGCGCTTGCTCAATTTGTTTCTGCGGTTCAATGTCGGTGCAGGTGCCAAACCATTTCAGCACCCGACCTTGCTCATCTTTAAGCGGAATCCCCTGTCCTAAGAACCAGCGGTAGGTGCCATCGGCGCGACGAAAGCGATACTCAATTTCATAGAATAGTCCTGTTTCAACCGCCGCCAACCAGCGATCGCGGGTCATTGCTAAGTCATCTGGGTGAATAATTGAAAGCCAATCTAAGCCACGCATTTGTTGCGGGGTTAGCCCGGTGTAATCGCAGAACTGCTGATTGACATATTCATTTTGTCCGTCAGCGTTGCTAATCCAGACAAATTGCGGAATCGCTTCAGCCAAGAGACGATAACGAGCTTCACTCTCGCGTAAGTCAGCTTCGGCTTGTTTGCGTTCGGTGATATCAATCAGCACCCCGACCATGCGATCGGGCTGTCCTAACGCATTATAAGAGAAGATCCCCCTGGCTTCGACCCAATGAATTGAGCCATCCTGCCAAACCGTGCGGTATTCGTGTCGGTACTCCGTTTGTTCTGTCATTGCCCGTTGCAAGGCTGCTTCAGCGCCTTCTCGATCTGCTGGATGCAGACTATTCAACCAGACTTCATAGCTAGGCTCACACTGGTTGGGCTGTAGCCCTAGTAAAGTGAAATGTCCTGCTGACCAAATAATCTTGCCAGTTGGCAAATTCCAATCCCAGGAGCCCATTTTGCCGATCTGAAGTGCCCGCTGGAGCTGCGCTTCACTTTCTCGCTGCGCCAATTCTTGTTGAGCCACTTGACGCGCTGCCAATCTTAGCTCCAGTTCATCGACCACGAGCGCGGCTAAATCTACCAGCATCGCTTGCTGCTCAAGGCTAAATGCTTCACGGGGTTGAGTGTCTAACAGACAAAGCGTGCCTAGATTAAAGCCATCATGGGTGATTAGAGGGGCACCAATGTAGCACCGCACTCCCGGATCACTTTGCACAAATGGATTGCAGCTAAACCGAGGATCTTGCCGGGTATCGAGTGCCACTAAAACATCGTCCGACAAGACTGCAAAGCTGCAAATCGTGTCGTTTCGTTCAACTTCGCGTGGTTCAAAACCATAGCTAGATTTGAACCACGCTCTCGATTCATCGAGCAGAGACACCAACGCGATCGGCGCATCGAACAACCGGGCGGCGAGGGACGTAAGCCGATCAAACGCCGTTTCGGGGGGCGTGTCGAGAATTTGATAGCGATGCAGCGCCGCTAACCGTTCAGCTTCATTGGCTGGAATGGGCGGGGTGAGAGGAATAGGGTCTGGCGATCGTTGGGTCATGAGTGCAGGAAGGTGTATCAGTTTAGGCAATGTCGAAGAGGCTGGAATGCTGTTCTATCCTGTTCCTGAGTTAGATGAACCGCTGCACAAGGCACGAATTGCGCTCACCAGTGTTTCTGGATCAACGGGTTTTGGGATATGTTGCTGGAACCCAGCGGCGATCGCCTGTTGTCGGTCATATTCTCCGGCGTAGGCGGTGAGGGCAATGGCTAGAATTCGCTTCCCTTGCTCGATGGAGTCGCTATGCGGGTCTAAAGAGCGAATTTGTTGGAGCAGCATATAGCCATCCATTTCCGGCATACCAATGTCACTGATGATCACATCAAGAGCAGACTGCTCAATGACTTGCAGTGTTCAATTCCAGACGAGAAACTGGTGACGATTGCCCCTGCTTGTCTAGAACA
>JAAUTN010000154.1 GCA_012031415.1 Leptolyngbyaceae cyanobacterium SM1_4_3 | reverse complement strand
AAAGGGATTTATCCTTAAAAACTTGTGATACTCACTCTTTTTGAATAGTATTACAGAGCAATCCAGGAGAAGATGCAAGACCAGCAGTTTTAGCAAACCGACCTCTGAAAAGCGAGTTTTCCAAGTCCCATTCGAGGTTGCTGCCCAGCTCAATGTGTTTCTAAGTATGACAAAGCTTGCTTACCGTTGAGGACTCAATGGCATTATTAAGGAGAAGGGTGCGTTAGTCAGAGTACAAATTCTAAAAATTCAAGTAGGCCCTAAAAAACTTAAGCAGTTAATCAGTAGTAACTATTCAAGAAGTGAATCAAGCATTTTACTCGTGCAGCCGGATTAGGTGCAATCAGCCGCAGTGGGCGCGATCGCCATCTACCCGAAGATAATCTTGCCTGATACGGAGAATTGTCAATGCCAAATATCCGTTTCGGTGTCGTTTTTCAAAGTTGGCAATCTAAGCTGCATCCCTATCAAGTCCCTCTTCAGCTTATTTTGGTAGCCCCCTTTGTTTTGGGGAGCATAACGGCAACGGGGACAATCTACTATCTTTCCTGGAGCAAGAGCCAGCAGATCGATCTGCCTACTGCTCTGCTGCTCGGTTTGATTACGCTGGCTGGGGCGATCGCCCTCAGTCTCGTTTTTGCTTGCCTGGTAGTCAAACCTATTTTGCAGCTTAGCAAGGTATCCAGGGCGATCGCCGAGGGTGAGTTTGACCAGCAGATTCCCATCCGTTTCCAAGTTTATGAACTGGAGACGATGGCCCAGTCTTTTAACCAGATGGCGCAGCGACTGCAAACCTCCTTTGAGCAGGTGAGAGCAGCGCTCCAGGAATCTGAAGCCAAATTCACCAAAATCTTTCAATACAGCCCTGACCCCATGACGATTACGACGCTGGCAGAAGGGCGAATCATCGAAGTAAACGATAGCTTCCTCGATTTTTATGGCTTCACGCTTGAAGAAACTGTAGGGCGCACCACAACAGAACTCAGCTTTTGGCACTCTGACGAACAGCGATCGCTCTTCCGGGAGCAGCTTCGACGAGAAGGCACCGTTGACAATTTGGAATTTAGTATCAAAACCGCTGCTGGCGAAACGAAGACCATTTTGCTCTCCGCCGAGGTGATCGACCTGGACGGTCAAGCCTGCGTTCTGGCGATTCGACGCGATATCAGCGATCGCAAACTCGCAGAAAGGCTCCAGCAAGAGCGATTTACGCTACAGCAGCGATATCTAACCGAGCTAACCGAATGGCAAAACCGCTACGAAGCGGCGGGTCAAGCCAGCGGACAGATTTTATACGAGTGGGACATCAACGCTGAGCGCATTACCTGGGGCCCAAACACAAAGGAAATCTTGGGCTACACCATCGCTGAAATGCCGCAAACTTTGGATGGCTGGATGGAACTGCTTGACCCAAACCATCCTGAAATTTTGCGCTCTGAGATTGAGAACGTGATTGCCCAGGACGACTCCTACCTGGCAGAATACCGAATTCGCCGCAAAGACAGAACCTATATCTGGATTGAAGACAAATGCCAATTCTTTAGCGATAGCTCTGGTGAACTGGTGAGAGTCATCGGGTTTATTGCCGATATCAGCGATCGCAAGCTAGCAGAAGCAAAACTACGCCAGAGTGAAACTGCCCTGCTTGCAGCCCAGCGAATTGCTCATGTCGGCAGTTGGGAAGCTGACCTTGATAACCTGACGAGCAGTTGGTCAGAAGGACTATTTCGGATCTTTGGGCTTGACCCAAACCAACCCAAACCGACGCGGGCTGAGATGCTTCAACAGTTTGTCCATCCTGATGATTTGGACAGAGTTCAGCAAGCAGACAATCGCACCCTTGCCGAAGGAGCGCCGTACCAAATCGACCACCGAATTATTCGACCCGATGGCTCAATTCGTTATGTTGAGGCTAGAGGAGAAGTCACCCTAAATGACCAGGGGAAAGTGGTTAGACTGTTTGGCACAGTGTTAGACATTACCGATCGCAAACAGCTTGAGTTAGCGCTGCAAGCCTCTGAAGCCAAGCTCAATGGCATTCTCAATGATGCAATCGCCTCGATTCTCAGCTTCCGCCTATTCCCTGACCACACCTGGCAATATGACTATTTTTCCGCAGGCTGTGAAGCGATCTTTGGCTACACTCCAGCAGAACTGATGGCAGACCACGCTCTCTGGCTCTCACGAGTTCCACCAGAGGATCAGCAAGCGATCATTTTTCCCGCCTTTGACAAGCTCTTTACAGAACAAATTGCTCACAAAGAATACCGCTTTCAGCACAAAGATGGCTCCCTGCATTGGATTCGCAGCACCGCGATCGCCCATCGCGAAGCAGATTACTGGCGGGTGACGGCTGTAGATACCGATATTACAGAACGCAAACGGCTTGAAATGGCGCTGCAAGCAACCCAGGCTAAATTGAGCGACATCATCGACAGCGCGATCGCCTCAATTAGCAGTTTTCACGTATTTCCTGACAGAACCTGGAAGTACGATTATGTTTCTTCCGGCTGCGAGTCCGTCTTCGGCTACAGCAGCCAAGAACTGATGGCAAATCCTGACCTGTGGACAACCGGAGTACTGCCAGAAGACTACGAAACCGTCCTGGTTCCTTTATATGAAAAAGTCCTCGCTGAACGAGCCGCCACAGCAGAATATCGCTTTCAGCATAAAGATGGGAACCTCCGCTGGATTTCGGTCAACCTATCTTCCCGTTGGGATGCGGCTGCAAACAGTTGGGTCGTGACTACCGTTGCAACGGACATTACTGACCGCAAACAGCTTAATCTGGAACTTCAACAAAGCGAGGAACGGCTGCGCGAGATCACCGACAACATCCGTGATGTTTTCTTTGTAGAAACTGCTGACACAAGGCAAACGCTTTATATCAGTCCAGCTTACGAGGAGGTCTACGGCTACAGCCGCGATCGCCTTTACCAGCAGCCCCAAGACTGGATGGAGTGCATCCATCCTGATGACCGTGAACACGTATTAGCCACTTTAGAAAAGCAGCAGTTAGGACGCAAAACGGCAAAGGAATATCGCATCCTTAGGCCCGATGGCTCGATTCGCTGGATTTTTTCGCGGACTTTTCCAATCTGTGATGAATCCGGTCAAATTCTCCGGCACGTTGGCATCTCAGAAGATGTGACTGAGCAAAAAACTGTAGAAGAAACCTTGCTGAAACAGCGGGAAATGCTTCGCACATTTTTTGACCATGTGCCCGTCATGCTCTCATTTTTTTCACCCAATGGTCAGCTAATCTGGGTCAATCAGGAGTTTGAAACGGTCTTAGGCTGGAGCGTTGAGCAACTCAGAGAGCATGACCTGATGGTAGAGCTTTACCCCGACCCAGAATATCGGCGGCAAGTGACGAATACTATCGAGCAGGCAGACCGAAGCTGGCGAGACTTTAAGACCCGCACTCGATCGGGCAAAGTCATCGATACCACCTGGGCAGATATTAAGCTGTCAGATGGCAGCAATATTGGCATCGGGCAAGATATCAGCGATCGCAAAAAGACTATCCTGGCGCTAGAAGAGGCAAATCGAGAGCTACAGCACCTTGCCAACCTGGATGGGCTAACCCAAATCGCTAATCGTCGGGGTTTTGACGAACACCTCCAGCGCGAGTGGAATCGGCTGACCCGTGAAGCAGCCCCGCTGTCACTGCTGCTGTGCGATATTGACCACTTTAAGCTCTATAACGACACCTATGGCCACATTGCAGGCGACCAGTGCCTTCGCCACATTGCCAGAGCGATCGCCGAAACCTTAAAACGCCCTGCTGACCTGGTATCTCGTTACGGCGGCGAAGAATTTGCTGTCATTTTGCCGAATACCGCCGCTGAGGGAGCGACCCAGGTTGCCGAATTTATTCAGGCAAAAGTACAGCAACTTCAGATTGATCACGGGCGATCGCCGATTGTGCCCTACATCACCGTCAGCGTTGGCATTGCCACTACCATTCCCGTACAGCAGGTTTTGCCCGATGCCCTGGTTGCCCTTGCCGACGAAGCGCTGTATCAAGCAAAAGCTCAGGGGCGCAACGCTTACCGCCTTTATTCTTTATAAAAGCTATATAAAAGCTATTCCAAAAACTATTCTGTCTCGACTAGCGGCTCACCCTTTGCCTGGTCACTGACTCGCCGCAACACGCCGTTAATGAACCGATAGCCTTCCTCGCCGCTATAGCGTTTGGCTAGCTCGACCGATTCGTTGATTGCAACGCGATCGGGTACACCCAAAAACAACATCTCGGTTAGCGCAATCCGCAAAATGTCCCGATCGATTCGGGGCAATCGATTGACCTGCCAGGAAACCATCGCCTCTCCTAACCGCCGATCGATTTCCTCACGATGGGTCTGCACATTGCTCAGTAGCTCCATCGCATAGGCTCTAACTTCCTGCTGGTTAGCCAACTGAATAAATTCGGGTAGCTCTACCGCCGCACCCAAACGATTGATTGCAGTTTGCGTCAGGTCAATTGACTCATTCACCATCACCTTAGCGCTTTGCAAGTCGCTCGCCCGCGTTTCACTGGAGAGGAGGCGATCGCTACTCCGCTTTAGCTCTGCCGATGCCGTCTCTAGCAGATCGTGCAGTTCTGTAGTCAGCGTCCGCACTGCCGCCAGTACGATGCTTTGCAGTTGTTGGGCTTGCAGTCGCTCCTGGCTGGCAGGAAGTTGACTAATGCTTAAGAGAGCCAGTTCACGGGCAATTCGGCGGGCTTGCATGACAAATTAATTGACAAGGTTGAATAAAAGTCTAATCTTCTTCAGTGGGCAGCACGGAGTAGGTCTGCCGCTTCACCTCTGGCTTCATCTCAGGGAGTGGCTCCAGCACTGGCTCCAGCTTGCGCTCCTCGAAGTTGGCAGGGGGAAGCACGGTGCTGGACAAGCCAGGGCCAACGATTCCACCCGAAATCACAACCTTGAAGGCATCTTCGATCGACATCGAAAGGCTTACTGCGTCTCGCTCTGGAATAACGGCATACCAGCCCGTTGTCGGATTAGGAGTCGTGGGAATGAAGACGCTCAGCATGGTTTCTGAGAACTGAGGCTGAATTTGAGGACTGAGAGTGCCTGTGACAAAGGCGATCGCCCACATCCCCCGTCGAGGATATTCCACCAGAATAACTCGCCGAAACTTGCCATTTGTATCCTTCAGCAGCGTTTCCAGAAGTTGCTTCAGCGTTTTGTAAACTGAGCCTGCCAGCGGAATTGCCTGCAACAGCCGCTCCCCAAAATCGAGCAGCCAGCGTCCGGCAATATTACGCGCCATCAGCCCAATTAGCAGAATACAGAGTAGCGGTACAGCCAGACCAACTACCAGATTCAGCAGATTTCCCAAAATAGGGTTGAGATCGTTAAAGGGATTGACCTGCTTGGGAATCTTCGTCAAAAAGTTGATTACCCAAGTTGCAACGGTGATGGTCAGCCAAATTGTGGTCGCTAGCGGAATCACCACCAGCAAGCCCGCAATCAGGTCATTTTTCAGGTCTTGTTTGAAGCGTTGGATCACAGATAGCCCACTCTCCTTTGGCTGTTTGGGAAAATAACGCTACTGCCTTCACAAGCTTTACCCAATCTGGGGAGCGAGGCGACAGTCCGCGATTGTACAGAAACTCCAGTCACCGTATTTGATCCCATGCCTCTAGACTACACACTTTGACTAAAAATGATTGGACAGGATTACCACACTCTCTATTTGTAAAGCTTGTAAAGAAATGTTTCAACCTCTAAAGCTAACTTTACACGACTTCGTTGGACTTCGTTACAGATAAGATTCTTTGATGAACATGAAGTAGGAGCTTGCTAATTTGCGCCCATTGCCAGCAATCTGTTTCTGATTTACAGAAGGTTCAGAGTGGAACGATCTCCTAAAGCAACTGGCTAAAGAATTAGTATCCCACTTTACATTCCCGTTTGATCCCCTCCGATGGCGGTAATCCCTGAAACGGCTGTTCCTACTCCATATTCTTGTCTTTAAGTTCAGCCGTTAGCCAGAGGAGAGAATATTTCTACGTTTCTAGGATGAGAATAATGTTGGGGTAAAGACAATGCTATTCAAAGATCGCACTGTGGCAGGGCAACTGCTGGCAGGGGAGCTTAAGGAGTATGCAGATTGCCCAGACGTGCTGGTGCTGGCATTGCCGCGTGGTGGCGTACCCGTTGCCCTTGAAGTTGCAAAAGCACTCAACGCTCCCCTGGATGTATTTCTTGTCCGAAAGTTGGGCGTACCGGGGCAAGAAGAATTGGCGATGGGCGCGATCGCCTCTGGGGGTGTGCGAGTCGTCAATCAGGACGTGGTGCGAAATCACCGCTTGTTTGAAGCAGCGATTCACAAGACGGCTGTGCGTGAGCAGCGAGAACTGGAGCGGCGAGAAAAGCTATATCGGGGCGATCGCCCTCCTCTAAACCTACATGGAGCTACCGTAATCGTGGTAGACGATGGACTGGCGACAGGAGCCACGATGAGAGCGGCAATCATGGCGATTCGGCAGCAAGATCCGGCTCGTCTGGTGATTGCGGTACCTGTTGCTGCGGCTGAAACTTGCCGCGACATCGAAGCTGAAGCGGATCAAGTTATCTGTGCAATGACACCAGAACCTTTCTACAGCGTTGGACTCTGGTATGAAAACTTCTCGCAAGTGTCCGACACAGAAGTGCAAGACCTGCTCAAGCAAGCTGAAACTAATTTGCTAATTCGCAACTGAATCTATCTGTACCGCAGATCGTAGACAGTAGAAATCCTATGGGGCTGCCATCTATTTAAGCGGTGCAGTCGGTTTAACCAAAAGCTGATAGCCTAAACCCATTCCTGTTTATGCAATTCTGCTTTGGTGATTCGATTGAAGACTCGCTCTAGCTATTGGCAACTGTTGCCTTACCTGCGTCCTCATTGGCAGACAATCTTTCAGGCTTTACTCTGCACCCTGGTTTTCACCGCCTGCTGGCCCGTTCTGGCATGGCTGGCAGGAGAGGCTCTGGGCTTTTTGGTACAGGGAAATGTACCCTCGCTCGCTCGGCTTTCCGGAGTCCTGGCGAGTATTTTTTTGGTGCAAAAGATTGCTCAATACGGGCAAGATTCCCAGATGGCAAAGGCGGCATTGGCGATCGCCCTTGACCTACGAAAGCGAGTCTACGCTCACCTGCAAACCCTCAGCCTTAGCTACTTTGAGACTTCTCAAACGGGAGATTTGTCCTATCGCCTCACCGAAGACATCGATCGGGTTGGAGAAGTCGTTAACAAGATTTTTCATGACTTCACGCCCTGTGTCCTGCAACTCGTCGCTGTCTTCGGCTACATGATCTATCTCAACTGGCAGCTTACCCTCGCCAGTCTGATTGTCGTACCGCTGATGGGTGTCTTGATCAGTTGGTTTGGCGAACGGATGCTAGTTTTCTCTCGCCGCAGCCAAACCCTGATCTCAGACCTATCCTCCCAGTTGACTGAGGTATTCAGCGGCATTCGACTCATTCGCGCCTTTGCCGCTGAGGAATATGAAATTGAGCGCTTTGCTCAGGAAGCCGAAAAAAATCGACGGGCAAAATACGCTGCCGCCTGGTTAAAAGCGGTGCAGTATCCGGTTGTGGGTTTCCTGTATGCCCTCAGCGTGCTGCTGCTGCTGTTGCTGGGCGGCTGGCAAATTTCCCAAAACAATCTGACCGGAGAAGAGTTTGGCAGCTATGTGTTTGCGGTCGCCATGCTGATCGATCCGATCGCCCACTTGACCGACAACTACAACGAATTTAAGCAGGGAGAAGCCTCCTCCGATCGCATCTTTGAATTGCTAGCCCTTCGCCCTGCCGTAGTCGAGAAACCAGGGGCGATCGCCCTTCCCCCCGTCACAGGCAAGGTGGAATACCGCAACGTTAGCTTTAGTTATAAACCTGATCAGCCCGTGTTGCAGCAGTTGAGCCTGTTGGCGTTTCCTGGGGAGGCGATCGCCCTGGTTGGCACATCCGGTGCAGGCAAAACTACGTTAGTGAATTTGCTGCCTCGCTTCTACGAACCCCAGGTCGGGCAAATCCTGATCGACGGCATTGACATCCGCGATGTGACGCTTCGCAGCCTGCGTCGTCAAATCGGCATCGTCCCTCAAGAAACGATTCTCTTCTCAGGCACGATCGCCCAAAACATTGCCTTTGGTCAGCCTCAATTTGACCTTAAAGCCGTTCAGGAAGCCGCCAAAGTCGCTAATGCTCACCAGTTCATCAGCCAATTTCCTGACGGCTACCAAACCTGGGTGGGAGAACGGGGTGTAAACCTGTCCGGTGGGCAACGTCAGCGAGTGGCGATCGCCCGTGCCGTCCTGCTCAATCCCCAAATCCTAATTCTGGACGAAGCCACCTCTGCCCTGGATTCTGAATCTGAAGCCCTGGTGCAGGAGGCATTGGAACGACTGATGCGCGATCGCACCGTCTTCATCATTGCCCACCGCCTCGCCACCGTTCGTCGTGCCGATCGCATTCTGGTAATGGAACAGGGGCGAGTCGTGGAATCGGGGACGCATGGGGAGTTGTTGGAGAAGGGCGATCGATACGCCCGCTTCTATGCTCAACAGTTCGAGAAATAGTCTCCTGAAATCAATCAGGCAACTTTTATAAGTTGCAACATGGCACTCGACACCACTAGTTAGGCTCTAATGCAACCGCTGCATAAACCAATCTTTAACTTATACCTAGATCCACCTTTACACCCGAAGTTCGTATCCAGTGCAACAGGTTTAGCGATTTAGAGCAAAGCTCTAAATCGCTAAATCGCCTCTGTGAAGAAAGAACAAAGCGTCTTGCCACATTGCTGGGAGTATAGCTACTATACTTAATAGTACACTTGTACCAAGCAGCAATATCTCAGATTCATTGAGGTGACGAATTTTACCTTCCAATTCCTGTTTATTTATCCTGATTCTACTTCAATAGAATGGATGAAGGGGTAGCAGTAATTGGAAAATTCTAATGCCATCGATAAATCTTAAGAACTGGGTAACAGCACTGAGGTCTAATATGTCTGATACATTAAACAAATTAGGTTCTAGTGATAGCGCATGGATTGAAGAGCAAATAGGAAAAGTTCGTGATGAACTTACAGAGGGCGAGTCCGAAATAGCAAGCTTAAAGAGCGGTTATAAACAACTTATCAGACAATACTTTGATGAACGGAAGCCTTTTCCATCATCTGGTAAAAATTTTCAATCTGATTTAAAGCAATATAGAGAACTAATTGCACACAGCGTGGTTTTGGATGATTTATCATTTCTGAAATACTGGGGAGTAGACTATCCTCGCAGCCACGATTTCAAAGTTTTAACTAATTCAGTTAACGACTACTTAATTGCGTTTGACAGGATCTGTCAAGATCAAAACTATAGAGAGCGGCATAACATTCCTGACGGAGTAGTCGTCTACTATAAAACTCTTATAGAGTGGCTCTCAGTTTAATTACGCTATCTCGAATTGGTTGACCTTAGCTTATTTTGTTGATCGACATAAGTTTTCATTTCGTCATCAGCTTCATCGTCAACCCCTAATATACCCTCTACATCCGCCAATTCTCTTAAGCGACGATCAGTGTGTTCAACTCTTGCTTGAATTTCTATAATTAGGGGAGTAATCTGATTGTTAATTATTAAAACCCCTTGTGTATCAGTTTCTCTCTTACATAAGGACTCATTCAATTGGCTTCTTATAGATTCAAGCTTCCTAGCTATATTAGTCAAGCTTCCACTTTCACGTCTCAATAATTCGCGTTCTCGCCTCCGGCGTTCTCTCAACTCCTCATCAAGCTCCTTCCTGGTTTTGGTTAATTTCTTATTGTCCTCCAATACTTCTTGGACATTTCGATTTCTGTGAGAAGCAAATATAGCTGCTGAGAGAATTATGAGAATCACTGAAATTAATACTAGAAATTTTGTATTTTCAGATGAAAATTGCTCCAAGATGTTTGGAAGTAGAAGTGAAACTATAGTTAGTAAAATTCCTATAAGCTTCTCCACTGGGGAAAGCTGTTCTAAAAGCTTAAGTGGATTTAAATTCTCAAACATTTGTACACCTTGAGACAGTACTCTAAACAACAGTAAGTCAGCTAAAAATTTGGCGATAGGCGGAAATGAATTGTGATCTCAACTCCAGCAACCTTTGCAAAATTAAGTAATCTGGCTTGCTTGCGGGTAGTTGTGTCGTAACTTTGACGACATGACTTGCTCGGACACTATTCTACTCACAACTTTTTATTTAAGCCAGAATTCGTGAATTATTTCACTCGCTTGGTGTTCTAGCATTGGTTGGTGAGATTGTAGGGCAGTTCTTAAAGCAGTCTCCAAGGTTGTATCAAAGCTTAGATTGGTTTATGCTGTCCTATCTTCAAAAGAGCTATGCAGATTATCGATCTACAGCCTGATATGCAGGAGGCGATCGCCCAAACCACAACTCTCCTAATCGAAGGATTTAAACAGCACTGGAAGACTGCCTGGACAGATCTAGATAGCGCTTTAGAAGAAGTGCATGAATCGTTTGGGGCAGATCGAATTAGCCGAATTGCAGTAGATGAATCGGGCAAAGTACTGGGCTGGATTGGGGGAATTGAGCAGTATGACGGCAAGGTGTGGGAACTGCATCCCTTAGTCGTGGATGAAGCACATCAGGGGCAGGGAATTGGGCGATCGCTCGTCAATGACCTATCCCAACGTGCCAGAGAACGCGGCGGATTAACGCTGTGGGTGGGCACGGACGATGAGGACGACATGACCAGTTTGGCAGGCAAAAACCTTTACCCCAACGTGTTTGATCACATCGCTCAGATTCAAAATTTGAAGGGACATCCCTACGAGTTTTACCAGAAGTGCGGGTTTGTCATCGTTGGAGTCGTGCCAGACGCAAACGGACTGGGGAAACCCGATATCTTGATGGCAAAATCATTGGTTCGCGGCAGGAGTGGGAGCTAGCGGTTTGATTTTTCCTGCCCAGTTGGGGTTAATTTTGCGGTACATGGCGCTGTGGGGGAGGACGCGCATCACCTCCTCAACGGTAGTGACTCCGGTGGTGACTTTGGCGATCGCTGCCACTCTAAACGAGTCAAAGTTAACTTCTCGTAAGTAATGATGCAGTTGGGTCATGGTGCCTTCGTAGATAAGCTGCCGCACGGTGTTATCGACATTCAGCAATTCAATAATCGCTTCCCGCCCCAGATAGCCAGAGTTGAAGCACTTGGAGCAGCCTCGTCCTTTTTTCCAGCCGTTAAGGTTGGTCTGTTTGGGGTCGAGATCGAGCGCTTCTAGATCTTTTCGCGTGGGGGTGTAAGGCTCGGCGCAGTGAGAACAGACTTTTCGCACCAGGCGTTGCGCCACAATTCCCAGGAGGGCATCGCTGATTAGTCCGGGGTCGGGGCCAATGTCCTTCAAGCGGGGAATGGCGCTGGGTGCGTCGTTGGTGTGCAGCGTAGTCAAAACCAGGTGTCCAGTCAGAGCGGCTCTCACTGCGGTTTCAGCCGTTTCGCCATCGCGGATTTCGCCCAGCATGATGATGTCGGGGTCTTGCCGCAGAATTGCCGCAGTCCAGCAGCAAAGGTCATTCCAGCGGGTTCATGCACCTGGGTTTGGGTGATGCGAGGCATGACGTACTCTACTGGGTCTTCGACGGTGACGACGTTGACGTGTTCGGTGGCGATCGCTTGCAGGCTAGTGTAGAGCGTGCTGGTTTTGCCGGAACCCGTTGGGCCGGTGAAGATAATCATGCCCTGAGGTTGGCGCAGCCAATGTTTGTAAATCGACAGCGTTTTGGGCGTAAAGCCCAGTTCATCCATGCTGGAGAAAGGATTTTCGCGGGGCAGCAGACGAATCACTGCCTTCTCTCCGCCCATGCAGGGTAGCGTGCTGACGCGCATATCTAGCCCCAACTGCATTTCCTGCCCAGAGGTGTAGCGTTCACCGATGCGGGCATCTTGGGGACGGCGACTTTCGCCAATGTCCATGTCGGACATGACTTTGAGTGCGACGATCGCCCGTCTGCTAATTTCAACTGGCAGTGTTGTCACATCCCGCAAAATCCCATCAATTCGATAGCGCACTCTCAAACCTTCCGGGATTGGCTCCAGGTGAATGTCGCTGGCTCGGTTTCGCAGTGCGCCAGAGATGATCGTGCGAATGCGGCTAATCTGGTCGGCGGCTTTAGAGAGGTAAAGCTCCGTTAGTTCTCCAATATCTTCGGCTTCCATTTCGCCGCTCAACGGGTTGAGCAGCGGGTCGGCGCTGAGGCGGCTATGGTCGAGGTTATGCGTATGGTGCCAGGTGCGATAGCTTTTTTCAGCAATGGGAATGATTTTGACTTCGGTGAGGGTGCGATCGCTCAACTGCCGAATCGCTTCAGGTGAAAGCGTTCCAGGGCTACCCAGGTAATAGCAATTGCGCCACAGCAGCAGCGGCACCACAGGCGGCAAATTGTTGCGATCAGGAAACTCGCGCAAAAACCGATAGCTAACTTCGCGATCGAGCAAATAGAGATTCACGGCTCCCTGTTCGTTGACCAGAAGTTTAAGCGCCTGTTCGCAGGTGATTTCCTGGTTTCTTAAGCGCCGCCAAGCCGATTGAACAGATGTAGATTGAGCGGGAGAGGAGGTTTGCATAATTTCAGATTTCAACAGTGGGAGCCGATATGCCTTTTGTAAGTTAATCCCTGGAGGTGATTAAAGGGTTAAGAAAAGCAATGATTACCCGAATGGCACTGACTGAAGGGAGTTGAGATCTGCGACTTCTTCGAGAAGTCGCAGATCTGAGCGCTGTATTTTACTCATTTCAGCGCCATTCAATGATTGCCCTTATATACTGGCGATCGCCCCTCCATCACTTGTACCCATCAGGAAAACGCCCATGAAAAAAGTAGCAGTCTTTGGCAATGCCGGGGGCGGTAAATCAACGCTAAGCAAGAAGCTATCGGAGATCACAGGTTTGCCCCTTTACATCTTGGACAAAGTTCAATATCAGACAGGGGGCGTTAAGGTTTCCTACGAAGACTACAAGCGCATCCACCAAGAGATTTTGCTAACTGACCGATGGGTGATTGATGGATTTGGCTGTCTGGAAACCCTCTGGCCGCGGCTTGATGAGGCGGACACCCTGGTTTATGTGGATTTGCCAATATCTGTGCATTTCTGGTGGGTCACGAAACGACTGCTCACGGGTTATGTTGAACCGCCAGCAGGCTGGCCAGAAGATAGTCCGATCTTCAAGAGTTCGATGAATAGTTATCGTGCGCTTTGGTTATGTCATAAGCATTTGACTCCAAAATATCGTGAGTATGTCGAGCGAGCGCAAAGCACAAAGCGGGTTCATCACATCCAAACGACTAAACAGATTTCGCAATTCCTCCAATTCGTGGAAAGGATGTAGGGACGAAGCGTTCGGATATAGATTCTTGGATTATTTAAGGTTCTCTTGCCAAACGCTTCGCCCCTACCAAGGTGGTCATTTAAACTCAGCCTCGTTACCAAGCTCCCGCTTGGTAACGGCGTTCTGGAGGCTCCAGCTTCCAGTTTCAGCAGGAGGAGAAGCTGGAGCTTCTTCTATTGCATTGCCAAGCTGGAGCTTAGCAACGAGTGCAGAGCCGGAGTGAAACATTCCTACTGGAATATACGTTGGTTTCGGGATAAGGGATTTCTTTGAGCCAGCGATTTTAGATTTGGGGTAAGCCGCCGTACTAAACTAAGTTTTGGCATCTCGGTATTTGACGCGGTTTGCTTTAGCTGGAGAATGCCCCAATCGCCTGTCCATAAAATGCCCTCATGAAGCTTCGTACTTTTTTCTATGCTCTGGCTGGTGGTGTGCTGGCGCTGCTGCTGGTTGCCGCTGGTGGATTCTTTTGGATTGCGGCAAATAGTCCGCTGGCGCTGTTGCAGGGTGGAGGGCAGGGAAGTCCGGCGGCAGCAATGTTTGTACCCAAGCAGTCGCCTCTAATGGTGTCGCTGTTGGTCAACCCCGATCGCCTAGAATCTTTTCGGTTGGCGATCGCCCCCCAGTCAGAGCGCAGACAGGCACGCACAGAAATTAATCAGCTTAAAAACAGCTTGCTCTCCAGCACAGGCTTAGACTACAAGCAAGACGTTCAGCCCTGGCTTGGCGACGAAGTCACCTTTGCTGTCACCACACCCGACTTTGACCGGGATGACGACAACGGAGCGCAAGTCGGATACCTCGTGGCGATCGCCACCCAAGACCCAGAGCGATCGCGAGAATTCCTCCAGCTTTTCTGGCAGAAACGGGCGATCGCCGGAATGGATCTGGTCTTCGAGCAATACGCCGGAGTCAAACTCATCTACAGCCAACCCACTCCACTTCCCACCCCCCACTCCTTCACTCCCACTCCCCAATCTTCCCTCGCTACGGCTGTGGTAGGCGATCGCTTCGTCCTTTTCGCCAACCATCCCAAAGTGCTGCGAGATGCAATTAACAATGTTCAGGCTCCTGGCTTGAGTCTGAGCAATAGCAAAGCCTACCAGCAAGCATTGCAGCGGTTGCCCGATAGTCAAATTGGTCTGGCGTTTGTGAGCTTGCCGCAGTTGTCGCAGTGGTTAGACGGAAAAGATAGCGTTACCGAAACCGCTGCTCCTTACGAGGATCTGGTAGTTGCGCTGGAGTTAGACCGTCAGGGGCTATTGGCAGAAACCGCACTGCTAACTGCACCGGGCGAGAAGCTAACGCCTGCTAAACCTGCTCTGTCGAAACCTGTGGGTGCGTTAGATTTCATTCCGGCAACCAGTCCGCTAACGGCAGCGGGAACTAATTTGCAGCAGTTTTGGAATGAATTGTCCAATAGTGTAATGGTTTACGATCGGCTATCTGCTCTGGTGAATCAGCCACTTACTGAACTCCAGGCTCAGTGGGGAATTGACCTACCAGAGGAAGTGTTTAGCTGGGTGAAGGATGAGTATGCGTTGGCCCTGTTACCTGGCGCTGACCAGTCTCGACCCGACTGGATTTTTGTGGCAAAGAAGGCGAATGGTGCAGCAGAAGCGGTTGATCATCTGGATGCGATCGCCCAGCAGCAAGGACTCAGCCTCGGCACTTTGACACTAGGCGACCAGCAAACCTCTGCCTGGACAAAGCTTTCAACCACTACCACCAATCGCTCTAACCGCAAGCGCAAGCGTGACGCAGAAGCTGTCAGCCTGAGTGCAGAAGTGCAGGGCATTCATGCGACTGTGGGTAGTTATGAGGTTTTGCGACCTCGGTTGAGGCAATGAATCAAGCGCTTCAGGCAACCGAAAATCCTTTA
>JAAUTN010000668.1 GCA_012031415.1 Leptolyngbyaceae cyanobacterium SM1_4_3 | reverse complement strand
CAACTTTACTATTCACAATACACCATTTGATTGCAGACTACGAATCGCTGCGCCTATTAATTCACGAACTCACTGCAATCTATCAAGCTCTGCAAACTGAACGAGTCCCCCAACTTTCCAAACTGCCAATTCAGTATGCCGATTATGCTACATGGCAGCGCCAATGGATGCATTCTCCAGCCTGCACTGCTCAACTAGACTACTGGCGCAAGCAACTTAATAACCCACCGCCTCTGCTGCAACTGCCTACAGATTTTCCTCGTCCGGCGATTCAAACGTTTCGAGGTGCAAAGCAATCCTTTAGCCTCAGTGCAGAACTTTCAGAAGCGCTGAAAACCCTCAGCCGTCAGGAATCCGCAACACTGTTCATGACGCTGCTGGCAGCATTTCAAACACTGCTCTACCGCTACACAGGACAGGCAGAAATTGTGGTTGGTTCAACTGTTGCTAACCGCAATCGTCCAGAAGTGTTCCATCTGATTGGATTGTTTGTGAATAATCTGGTGTTTCGGACTCAGTTTGCGGCTCACTTCACCTTTCGAGAACTGCTGAATCAGGTGCGTGAAACGAGTCTGAACGCCTATGCTCATCAAGATCTGCCGTTTGAATATCTAGTTGAACAACTGCAACCTGATCGCCATCTCAGCCATAATCCACTGTTTCAGGTGATGTTTGTGCTGCACAATCAGTCTACTGCTGAAGCAATTGAACTGAGTAAACTGAGCTTGCGCTATCTGGAACCAGACGTGCAGACCGCTCGTTTTGATCTGAGTATTGATCTGAGCGAAACGCCGCATGGATTCAAGGGCATTGTAGAATACAGCACCGATCTCTTCAAAGCAGAAACAATCAATCGGCTGATTGGGCACTTTCAAACTTTGCTCAACGGCATCGTGCAAATGCCTGATCAACGCCTTAGCCAGTTACCGTTACTCACTGCAACGGAATTGCAGCAGTTCAACCAACGAAATCACCGTTTAGAACTTCCGGATTTGTGCTGTCACCATCTGGTTGAACAGCAGGCAGAGCAAACACCCGATGCAATCGCTGTTGTGTATGGCAGTCATTCTCTTTCCTATGGTGAACTGAATCATCGCGCTAATCAAATTGCCAATCTATTACAGTCTAAAGGCATTCACTCAAACCTTCCAATTGCCCTTTGCCTCGATCGCTGCATCGAAATTCCTATTGCCCCTTCTCGCGATTCTCAAAGCCGGAGCCGCCTATCTTCCCCTCGACCCTGCCCTGCCGGTTGAGCGTCTCTCTTTCATGCTCAGCGATGCCCAACCCCAACTCATCCTCACCGACTCTAGCATCACCCTACCGCCCAACGCTCCGCCTCGACTTAATCTCGATACGCTACAAGTTCCCCATCTTCCCATCTTCCCATCTTCCCTACCCTACCCTACCAGTCCTCTTGCTTACCTCCTCTATACCTCCGGCTCAACTGGGACTCCCAAGGGCGTGCAAATTCTGCAACGTTCTCTTCTTAATTTCCTACTCTCGATGCAGCAACATCCTGGACTCGTTGCCCAAGATATTCTCTTGGCTGTCACCACTTTATCTTTCGATATTGCTGCACTAGAATTATGGCTGCCGTTAATTTCCGGTGCAACAGTCGTGATTGCTGACCGCCCAACTGCCACAGGTGATGGATTACCCGATGCTCTGATGCGACATCAAATCACGGTGATGCAGGCAACTCCAGCAGCTTGGCGACTGCTCATCTCAATGGGCTGGCAGGGGCAGCTAAAAGTGTTTTGCGGAGGTGAAGCATTAGAGGCAACGCTGGCAGAACAATTGTTAGAATGCAACTGCGAGGTTTGGAATTTATATGGACCAACAGAAACAACGATTTGGTCTGGTGTGTATCAAGTTGAAACTGAGCTAGAGACTGCCACTGTACCGATTGGACAACCGATTGCCAATACGCAATTTCATGTCTTAGATGCCCAATTACAGCCTGTACCGACGGGAGTGGCGGGCGAACTATGTATTGGTGGAATCGGGCTGGCGCAGGGCTACCGCAACCGTCCTGACCTGACTGCCGAGAAGTTTGTTCCGCATCCTCACGGACGGCTTTATCGCACAGGTGATCGGGTTCGCTATCGAGCCGACGGCACGCTGGAATATTTGGGACGCTTTGATCATCAGGTGAAATTGCGCGGCTTTCGGATTGAGTTAGGTGAAATTGAGGCCATTCTCACTCAGCATCCTAACGTACAGGCTGCGGTGGTTGTGCTGCAAGAGACCCCAGAACCGCACCTCATCGCCTACTTCATTCCTGTATCTGATACTTATCCTGCGCCATTCCTAAAGGATTTCCTTGCTACTAAGTTACCTAGTTACATGTTGCCTGCGGTTTTCGTTCCCTTAGAATCGATGCCGCTGACTTCCAATGGCAAGATTGATCGTCGCGCCCTGCCCTTACCGGATGCTGATCATCTGAATCAATCGGCTGACACTTTTGTTGCGCCACGCAATCCGACCGAAGTCAAGCTGGCGAAGATATGGGCAGATATTCTAAATAGAACGCAAACTATAACATCGATTGGAATCACTGATAATTTTTTCACTCTTGGCGGACACTCGCTTCTAGCAATTCGGGTGATCGCTCAAATTCAGCAACAGTTTGGGGTTGAGATTCCCTTACGGATTTTATTTGAGCAGCCCACAATCGCAGCCCTGTCGGAAGCAATTCACGCCGCTCAAGCCAAAACGACAGCCCCCATTCAACGACTCACCGATCCGCAGCATATTCCGCTTTCCTTCGCCCAACAGCGCCAGTGGTTTTTGGCTCAACTCGAACCTGACAGCCCCTTCTACAACATTCCGGCAGCAATTCGGATCGCAGGCAGGCTAGACGCAGGAATTTTGCAGCAGTGTTTCAGATCAATTTTGCAGCGACATCAGGTGTTACGCACTGATTTTCCGACTATAGACGGCAGCCTACAGCGCGGCTGCAATCAAACTGGGCACTGCCACTACCGCTGATTGATTTGAGCCAGCTTCCTGACACCCTCCAGCACGAACAGGTGAAGCACCTCGCCCGACGAAGAAGCCCGCCAGCCGTTTGCGATTAGATCACAGTTCCAGTTGTTG
>JAAUTN010000667.1 GCA_012031415.1 Leptolyngbyaceae cyanobacterium SM1_4_3 | reverse complement strand
GTCAAGCGTTATAAGCGGCTGTGGCCAGGCTAGCCAAAATCTGCAAAAAATGATAGGGGCGAACGGCCGTTCGCCCCTACCGGGATTCTCAGATTAAATTTTTAATCGGTGTAATCGCGCTTTGGTGAGAGAAATAGCTTACATTCTGCCGTTTTGCATCACTTGTTGAAGGTGCTGGCGAATTTCTTGTGCCTGCTGTTTGTCAGACTCGCGCAGCTTCTGAAACAGCTCTACACAAGGCTGTGAATCCATGCTTTGAGCGTCCTGAATGTAGGTTTCGTAAGCTTTTACGGCTTCAGCTTTGTTGTGCAGAGCGGTGAGCAAGTCATACTCTAAGTTGCTAATTGCTCGATTTTGGTCGGTTTGAACGTGACTAACCATTGTTTCACCTCTGTGAATGTTCGTTTCTCACAGTGGCTCACCTCAGGAGACAATTCATCTGCCCAAAAGCGTATGGACTGTAACCAATCGGTTGTAACCCGTTAAAGCAGTCCACCGTCGCCCCAGGACATATCGGAGATGTCCCAACCTTTCAGGTCGGTGGGTGGGCGATCGCTACTCCACGCCCACCAGGAAGTCCCGCAGGTGCAGAGATAAAACTCTTGCCATTTCTTGCGATGGTCTTCGGTGAAAACGGGCGATCGCCGATTAATCCAAACTTTTTCGGACTCTGTGCAGGCAGTGCGACAAGTTGGGCAGACAAATTCATGAGCGTGAACTGCTGGTTTCGTCCAGTCAGGCGGAGTTGGAGCAAACGCATCCATGTATAAAAACCGAGTAGCATCTACAAACCATTATCAGCGTTTTGTTTCTGAACGGCTAAGTCACGCTGCCATAAAGAAAGAGAAGAGAGCAATGCGAAGCTCGGCTCTCCTCTTTTATAGCGGTAGCCATATTGATTAGGACATTTTGGTGGCGCGGCGGAGCCGCGCCACCAAAATGTCCGTGCCCTAACATAGCTGACTACAGCCATAACTCAAGTGGTCAATCCCGTCAGAACTTACGCATTCCCCCTGGGAAACAAGGGGCTTAAGCCCTTGTTGAGGTGGCGATCGCTCGATTTCACATTCTGCTTGCGTCAGTTCTGGCTGTTTCGATATGGAACTACATCACACCCTAAACGGTCTTTCGCTTGAGGACTTTGATACTTACAGAACCTAGCCCCAAGACCAACAGCCCCGTCACAAAGCCAGGTTCTGAAACTGGTTGCACGGGACCATCAGCGCTAGCGAGAAGCGTGATTTCATCTCCCAAAATCCGTCGCTCGGTTCTCAGTAAGTTGTAGCTGCTATCAAGGACAGGGAAAACCTGCACAGGGGTCAGCGTTACTTTAGCAAAGGCATTCTTGCCGCTTTCCAGGCGCTCAACGTTGATTTCCAGGTGTCCGTAGTGCTTGCCGCCCCTCAGGAGTTGCGGAACACCGTCAACCTCTTGCCAAAACTCAGGTTCATCCTGATCGGCAGTCCATTGATTAAATTGGTTGTAATTCAGTAAATTTCCCTCGGCATCTCGGTTCTCACCTCGAAGCCCATCTCCGGCTACCCCTACATCGTAGTAGTGAACCCCAATGCCATCGCCGTTTTCATCGACAAAACTGCGCTCAAACATTTCGCTGTGACCTGAAAGGACAGCAGACACGCCGTATTCCTCAAACAAAGGATGATATTGGCGCATGGGAGTGCCACCCTGACCCGAAGAGTCTACATGGTTCATCGGTAAACCGTGCGTGCCATCGGAGTAAGGTACATGGTGAAACTGCACAAAAATGATTTGACCTTGTTCACGGGCATCTCGGAGCTGCTCTATTGCCCAGTTCCACTGGGTGCTGCCGGGGTTAAAGTCGGCGAGGTCGGTTCCCCCTTCAGCCTCGTACTGTTCGCGGGTGAAGTTTTCCTGAGTGTCTGTGCCGGGGCCCGTGTAGTCTCGACCGCTAATCTGGGGAGGCTGCCCTTCACCGCCATAGTTACTGCGGCGATCATCAGGTTCACCGTTTGAACTGTCGAGGGTGATGATTGTGATCGGGCCATAGTCGGTGCGGTAGTAATTGTCCTGATGCTCAGGAGTGCCGTTGTCTAGGCCGTCAAAGTAGACATGGTACTTGGAGCGTCCAAATAATGGGCCAAAGCGTCCCTCTGCATCGGTGCCGTAGCCACCGTTGAGTGCTCCAAAGTTTTCCCAGTTGCCCAGGGCTGGCAGAATTGGGTATGAGGAAAGTCCGCTATCCAGTTCTCCAGCGTTGTGACGGAAGAATTCATCCCAACCGGGCTGATAGCCGCCGCCCTGCACCAGGTCTCCGGGCATCATTAAAAAGTCGGGTTCGCGGCTGTTAATGACTTCCAGGTTGCGCTTGTAGCCTTCGGTTTCAGTTAGAGCATACAGCAGGCGGCTGCCTGTAGTGCCAAAGGTTTCAGCCCAGCGGCTATCGACTGGATCGGGGCGATCGCTCGATCCATTTGCCAATGCGCCCTGCTGCCAGTCACGATTAGTCACTCGTCCCAGTGGCTCGGTTTCACTGTCAGACAGAGCCATGAATCGAATATTGCTCCAGCTATCACGAGTCGGAGCAGTCTTAAAGCTGGAGTCAAAGGTGCTGTTGCCTACTGTGACAGAGTACTGATAGGTTGTGTCGGGCAACAAACCGCGAACGTCAACCGTGTGCTTGTAGTTGGTATCTCCTAATAGCCAAGAGCCAGTCTCCAATCCAGAGATTTCTTGAGTTTTCTCCGCATTCGTGTAGGACAACAGCGGTTCAAAGGTTGGGGTGCTGTCAAAAGTTAGAGGGCTGCTGAGTTCAGGGTTGGTAATGGAAAGAGTGCCAGCAACATCTTCTTCTGTGAACCAGGTAAAGTACACACCATCGGAGGATGGCTGCTGAAGGTAAGGATTAACGCGAAAGGTCGCTGCCTGAGCGGAGACAGTTATAAAACTTAAGCTGACAGATGTGGCAAGTGCTGCACTAGCTGAAAAAAGGTACTTGTTTTGCATATTCTTCATAGAAATAAAACTCCGCAGAGATGCCCCAATTGAATCCGCCGAGTTGAAGTAATTCGGCAATTTGGCTTTAACTGGAAATAGCTGAGTCCTAATCCCATGAAAGTACTGCGGCAAGCCT
>JAAUTN010000666.1 GCA_012031415.1 Leptolyngbyaceae cyanobacterium SM1_4_3 | reverse complement strand
AGTTCTCAAGGTCATTTTCCTGACTGATACAGGAGTAAACAAAGACCCTCTGCGCCTTGCATTTGAAGCGTTAGAGCCATTTCAGTGACCCGCTCGGCGAATAATACAGTCATCGTTCACCTCCTGATGAAGTTCCTAACGTGACAACAACTCCACAATAATCAATTCCGGATATTCCCACTCACTAAAGTGACATTTTTGTTACACCCGCAGGCTATATTCGACTAGAACCCTCATTGCTCTGAGTTCTATGAGTCATTCCACACCAGTTTTGCCATCTTTGTTGTTGCTCGATCCGCTGATTCAAGCTTGGCTGCTGGAAGACATTGGGCGTGGAGCATCGCACAACACAAGGGTTGTTTGTGTCTTCTGCGCCGAGCGGGTATGCCGAGTGGATTGTGAAAGAGGCAGGGGTTGTCGCCCGGACTGCCAAATCGCAGCACGGGTGTTTCAGTTACTCGACGCCAAAACTCAATTTACGGCAAAAGTCGCAGAAGGACAGTGGTGTGAGCGAGGCGAGGTGATGGCTCAAATCGCTGGTGCTCTCGATACACTCCTCACCGGAGAACGAGTGGCGTTGAACTTGGCGATGCGCCTCAGCGGAATTGCCACGATGACGAGCAAATATGTGGCTCAAATTGCCGATTTGCCGACGCAGCTTGTAGACACGCGCAAAACCACACCCGGACTTAGAATTCTCGAAAAATACGCAACTCAGGTGGGCGGAGCAGTCAATCACCGCATGGGTTTAGATGACGGCGTGATGATTAAAGATAACCACATTGCAGCGGCAGGGGGAATTACGGCAGCAGTGACGCAAATTCGAGCGAGAATACCCTATCCGCTTACTATTGAAGTAGAAACGGAAACGATGGCGCAAGTCACAGAGGCACTAACAGCAGGTGCAGATATTGATCATGCTGGATAATACGCCCATCGATCAAATGCGGCAGGCAGTAGAAATGATTCGGGATACAAACGAGCGCATCAAAATTGAAGCATCTGGCAACATTACACTAGATACAATTCGAGCCGTTGCCGAAACAGGCGTCGATTACATCTCAACTAGCGCCCCAATTACGCGATCAACCTGGCTGGATCTGAGTATGAAGATTCGGCAGAGCAGCCACTAAAACCGCAAAGGTGCCTTACCGCCACCATGCCAATTTTGTCTTCGTTTGCTTCATCTGCCTGATCAAAATTTCAACCTCTTCAAGTTCAGCATTCGAGTTCGGAATGTCGAAAGTCCCTGGAGGTGCTTCTGCCGTCAAGCGGTCAACCAATGCGATAGATTCCCTAACTCGGTGACGCTACAGCAGGCTGATAGCGAATGTTGGCTTGATGGAAGCGTTGCAGCGCTTGCTGGAGTCGGTCGCATTCAGCAATCAGGCTGATTCGCACATAGCCTTCACCCCCGCTACCAAAGGCGTTGCCGGGCGTAACGACGACTCCGGTTTGTTGCAGCACGGATAGCGCAAAGTCAGTTGAGCTAATTCCGGGCGGGCAGGGAACCCAGAGGTACATGGTGGCGTTGGTTTGGGTACATTCCAGCCCAGTTCTGCCAGGCCCTGGATCAGAAAATCGCGGCGCGTCCGGTAGCGGGCTTGCACCTCATGCAGGTAAACATCAGGGAGATTCAGCGCAGTTTCGGCTGCGGTTTGTAGGGCGGCAAAAATGCCGTAATCTAAGTTGGTTTTGAGGGTGCGCAACCCTTGAATGATATGACGATTGCCCACCACAAACCCAATCCGCCAGCCTGCCATATTGTAGGTTTTGGAGAGCGTGTGAAACTCGACGCCAATATCTTTTGCGCCCGGAATTTCTAGCAAGCTAGTGGGCTGATAGCCATCAAACGCAAGTTCAGCATATGCCTGATCATGCACCAGCAGAATTTCGTACTTGCGGGCAAAAGCCACAATTTCCTCAAAAAATTCGCGCGGAGCGGTGGCGGCGGTGGGGTTGCTGGGGTAGTTGAAGTAGAGCATTTTTCGCCCGCCGCGCCACTTCATCGGGAATGGCACTCAGATCGATCAGCCAATCGTTTTCCGGTTTGAGGACTAGCGGATAAATTTCACCGCCCGCAATCAACGGCCCGCGAAAGTGGGCCGGATAGGATGGACTTGGCACCAGCACCAAATCACCTGGGTTGATGTAAGCAATGGCCAAATGCGCCAATCCTTCTTTGGAGCCAAGCAGCGGCAGGGCTTCTCCATCCGGGTCAAGGCTAACTCCATAGCGGCGAAAATACCAGGCGGTGATTGCCTTCCGAAAGCTGGCAGTTCCCTCAAACGGCGGATAGCCATGATGGGCCGGATCTTGTAGCGCCGCCATTGCCGCTTCTACGACAGGTCGGGGGGTCGCGCCATCTGGATTCCCCATGCCCAGATCGATTAAATCCAACCCTTGCTGACGGGCACGGGCTTTAAGCTCATCTAACCGCGCAAATACATAGGGCGGCAGGGCACTGAGGCGATCGGCAGGGGTAATCCAAGGTAAATTCATGCTGGCTGTAACAGGTGCGAGAGGAACAATCAGGCAGTGGGCGCAATCGCCGCTAAGTCAGGGTCAAAGTCGCGTCCGGCATAGCTGCGCTCGGTGGGCGCATCGGTTGAAACCATCGCCGCCATCAGTTGAGACGGCACCACCTCGAAGGGCAAATGATGCAATCGGAACCCGGACAGGCAGGCAACCTCAGCGGCTCGTTGCAGATCGGTTAGCGTCACATCCATCAAGCCCAAATCTGCTAAGCTTTGCGGCAATCCAATTTCGCTGTAAAACTTGAGCAACTGCTGCCGTGAGCTAGCTGCCAATCCACTGCCTTGAATTAACTCTTCCAACCGCAATTGCACCAGAATTCCGAAAGCCACCTTTTCGCCATGCAGCGTACCGTGACTTTGCAGCAAATGGGTTAGCCCATTGTGTACGGCATGGGCCGCTACCGTCCGACATTGCGCGCCGCCCAACCCGCCAATCACGCCGGCCAGCAGCACCGTGGCGTCAACCACTTCTTGCCAAACCGGGCTGCCGGGAGCCTGAAGCGCTGCCGCCGATTTTTGTAACAGCAAATCACGACAACACACGGGCCTGCTGCACAGCGGCAATAATCAGCGTGTGTT
>JAAUTN010000665.1 GCA_012031415.1 Leptolyngbyaceae cyanobacterium SM1_4_3 | reverse complement strand
TCCAATGCTTGGATGGAGCGCTGTAAAGTTTGGTGAAAAACTTTGAACGAACTCTCTCTCATGCAACCACTAAAATTGACCTTTGCTTTGTCAGGCTGATGCTCAAGCGTCTTGCACCTCCCACTTGAAATCTCAAATGGGTTCTATATGAGTGAAACGGTTTACATTGAAACCAGTATTTTAGGATATCTTACTGCCAGGTCAACAAGGAATCTGATTTTGGCAGCAAATATAGAGATGACAAAAGAGTGGTGGGAACTTCGCAGAAATACATTCACACTCTACGCTTCGCAAGTTGTCTTGGATGAGGTGGGGCGAGGAGACGCAGAAATTGCGCTGAAGCGGCTGGAAATCCTCAATGGAGTGCCATTGGTGGAACTCAACCAATCTGTGCGAAGTCTGGCAGCGCAATTTCTCACGCGAAGCAATCTTCCGCCTAAAGCTTCTGACGACGCGGTTCACATTGCAGCCGCCACCGTCCACGGCTTGGATTACCTGTTAACCTGGAACTGTAAGCATATTGCCAATGCACAGATTCAAAGGAAGCTTGAAGAAATCAGCCTTGATTTTGGATACCAGTTACCCGTAATCTGCACTCCCTATGAATTATTAGGAGATTGAGCCATGTTTCAAGATGAAATTTTAGATGAAATTCACAAGATCCGTGAAGAACACGCCAAATCCTTTAATTACGATTTGGATGCAATGTTTGCAGATTGGCAGAAGAAGCAAGCAGAAGGTGGAAGAGAAGTTGTCAGCTTGCCTCCGAAGCGCGGTCTAACAACACGTTGGAGCGGACGGGCGGGAGATCTCGGCGGGGATGCAGAGGATACTAACCGCCGCTCAACTTAGCCGTTAGACTGCTGATCCATTTCCTAGACAATAGGCTAGGCTTCAGATTGGGGGGCTTAAGTAGTGATATCTGTGCGGCAACTAGGTGTATTTGCACTGCTAAGGTACTTGCGGGGAAATAGCGTACCCGTCATTCTAGGGATGTATAGTACGGGCACGACTCTGCTATTATACCAACCCTGCTGGCTCTGGAGTGCCTATGATGCTGTTAAACGATGCTGTCAAATCAACCTTTCAAGATGCCGCCAAGAAATTGACTGGACACCGAAAGCGGGACTTTATGGCGAAAGTCGCTGAGGATTACTTTCAGGGTTCAGCCCGAAAAGCGGAACGGGTGTTGGGGTGGAACCGCAAGAGTGTTGAGCTAGGCTTGCATGAACGACGCAGTGGACTGGTGTGCGTAGATAATTACCAAGCTCGAGGGAAGCATAAAAGCGAGGACATCCTGCCTCAATTGGAGGAAGACATTCGTGGGTGGGTTGATCACTACGCTCAAGCAGACCCGAAATTCCAATCGGTGTTCTCCTATGCCCGCATCAGTGCCAGGGCTGTACGAGAGGCTCTCATTGCCCAGAAGGGATACAGCGAGGCGCAATTACCCACTCGCCAAACCATCGGGGAGATTCTCAATCGCTTAGGTTATCGCCTAAAAAAACACAAAAAATCAAACCCTTGAAAAAGATCCCGCAAACCGATGCTATTTTCGAGAATGTATTTCGAGAAAACCAAACCGCCGATGAGAATCCCAACTCACTGCGACTGTCGATTGATACCAAAGCCAAAGTCAAAATTGGCAATCTTTCACGCGGCGGGAAAGCCAGGGGGTTAGAGGCAAAGATAGCCGACGACCACGATACAGAATGGCAATCGGTGCTGGTTCCCTTTGGCATTTTGAACACCGACAATAACCAGTTATCCATTTACTTTGGTCAGTCTGCTGAGACCAGTGATTTCATTGTGGATTGCTTAACCGATTGGTGGGAGAAGCATCAAGCGGATTATGGTGATGTGAATGAATGGGTGATTGACCTGGATGGTGGCAGTGCAACTCGTAGTGACCGTACCCAATTCATCAAGCGAATGGTTGAATTGGCGCAACACACTCAGTTACGCATTCGATTGATTTACTATCCCCCGTATCACAGTAAGTATAGCGGTAGCCATATTGATTAGGACATTTTGGTGGCGCGGCGGAGCCGCGCCACCAAAATGTCCGTGTCCTAACCTAGCTGACTATAGCTATACAATCCGATTGAACGATGCTGGGCTGCTTTGGAGAATTATTGGAATGGTGCAATTTTAGATTCCGTAGAGACGGCACTTCAGTGGGCAGCGAACATGAGATGGAAAGGAATTACACCGTTAGTGCAATGGGTCGAAACAACGTATCAAAGAGGAGTGCGGGTGTTGAAACACGAGTTAGAAGACTACTTACCCTTCTGGCAACGTTCTGAAACATTGCCCGCGAGCGTTAGACAGAACCAGTGCCCTTGATCATATGAAAATCAGATTCCAATTGCCATGAATGAAGAGTTCAGGTTGCGCGCCCTTACCAGTTAATCGCAGGATGATGCTAGGAATCTGGCCACGCCCCCATTGAAAATTTAGCCATATTCCAGATCGCCTCTGGGTTATGCTGCCCCCGAGCCAAGACCGCCATGCCCTGAGTCACCCCGTTAAAAAACTGCGCGAGTCCACGAATATCCGCATTTTGGGAGAGTTCGCCTGCTTCAATCCCTTGCTGCAAGCGTTGATATAGAATCTCTTCATTTCTCTGGTGGAGCTGCTGAATGCGCTTGCAAATGGTTGGCTGCTCCTCGCGGCAGTCGGACGAGCTGTTGGCAATCAGACAGCCCATCATTCGGCTGCGCTGCACATGCCACTCTGCAGCCAAATAGAGAAAAGCTTCTACAGACTCTCGGGCATGCCTGTGGCTCGTCAATGCTGTCTGGGCTTCTAGCGCCGCTCGCTCTCCATAGCGCTCTAGCGCCTGCAAAAATAAAGCCTCCTTGTTGCCAAAGGTTGCGTAAAGGCTAGGCCGCTTGATTCCCATTGCCGCTGTCAAGTCATCAAGCGTCGTTGCCTCATAGCCTTTGGCATAAAAGGTATCTATCGCGCGATCGAGGGCAGTTTCCCAATCAAACTCCCGAGGGCGCCCCATTCTTGGCATGTTTACAGCCTCTCCAAATTTCTTACTATATAGTATAAAAGTTATATACTATTTATATACTATATAGTATATAAGTGCCAACGCTGACGATCAGCAG
>JAAUTN010000664.1 GCA_012031415.1 Leptolyngbyaceae cyanobacterium SM1_4_3 | reverse complement strand
TCCCTAAGCTTTTAGTGGGAAAGGAGTAAATCTGCACTAGAGCGATTCACTGCTTACCAATGGCGCATAATTGCTGATAGACAAAGAAGAGGAGGAACTACTGATGCCTCATCTGCAAAAGCTCGGTGGTATCGCTGTCATTGATCAATGTTGCCGTTGCGATCGCAACATTTAGCAGTGGCAACTCTGCTGATTGGCTTCACAGCCATGTCTGACCCAAGCAAACTAGCAGAATTAGCCGTTCATAATCCTACACCGTTACTTATTCAGGATGGTTTGAAGTTTGTTTCAGCAGTCATTTCTACTGTGCTAATTTTGGCACTAGCAAACTATCTACATCGTGACAATTCAGCTTTACTCTCAATTGCGACTGGATTTGGATTTTTCTCTATTTTCTGCTTGGTGATTAATGCCGCGTTGAGTTTGTATGCGATTTCTCATGCGACGGTTCTTGCGGAAGGGGCAGGGAGGATGGGTGAACAACTCAGCCGCATGATCGGAATTCTGGCAATAGCTGTCTTGATCTGCGATGGGTTATGGTACTTATTGATGAGTTGGACAGCACTCAAGAACCAGGGATTACCGAAACGCTTATGTTATCTCGGTTTAGGGATTGGGGCGCTTAGTTTAGTTCCACCGCTAGGGATAATCGTGTTGTTGTTAGGTATGGTGTGGTCAGCGTGGATCGGGCGAGTGCTATTGCGGGAAACGGAAGCAGTCTAACAATCCCGTTGCACACCGACCGTACAGAGTCTTTTCGTTGAGTTCGAGAGGTTACTTGCGGCGGGTGAACGGGGGCGTTAGCTGGCTCTGCATCAAGACCTTGCATCGTACATGGATATTGTCGTTGAGTCCGAAAGCACCTAGGAGGCAATCAACGAGAATAAACTGCATAGCGCTTGCAGTATTTTCACTTAAACACTGGGGAGGAGATAGAATACGGAATGTCTACTTGACGGATAAACTCGTTGAAACAGAGGATGCACCGATGGACCCTGCGACCCTAACGACATTTCTTGCACCATTCCTGCCTACTCTCCTCAATTTAGGAGCTAAAGCAGCATCAGTGCCGCGACCAAAGCAGGTGAGACCGCAGGCACGAAGTTAACTGAGAACGCCTTTACTAAAGCAGACATCATTTGGAAGAAGCTGTTTCCAAAGGTAGAGGCTAAGGAGGATGCCAAAATTGCGGTAGAACAAGTGGCAGCCAAACCTGATAGCACCGCACGGCAAGCTGTGCTTCAGGAGGAGTTGGAATTGCTGCTGAAGGAGAATCCAGACTTAGCGGCGGCGATCGCCCAAATCATGGAGGAGGATGCACCTGATGGCACACCCAGCACCCAAATTATTCAGCATGTCACTGGTAACCAGAATCAGGTGATTGGGCAAATGACGGGTGGTAAAGTGTTTGGCAATGTAACAGGGAATATCACCCTCAACGAATAAGGATGGTGAGGCATGTCTGATACGTTGCCACATCCTGAACCGTCTGATGGCATCGCCCAAATTCATCAGAACGCGACGGGCGATCGCAATCAGGTGATTGGGCAAATGCTGGGTGGGATTGTGATTAACCAACTCACCATTCATGACCGAGTTCCGTTCGCAGCAGCCCCGCCCCCTATCACTGTCACACCATCTCTCACCCAGAAAGAATACCGAGATCGGCGGGTTCTGCTGAGCTATGTGAAACAGCGTGTCAAAGATAAACTTGAAAAATCTCTCCATGCTAGAGCATTAATCGAACTGGGCTTACAAAACCGCCCTGATCTAGTGCAAAGTCCCTTTCAAGAGTTTGCTGAATTTCCTGAAGCTCCTGGGCAAGCTCTCTCTGAAGGTACCTCTGCCACCAATGTTTTTGACAAGATGGAAGCTGGACGCACCCTTCTGATTTTGGGTGAACCTGGCTCCGGTAAAACCATTACCCTCTTGAAGCTGGCTGAAGACCTAATTGTCCGCACGGAGAAAGACTTGAGCCAACCCGTTCCAGTTGTATTCAATCTATCCTCTTGGGCGAAGGAGCCACAGCCCCTCGAAAAATGGTTGATTCAAGAACTAGGGAAGAATTACAAGGTTTCCCCAGCGCTGAGTAAACAATGGGTAGAAGCCGAAAGCCTAATTCTGCTGTTAGATGGGCTGGATGAGGTGAAAGCTGAACAGCGCAATGCATGTGCTCAAGCCTTAAACCAGTTCATGCAAACCCACGGCACGACCGAGGTGATCATCTGCTGTCGCATCAAAGACTATCAAGCCCTAGATGAGCGATTGTCCCTCCGCACTGCCATCTGTATTCAGCCGTTAACACAAGCTCAAGTAGAGCAATACTTGGCTAGAGCAGGAGCGCAACTGAGTGCCCTACGGAGTGTGCTGCACCAAGATGAGGAGCTTCAGAATCTCGCTACCTCCCCACTGCTACTTAGCATCATGAGCCTTGCCTATCAAAACAGCACATTTAAGGACATACTTCAGGGAGTCAATCCAGCAGATTACCGCAAGCGACTATTTGATCAGTATATTGACCGGATGTTTCAGCGCCGCCGCAACACCCACCTTTATCCACGACAACAGTCTGAGCAATGGTTAATTTGGCTAGCACAATACAAACATCTTTCTTCTCAAACGGTGTTTCTAATTGAGCAACTACAGCCTGACTCATTATCAGGATTTTGGCAAAAAATCTTCTACAGGCCTTTAAATGGTTTAATTGTCGGGCCGCTTGAGTTTTATTTTCCTCAATTTATACTTTCTGGACTTTTTATATCAATGGTTCTATTTTCTCATTTTCAGAGAAATGAAAGCTATAATTTATTAGCTCAATTTGTACAACTAACGTTCATACAATCCAGCATATTGGTAGCAATACTCATCTCAATAGCCAATAAAATTTGTAGTAGCTCAAGTAAACTGAAGATCGATCTTATTGAAATTATTAGCCTAAATTGGAAACGGGTAGGACTACACGCCTTGAATACAATACGAGGAATTGCGTTATCCTATAGCAATCCTAAATCATTCATGAGAAACAGCCATAGGTGAAAAGCTTCGGGAAGACAAAGACCTGTTGATGTGTAACGAACTCAAACAGATACTTGACGATATTGAACGACGTGCAGAGTTGAT
>JAAUTN010000663.1 GCA_012031415.1 Leptolyngbyaceae cyanobacterium SM1_4_3 | reverse complement strand
TGACTTTAACGCTGCCTTAACGCTTGATTTTTCAACCTCGGCTTTGGTTATGCCACCCAATTCAACACCCAATTCAATAAAATATTTGGCAGATCGAGTGGGGTGCAACGTTTTCCCTGCCTGAGGGCGCAGTCCCTGAACCTCCAGTTGCACCAATTGCTTTGTAAATTGGCATGAGATTGGCAGCCCTGAATTGAAGTTCTCTCTTAGACCAGGAAAGACTTTAGATGACTGAATTATCAGAGATCTCCCGTCCATCCCAATCTTCCCTCGGCAACGGGTGGTGGAAATATTTGTCGCTAGGTCTGGTCGCAAACACACTCTTGTGGGCGATTGTGCTGCTATACGTGAACATTGCCCCCCGCACCTACACCAGCCAATGGTGATCAACATTCCGGGGTCAAGCACGCTCACTCAAGTGGATGTGCCGGGCATTGGGAGAACTTCTGTCCAAAATACGTCCCCTTACGCCAGTTCTCAAGATCCGAGGGAGAACTATAAGCTGATTCTCAGCAGCGATGCAGTGCTCGATACGGCGGCTCGGCAGCTTAATGTGTCACGAGCAGAGTTTGGCTCACCTCGGATCAAAATTGTAGACGGTACAACTGTGCTGCAACTGGAAGCCAGAGCCAAAACACCAGAAGCAGCGCGTAGCGAAGTTTTAGCCCTCTACAGCGCTCTTGATCAACGGCTGAATGAACTCAGAGAGCAGGAAGTGATGCAGCGAGAAACCAGCGTTCAGTCTACGTTAGGTTCGGCGCAGGCAAAACTAGAAAATGCCCAGCAACTCCTCTCTGAGTATTCGCGCTCAGTCGGGGTTGGGTTCGGTGGAACAAAATCAATCAGCTTTCCAAAAACATTGAGGCGCTGCGCCAGTTGCGGGCTGAACTTGTGACTCGATCTAGCCAAACCAATGCCCGTGTCGAGCAGCTAACATCTAATCTAGAACTCTCAGCCAGACAAGCAAACGATGCTTTTCTGCTTCAAGCCGATCCGCTGTTTCAGCAAACCTTAAAAAACTATAGCGACATCACTGCCAATTTAGCCGTTTTGGAGTCTCGTTTTACAGCCGATGCGCCAACCGTGGTAGCAAGAACGGGCCAAGCAACAGGCCGTGCGAGAATCGCTTTTAAGCCAAGGGCGGCAACTTTTGAACCAGTCTGTGAGTCAAAACTCACTCAGTTCTCTTAACCTCAACAACAGCAATTCTCCTTCAGCGCGCGAGGTGCTGCTTCAGGAACTTGTGATTGCCCAAGCCGATCAGCAAGGCTATGTAGCCCAAGCGCAGGAAGCTGACCGGCAGATTGTTCAGTTGGAAAATCGCTTAAAAGCGCTGGTTCAGTTGCAGTCGCGGGCTGATGCTCTGGAACGAGATTTGCAAATTGCTCAGGCGACTTTTTCTTCAAAGCTGACACAAGTAGATGCCAATCGCTCTAATATTTACGATTCCTATCCACAAGTTCAAATCCTGGCAGAACCAAGCTTACCAGAGCAGCCTAGCTCTCCTAAAACGATGCTAGCCTTAGCCGGTGCTCTCGTAGGTTCGCTGCTCATTAGCAGCGGTTTAGTTACCCATTGGCTCTACCAACTTAAAAACAGAGATCCTGATAAAACGCAGCTTTATATCCCCGCTAGTGATGCTTTTGATCCGTCTTTGAAGCGCTGATCATGAAACCTCAAACTTTGAAGAGCGAGTTGTTTGGTACACCTTTCTAGGTAGCTATCCACTCTATCTAACGGGTCTCATTTTTATTGTCAATACCACTATGCCCTGGTTTTTGCTGCTCTATTTATTGAAGCAAATGTGGCACCAAACCAGTGATGTATCGGCAGATCAAAAAATTAGGATTCCGGCAATAATTTGGCTCTGGATCGTGAGCATGATTGTCATGCTGATTGCCATCCTGATTGGGTTAGTTGACTTCGGTTATGACATCAGAGAAATTATTCGCTCATCGCTAAACTGGGCAAGAGATTGGGCGCTGTTTGCCATTCTTCCACTGCTGGGTTATGGTCTACAAATTCGCCCCCAATTGATTTATCGCGCTGCCTGTAATCTCTGCTTACAAAGCTTGTTCGTTATTCCAATTTGCTGCTTTGCTTATTTTGCTCAATTGCCCAACCGACTCTATTCTTCTCCTCTGGAGCGGCTAACGCAAAATGGACAAATTTACTACAACGTTGAGCTTTACATCAGAGATGCTGATTCGGGCGGGCTGCGATTGGCTCTATTCACCCCTTGGGCCCCGGCATTGGGCTTGATTAGCTGTGTGTTTTTCATTTTTGCGCTGCAAGAAACCAACAAAACCTGGAAATGGATCGGCTTAATTGGCTCAATTGTCATGCTGGCTTTTTCGGTTTCTAGAGGGGCTTACATTTTTCTCCCCATCACACTTTTGTTAATCTGGGGGCTACAAAATATCGTTCGTCCGGCGATGCAGATTGGCGCTGGGCTGCTGATTTTCATAGCAGGACTTTTCTCTGCGCCCCTACTAGATGGAGTGAACGCCTCGATTGAAGCGTTTAAGAACACAAGGAGAAGTTCTTCCAATCTGCGAGCCGCCTTAGAAAGAACCGCGCTTGAGCGTTGGACTGAGGCCCCAATTTGGGGACATGGCAAGCAAATTCAAGGAGCGCCTGTCTTTAAAGAAATGCCGATTGGCTCCCACCATACCTGGTTTGGGCTACTCTTCACCCAAGGCATCGTCGGGTTTCTGGCTTTTGCAATTCCGTTAGCCAGCACAATGATTCTTCTTGCTATCAAGATGCACAAAAGCAAGGTTGCAAAAGTGGGGTTAAGCGTGTTGCTGCTGATCCTGCTAGCCTCCATGAGCGACAACACCGAAAAGCTAGCCTACATTTATTGGAGTGGATTACTGACGGTTGGGATTGCCTTGAAAGCTAGCCCCGACGCTTATTCTTCCAAACTTTACGGCCCCGAACATAACAAAAGCATATTGCCATCTAGCTAATGAAATCGGTATGACTTAAATTCGGGTTTCGACTGCGCTCAACCCACTGAATGCTGGGCGTTTGCGCGTGGAGTGGAGCCAAAACCCATCTGACCGTCATTTTGTCCATTTACCTATCTGTCTACTTGCTAATCTGTCTACAATCAACCTAC
>JAAUTN010000662.1 GCA_012031415.1 Leptolyngbyaceae cyanobacterium SM1_4_3 | reverse complement strand
ATCACCGACAGCATCCGTTTAACCACGACTTCGTCGATGTACGTACGGTGCAGCACGCCCATCTGCAATTCCTTTTCGATCGCTGAGACTGAGACAAATGCTGCGCCTAGCCCTGACTGCACAGCGTTTTTAATCGCTTCGATGGAATTTAATTCCATCTCAATTTTCAGGCGGCGCGTCTCGATGCCACTACGAGAAAGCACTTGATCGATTACCTTACGAGTCGTCGATTGAGAATCCAGTGAGATGAATTGCAATTTGTAAAGATCATCTTTTTGCACCGCTCCCGATCGCACCAACGGATGAAGGATGGGGCAAGGAATTAGTGCTAGTTCATCTTCAGCATAGGGAATAATCTCCAAAGAATCTTGTAACTCTGGAGGAACTTCTCCCCCCGATAATGGCTAGGTCAATCTGACCGTTAGCAACGCTCCAAACCGTTCGGCGGGTGGAGTGGACATGTAATTGCACTGCCACATCGGGGGTAATGCTGGCGAAACAGCCCAATCATGCGGGGAAGCAGGTAGGTGCCCGTAGTTTGGCTTGCCCCAATGATCAGCGTGCCTCCTTGAAGATTTTGTAGATCTTCAATGGCTCGACACGTTTCTTGACAAAGCGTCAAAATCCGATCGCCATAGCTCAAAAGCAAGTGACCCGCTTCTGTCAGTTGGGCACGTCTGCCCCCTCGATCGAACAATGGCACATCTAGCTGGCGTTCCAGGTTTTGCACCTGCAAGCTGACAGCGGGTTGGGAGACGTACAGGCTATCGGCTGCACGCTTAAAACTTCCCTCGGCAGCGATCGCCTTGAGAATCCGTAATTGATCCAGGGTGAAAGGGAGGTCAGACATGAGTACTAAACCCAAGAAAAATAGTCTAAAGGGAATGCGTGACCACTAGCAGAATCCGAGACCATCAAATCGTGCTCAGGAAACCAACCATAATTGAGTCTGATCAGTTGCCATAAACTTAAACCATTGAAGTCCAAATGAGATCGTCTGAGGCACTTGGACGGTTCATCAAACCTAACACCTGACAGGATTATCAAGCACCATGAATCCATTCGATCGTGCAGAATCATAATTTAACGAAACCACGCCAGCAGGCTAGTGTTCAGCCCACCCTTCGATCTTGTTGATACCCAATCCTGGCACTTGCTTGGCACTTAATGTAAATAGGGGTTCCATTTAGTATTAGAGCATCTTATGAAGCGGGAGGTTGTCCAAGATTTTCTGACTTTGCCAGGAATAACAGGAATTGCCTTGATGGACAAGCGTTCCCGTCCTTATTTCTATGGAGTCGATCGCTATTTAAATTTTCAACAAAGGAAGCGTTTGACCCAGGGAATCCAACAGGTGGTCGAAACAACCCCCCCCTGGGTTTGAGTTTTATGAATTTCACTTTGCTGGACACCAAGTCTATATCTATAAGCTCAGTTGTGGGGTAATTTTGCTAGTGCTGACGGAGGAACGGCTAGTCTACTCTAGCTACTGTCAAGCCATTGCCGCCCTCAAAGCAGAATTTCAGGACGATATCCATAATCCGATCGCCACATTTCGATTGCTGGTTGGCAACATTGTTCCATCCACCCAACCCGACAGCAAACCCTCTGGAGGTGGCTCAACCATCCCTGTTCTGTCTGAGTTACAACAACTCAACTCTCCATCCTTCACCACAACGGTTGCTCTCGAAGAAATCCTCAGCGCCCTGAATAAAGTCAGCCAATTTGCCATTCAGTATCTGGGACCTACGGTTGTTGCAAATTACTGGAAATCGACCCGTCCATCTACTGATTGGTTGAGCCAATTTCAAATCGATCGGGCTGCTCGGATTACAGTCATTCCAGGTACACCCTCAACCCAGCCATTGACCGATGAACAGCATCAGTGGATTCAAGACTGGACGACTCAGTTTGTCCACCGCTGTTCCACAGTAATTCGAGACTTTGCCCAGGGCATTGATCAGCGCGTCCTGAGCGCTCCCGAAAAAGAAATTCTCCTATCTAAAACAAACATTTGTAAAGAAAGTCATGGCTAAGATCATCAGATTAGAACCGATCGCCCAAGAGACTTCCGTTGAAACCAATGGTAATTTGCTCTCTGTTTTGATTAACAAAGATTTGGATGTGTTGAGAGAGTGTGGGGGACGAGGCATGTGTGCAACCTGCCATGTCTACGTCACCAAAGGAATGACAGCGCTGACTCCAATTAACCGACGAGAACAACACACCCTCGAAGTCATCACTTCCTGCAAAGCCAACTCCCGCCTAGCCTGCCAAGCGCGGGTGATAGGTGATGGTGTGGTGGTGGAACTGCCGCCTGGCATGTACATCAATTCTCTTCAAGATGTTGAAGCACTAATTGGGCGACGCGCTGAACAAAATCTCCTCCACCCAATTACAGGGCAAATTTTAGTTGAGTCTGGCAAAACTGATCACCCGTTCCATCCTAAAACAACTCAATAATACGCCTAGCTTTAAGGTCGGAGAGTTCTTTGCCCACAGCAGTACAAATTAAACTGCCTAGCGCTCCTAGATGCCCACCAGGTCATACAGAGTTAGAGAGTTGCTTCTAGGGGGAATTCTCTAAATCAACCAGGACTTCCACCTCTTGTGTGACGTTCTGAGGTTCTGGCTTAAATCCTAAGAGTAGACAAGGAGATGTTTAGCGAATGCTCAGCCAGCTTGAACGCCTCAGTTTTCAAGTCGATGGTCGGTATGCCAGCGATGCGGAACTTCAATTTCTTGTTGATTATGTCCAGTCCTTTCGGTTGAGGGTAGAAACCTATCAACGGCTACGAGACCTTGAATTGACACTGGTGAAAGAGACACACACCAAAATGCAGGCGATCGATCCAACTCTTTTCAGATTGGCAATCAGGATCTGGTAACCAAATGGAAGCGCGATACCATTTCCACCCTACGCTATTCCGCAGTAGCCGTGTTGATCAACGATTCAGAAACTCTGCAAGAGCGATTACCTAGACTGGTTCCAAACTATGATTCGGGCGTTTGGGGCACAACGAAGTTGTGACGTCACCTACCAGGTCATGCAAACCGTGGTCAAACAACATTTTTCCAGTGCTCAGGCTGATTTGATCTGCCCAATTCTCGAACTGAATCGGCGAT
>JAAUTN010000661.1 GCA_012031415.1 Leptolyngbyaceae cyanobacterium SM1_4_3 | reverse complement strand
CTCGTTCTTAGCACCGACCCGGCACATTCCCTGGCAGACAGCTTTGACATGGAGCTAGAACACGCTCCCCGCGAGGTGCGTCCCAACCTGTGGGGTGCAGAGCTAGACGCGCTGATGGAGCTAGAAGGAAACTGGGGGGCTGTCAAACGCTACATTACCCAGGTGCTTCAGGCGAGAGGGTTGGATGGTGTAGAGGCGGAAGAGTTAGCCATTCTCCCTGGCATGGACGAGATTTTTAGCCTGGTGCGAATGAAGCGCCACTATGACGAAGGCGAGTTTGATGTACTGATTATTGACTCTGCCCCCACTGGAACGGCACTGCGGCTATTGAGCCTGCCAGAAGTGGCGGGTTGGTATATGCGGCGATTCTACAAACCGTTGCAGGCGATGTCTGTGGCGCTGCGTCCGCTGGTAGAGCCGCTGTTTCGCCCGATCGCTGGCTTCTCCCTGCCCGACAAAGAGATTATGGACGCGCCCTACGAGTTCTATGAACAGATCGAGGCACTGGAAAAGGTACTCACCAACACGCCGAAAACCTCGGTACGGCTGGTGACCAATCCAGAAAAAATGGTGATCAAGGAATCCCTCCGTGCCCATGCCTACCTCAGCCTCTACAACGTTGCTACTGACATGGTGGTGGCAAACCGCATCATTCCAGAACAGGTAAGCGATCCCTTCTTCCAACGCTGGAAGGAAAACCAAAAGCAATATCGTCAAGAAATCCACGATAACTTTCACCCGTTGCCCGTTAAAGAAGTGCCGCTGTTTTCAGAAGAATTGTGTGGCATGGCAGCCCTCGATCGCCTCAAAGAGACACTCTATGCCGATGAAGATCCGGCACAGGTCTACTACAAAGAAACCACCATGCGGGTCACTCAAGACCAGAACCAGTACAATCTAGAGTTGTTCCTCCCAGGCATCCCCAAGGAGAAAATCGAACTGAGCAAATCTGCCGACGAGTTAAATGTCCGCATCGGCAATCATCGCCGCAACCTTGTTCTTCCCCAAGCCCTCGCTGCCCTGCAACCTGCTGGCGCAAAGATGGAAGGAGACTACCTGAAGATTCGCTTTGCCTAAGACGACCCTATGCTGCCAACGATTACGACGATTCCTCTCCAACATTTGGCATCGGGCGGATCGCCTCTTCCTCCAGCTCTACCAATTCACAGGTCAACTCGGCAAGAAAGTCTATATCCAGTCCAATCTTCACGGCGGGGAATTGGCGGGAAATGCGGTGATCCACCAAGTGATGGAATGGTTGGGGAAGTTAGAACCAGAGCAGCTTTTTGGAGAGGTCTGGTTTAGTGCCCGTCTGCAATCCGGTGGGGGTCAATCAGCGATCGCACCACTATTCCCCCGGACGCTTCAATCCCTACGATGGGGAAAACTGGAACCGCATCTTCTGGACGTATGAACCGTCGCCGGAGGCATTGGTAGAGTTCGCCAAATCCTGCGAATCCTACTCCCTGGCAGACATTCAGCAGCGGTATCGGCAGCAGATTCGAGAGGCATTTGAGCAACTGGGGGAGGAATTGCACACGCAGGCGGGGGTTCCCTATACGGAACGCTATCGCTACCAGTTGCAATCCCTCTGTTTGGATGCCGATTACGTGATTGATCTGCACACGTCCTCCGATCAGGGAGGCGATTTCCTCTTCTATTTCCAAAGGCGGGAAAGCAGCGCGGCGATGTTTTTGCTGGAAACGGCGGTGTTGTTGGATGAACAGGATGGCGGGGCATTTGATGAGGCGTTTATCAAACCCTGGTTGGCTTTAGAAGAGTGCTTTGGGGAGATGGGGCGATCGCTCCAGTTTGACATCGAAGCATGGACACTGGAACTGGGAACGGGAATGCAATTACAGCCCAACTCCGTTCAAAATGGGGTGCGCGGCATTAAAAACTATTTGATGCAACAGGGAATTGTGGCTGAAGCAGGCATGTCGGGGGCGACGACCCAGTTTGCTTCACGGAAACAGTTAAAACGATACTACGCACCAATGGGAGGGATGATTCAGAGGCAATTGCCGTGGCAGTCCGGTGCGATCGGGACAACCCCTCTACCAAATCCTCAGCTTTAATAAATTGGGTCAGCCGCCGATCGAGACCAGCGTGTCAGCGGAGCAATCGGGTCAAATCTTTGATGTTGCCTTCAATCAAGCAGTGAATGAGGGAGAGTACGTTCTCACCGTGCTGCAATCGTCTGAAGAATAGGATTACTGTGCCATCGGGCTACCATGGTGATGCACCAAATACCACCGCTGTCCCATGCGCTCAAATAGGTTGGTTGCCATCGATCGCGCTTGCATTCGTTGCCCCCGGATGACTTGGAAAACGGTTTCAATCAGAATAATATAGGCTAGATCGCCATTTACTTCGGTTGTAATTAAATCGGTTTCGATCTCCAAATAGTCCGTCCCCCTGAAAATCTGTTGCCACGATGCGCCGACGGCTTCCCACCCTTTGAGGGCTGGACGACCCGGATGAATGCAGACCACGCTGATGCCGTTTGACCAGACAGCACCCATTGCCTCAAAATTCTTGCGCTCAAAGGCTCGATAAAATTCCTGGTTGACGGTTTGAACGGCTTCGATGTCTGTCATTGCTATTTGTGATAAACAGCGTTCATTGCAAGGAATGTTGAGAGCATCATACCAAGTCCGCCGTTCAGTCCGCCGTTCTCAGTCCGAGCCGTGTTAGGAGATTCCTTGTATGCAGACGAAATTGACTCTGCCGCTGGTGATGATTAGCGTTCTTGCGGCGATCGCCTTTGGCTGGCAATGGGTGCGAGAAAATCAACGAACTTATAATCTCACGATGACCACTGGGGGAAAGGATGGCGAGTACCACGCCTTCGCCACCGCCCTAGCAGAGGTCGTCACTAAGCACGAACCCCAAATAAAATTTCAGTCATCGAAAGTGCGGGTTCCAAGGAAAATATGGAACGGCTGGGCAGGGGTGAGGTGGAATTGGCGATCGTCCAAAGTGATACTCCTGTTCAAACCGTCTGCTCGCGCAGTTGCCTATCTCTTTCCAGAGGTGTTTCACCTGATCGCGTTAGAAAATTCTGGGATCGCAGGAGTCGCAGATTTGCGGGGAAAACGCATTGCCCTGATGCCGGAGGGCAGCG
>JAAUTN010000153.1 GCA_012031415.1 Leptolyngbyaceae cyanobacterium SM1_4_3 | reverse complement strand
GTGATCGTGATTACTGCGGTGCTGATGGCGCTGCCGCTGTTTATCTTTTCGATTGGGACTTAATCCAGCTTTTCTTGGCGGCTATACCGTCTTCCTGATGCGGCTTTGGCTGGAAGCAATCTATGTGTTGAATGAACTCAATACCTCCATTACCGCCAACCAGCTATTTAACATCCGTGAAATTAAGCGAACCTATCCTTTAATCAGCAGCGGCATTTTGGCGGCTGATGTGCTGAGCGGTTTTTCCCTACCGCTTTTGCAATCCTGGATTGGGCTTTCTAACGTCATTCTGCTAGCAAGTTTAATGTTGTTAGCGGGGGCGGGAATCTTGTTCTACCTCAGTGAGGCATACCAGCAAGCTTTTCCTGACTCACCTAAACGTAGATTGCAGGAAACTCAGCACGATTTTACGGCGCGGCGTTTACGGGGCCCGCTTCAGCGCTATGTCATTTTAATCGTCGCTTTTTTTGTGATGGCGCAGATTTTGTCGCTGCTGGTTGATTTTCAATATCTTAGCCAGCTAGAGCAAAACCTGAGCGTTGACGATATTGCAGCTTTCCTAGCATTGTTTAGCGGTATTCTTGGCATCTTTGAACTGATTACGCAGTGGTTTATTTCAGGACGGGCGATCGAGCGGTTGGGGGTGTTTGCGATCGCCATTCTCCCGCCCGCTCTACTCACCGGACTTAGCTTCCTCTCATCCATTGACCTGCTGCGGCTATTTTGGGGCGTGATCATTCTCAAGTTTTTGGATGAACTGCTGCGCTACACCCTGCTAGCTAGCATTGGCCCAGTTCTATTTCAGCCCATTCCTGACACGGCCCGCAGTCGCATTCAGTCTACGGTTCGTGGGATCGCTGAGCCGATTTCTTCGGGCTTAACGGGTGCTGGAATTTTAATTACAATCTGGCTCTGTCGGCAGGTTTTTCCTAATGCGGACGCTGATCTATTTCACAACCTGGAGAGCCGAGTCTTTCTATTTCAGATTTTTATTTTCGCCGGGGTCTGGCTAGGAGCCGTCCTGCTGTTGCGCTCTAGATATTTGGGTTTGCTGGTGCTGAGTGCTGAACGAGGGCAACTTAGCCTGTCCGATGTGGATTTGCGAACCTTTAAGCGGGCAGTGGTGGAAGCGCTCGATCGCCCTGGCACTGAAGCAGACAAACATTCTTGTATCGAGCTACTCGCCCACATCGATCCAAAAAATGTAGGTGAGGTGCTGTCTCCGCTTTTGCCTAATATGTCTCCTGCTTTACAGCGTCAGAGTTTGGAGACAATGCTCAACTTTCCTAATCTGGTCTACCTGGATCGCGTCAGGGCACTGATTCAACAGGCTGACTTGCAGCCAGAAGTTTTGGCGGTTGCTTTGCGCTACGTTTGGCTGACAGAAGCTGATCCAGATATGCAAGAGCTACGGCCTTATCTAAAACCTGAAGTTGACCCAGTTGTTAGAGGTACAGCCGCTTCGTTGATGCTCAGGCGCGGCAATCCTCGCCAAAAGGCAGAAGCAACCGATACCCTGCGACGGATGCTGACTCATGTGCGAGAGCGGGAGCGGGTGATGGGCTGTCGGGCGCTGGGAGAGGCAGTTTACCTGCAAGCGCTGCGGCTTTATATTAGACCGCTGTTGCAGGATCAGTCACTGCGGGTAAGGTGTGCATTGCTGGAGGCGATCGCCGCCACTCACCTGGAAGAATACTATCCTTCACTCCTGCGCGGACTGCACTACAAATCTACTCGTGAGTCAGCGATGCGGGCACTGGTGCGTCTAGAGAACGATGCGATTCCAATGCTGATTAAACTGGCAGGAGATGTCCGCAAACCAGAGCTAATTAGAACCTGTGCGCTGACTGCGATTGGTCAAATTGGCACAATCGAGGCGTTGAATGCTCTGGTGGCTCAACTGATGACCGCCTGGGGATCAACCCGTCGCAATATTCTACGGATTCTGCTGAAACTGCCGCAAGAAGCTGGTATTGATGCGGTCGCCGATATCTTGGGACGAAGCGGGGTTGAGAACTTAATCAATCAAGAACTGCTGTTTATTGGGCAAGTTTATGCAGCGCTGCTGGATTTGACTTCAGAGCGAGTATCTGGGCGTGAGGCAGATTTGCTGCGGCGATCGCTCAACGATGCCCAGGTAGATGCAGTCGAGCGGCTATTTCTGCTGATGCGATTTCTCTACTCTTCCAGCGCCATTCAAGCTGCGTCCTTTAACCTCCAGTCTGACTCCCATGAAAATATGGCGAGAGGGTTAGAAATTTTGGACAACACGCTTGACATTCCGAGCAAACGCGCCCTGCTCAGCATTCTTGATCGCCGCTCCACGGTGGAAAAGCTGCAAAGCCTAGCAGAGGTGATGCCCTACACGCCAATGTCACCCAGTCAACGGTTGCGGCATTTGTTAGAATTACGAAGCTTTTTGTCAGACTGGACGCTATCTTGCTGTTTTCATCTGGCGCGTCAGGCCCGCTGGAGTGTGACTCCAGAGCAAACGCTGTCTTGCCTGCGTCACCCAACTGGGTATGTGCGGGAGGCGGTGCTGACTTATCTAAAAGTTGCTTCGCCGAGAGTGCTGCCAGAGCTACTGCCGCGATTGCAAAACGATCCTGATCGGCTAGTTGCTGCCCAAGTGCGTCAAATGATGGCAGAATTAGGGCTTGAGCCGTTGAGCGCTGCGGTTTCGGGTTCTGAGAGTCAGTCAAACGGTGCGCGGCTGCCTGGTTATCCTGGACTTGAACCGATCTAGGCGATCGCAGCACTAGCTCAATAGACGAGACAACAGGCAGGAAAAGCTTAGGAAATGGGCAAGCTAACGGCAGACAGCTTGCCTGCCGTTTCGGGGGGTGTGCTACGGAGAAAGAAAGCGGCGTGGCTTGTGTCAGGCAATGCCCCTGAAGTTGTATTATCTGTGTTTATGCTGACTAGTGTTGATCGTCTACTGTTTGTTCGGGGAGTTCCAATTTTTACAGAGCTGCGGGATGATTTTCTCGTCCGGCTAGCTTCGATTATGGATGAGCTATCTTTCCCAACCAGGCACACCATTTTTACCCAGGGGCAGGAGGGGCGATCGCTCTACATTCTAGTGTCTGGGCAAGTGCGGGTTCACATCGGCAATCACGAAATTATCAGATTTCGGCCGGGAGACAGCTTTGGTGAAATGTCGCTGTTTGATGCAGAGCCTCGCTCCGCCTCAGTCACAACATTGGAACCGTGCGAATGTCTGATGTTGACGCAACAGCAGCTTTACGAGGCGATTGACGAAACTCCTGGCATTGCGGTAAACATTATTCGGCTGCTGTCTCGTCGGATTAGAGAACTCAACCAAAAAATGAATGCGCTGCAAGATGGCGATGGTCGTAGATCGTCTCCTATGATCCAAGAGAAGCTAGCAGAGCTTTAAGCCTGCGACCATACCCAGGAGAATTGAGTGTCACGCGAACGTATTGCCCCCGGCCCAGGTCAGGAGTCCGTTTGGGACTATCCCCGTCCGCCCCGGTTAGAAGATTCGAGTAAGCATATTCAGATTGTGTTCAATGGCGTGGCGATCGCCGACACCCATCGTGCCAAACGGGTGCTAGAAACCAGCCATCCGCCCGTTTACTACATTCCGCCCGAAGACATTCAGCAGCAGTATTTCAAGCAAACTTCGCGTTCGACCTACTGCGAATGGAAGGGGCAGGCAGCCTACTACACGATCCATGTGGGGGACAAGCAGGAGCAGGATGCGGCGTGGTTCTACCCGGCTCCAACCGAGTGCTTTGCCTCACTCAAAGACTACGTAGCGTTTTACCCCAGCCGCATGGAGGTTTGCTACGTAGACGGTGAACAGGCTCAGCCCCAGCCCGGTGACTTCTATGGCGGCTGGATTACCCAAGACATTGTTGGCCCGTTTAAGGGCAGTGTCGGAACCTGGGGCTGGTAGGGTTTAGCTGGCAGCAATGCCTTCTTGACGGGCAGCCCGCTGAACCGCAGCGGCAACTGTTGTGGCGACTCGCGGATCAAACACCGAGGGAATGATGTGTTCAGAGTCGAGTTCACTCGGCTTGATTAGAGAGGCGATTGCCACTGCCGCTTCCAGATACATCGTGGTCGTCATTGCGGCGGCTCGACAGTCCAGCGCTCCGCGAAAGATGCCAGGAAACGCCAGCACGTTGTTGATCTGGTTGGGGTAGTCGCTGCGTCCGGTTGCCATCACTGCCACGTCGTCTTCTACCAGTTCTGGCTGAATTTCGGGGATCGGGTTGGCCATTGCAAATACGATTGAGTCTTTTGCCATTGAGCGCACCATCTCTGGGGTTAGCACTCCGGGCACGCTGACTCCCAAAAACACATCTGCGCCAACCATTGCATCTGCCAGGGAACCGCTCTGGGCAACGGCAAACTCGCGCTTTTGCTCGGTCAAGTCGGTGCGGCTATGGCAGATGATGCCGCGTGAGTCGCACATCCAAATGGCGGTTGCTCCGGCTTTGTGCAGGAGACGGGCGATCGCCACCCCCGCTGCCCCCGCTCCATTGATGACAATTCGCACCTGTTCTAGTGGCTTCTGCACAAACTTCAGCGCATTAAACAGAGCCGCCAGCGTGACAATTGCCGTGCCGTGCTGGTCATCGTGAAAAATTGGAATGTTTAACTCTCGCTGAAGCCGAGCTTCAATCTCAAAGCAGCGAGGGGCGCTGATGTCTTCCAGATTGACCCCGCCAAATACGGGCGCAATGTTTTTCACCGTTTCAACGATCGCATCAGTGTCTTGAGTCGCCAGACAGATTGGAAAGGCATCGATCCCAGCAAATTCGCGAAACAGCATGGCTTTACCTTCCATTACAGGCAAAGCGCCTTCTGGACCCAGATTGCCTAATCCTAAAACAGCACTGCCATCGGTGACGATCGCCACCGTATTGCTTTTGATCGTTAGCGAATAGACCTGCTCTGGATCTTGGGCGATCGCCGTACAGATTCGCCCTACACCAGGGGTATACGCCATTGCCAGGTCGCCCTGCGTCTTCAGCGGGATGCGGCTTTGAACGCTGATTTTACCGCCGCGATGCAGGTTGAAGGTGCGATCGTAAACGCTGATTACCTTAATGTCTGTCAGCGCTTTCACCTCAGCCACAATTTGCTCAGCGTGTTCGGTGCTGTACGCATCAATGGTAATGTCTCGCACCAGGGTTTTGCGGTTTTGCTCAATCAGGTCAATCTGCCCGATGTTGCCTCCAGCAGTGGCGATCGCCTGCGTCACACAGGCCAGCGTCCCCGCCCGATTGGGAAGCTGAAACCGGATCGTTAGACTAAAACTAGGGTTGGGTGTCAGGCTGACCATACTGCTACCGCGACTCTCCTTGAGTGAAAATACGAGTTCTGGGAAAGACTTTAATGCTACCGCTTTGAGTTTGTTACCGATCGCTCTAGTTGAGATTGCTCTGGGGCGATCGTCTCGCTGCCATACCAAAACCTTTCCTAGCTTAGGCTAGCGGTAAACTCATGACTGTACTCCGTCACACCGAGTAAATTATTTTGCCAATATGCCAAGTCTCTACGTTGAAATCGAGATTGACGCACCCAAATCAAAGGTCTGGCAGACGTTGCTCAACAAACAAGACTGGCTCCGGTGGAACACGTTTCTCTATGACCGTGACCCTGTGCAGCCGTTCGAGCAAGGCAAAATGGTATGGCTATCGCTTAAGCGAGTTTCTCGCGAAGAAGAAACCGAGTTTCAGCCCACCATTACTCTACTTCAGCCAGAAGTATGCCTCCAGTGGCTTTCCTCCGCCCCCGGATTTCGCAATGAACACGTCTTTGAGCTACTAGACATCGGCAAACGCACCAAATACATTCACCGTGAGAACTTCTCCGGAGCGCTAACTCGCCTGTTTTTCCCCTTTATTCGCCAGGATGAACAGCAGGGGCTAAGGCGGATGGCGCAGGAGCTAAAGCAGTATGTTGAACGCCGTTGAATAAAACCGTTGAATCAAGCTGTTGAATAAATCTATGCAGCTTACTCCATGCTTCAGGACTGCAACTCAATCTGATGCCGCACGGGTAACGCTGGTATACCTAACTTCGCGGAAAACATTCGTCTCGTTTGCTCCCATTGCTCACTCAGACGAAGCAGTCTATTCCTGGATACGGGATATCCTAATTCCAACGGGTCGTGTAACGGTGGTAGAGCAAGCTGGCAAAATTGTTGGCATGATGGCGCTGTCAGTGGATGAATCGAATGAAGCGATCGGTTGGATTGACCACCTCTACCTGCTACCAGAAGCGGTTGGACACAGAATCGGGACAGCGCTACTCAACCGGGCGAAATCAGAACTGGGTCCTTCGATCAGGCTGTATACCTTTCAAGCTAACGTTGGCGCAAGACGGTTTTATGAGCGACACGGGTTTAAGGCAATTCAGTACGGGAATGGTTCTAGCAATGAAGAACACTGTCCCGATGTTCTATACGAATGGTCGTGTTAACTTCATCCTCGGTAATCACAGGCTATGATCCAAGCAAATTCCTTAACGCTGGATAGAGGTACTTCGTCTTCAAAACCCGTAAGTTGAGAATGTACCGTTGAGCAGTTTGGTGTTTGGGAATGCTTCGTCCGATCAGTTCTTTAGAAATCGTCTCTTCAGAAGAATTAGCCGTTCTAGGGCATTCCCAGATTTCACCCAAATTAGGACTAGTCTGCATTACGGACTCCAATCAGGTTCGCTATCGAACCATGACCCGCAAACGCCTGTTGCAGCTTTCGGAGGCTGAGCAGGAGCAAGCCTTGCGGCAGCTTTATGCGGAAAATTTGCGGCGTTTGGGCGTTGCGCTAGAGTTTTGTGCAGCTGAGAAAATTGATCTGTACCGCATTGCGGCCGGACTGTTCCCGTTTGCCGACGAGCCGCTGGGGGCAGCGGTGCTGACAGAGTTTAGTGACTCGCTGCGGCAGGTGGGCGATCGCACTCTTCAGCTTGGCATCCGCATCGTCATGCACCCGGAACAGTTTGTTGTACTCAATTCCGACAAGCCAGAGGTGATTGCCAACAGCATCAAAATTCTCACTGCCTATGCCAGAACCTTTGACCTGATGGGCTTGCCGCGATCGCCCTGGGCACTGATGAATATTCACGGCGGCAAGGGCGATCGGGCTGAGCGGCTGATTGGCGTGATTCGCGATTTGCCAGAAGCCATTGGCGATCGCCTCACGCTGGAAAACGATGAACACACCTATGGATCTGAGGAAATTCTGGCTATTTGTCAGGCGACTGGAGTGCCAATGGTGTTTGATGCTCATCATCACATCATTCATGACCACCTGGACAGCTATGACCATCCCAGCGTTGCTGCCATGCTGACAGCGGCCCGCAGCACCTGGGACAGACCCGACTGGCAGCTAGTTCACATCTCAAATGGATGTGAGTCCTTCAACGACCCGCGCCACAGCGATGTGATTACAGTCATGCCCAGTTCTTACCGCAACGCCCCCTGGATTGAGGTTGAGGCAAAGCAGAAGGAAGTGGCGATCGCCAAACTTCAACAAGAATGGCTACCCCAGATCTTTCCTACATCTTCAGCCCAGTAATTACAGCAATTTTTGTTTGAATAAGCCACATCAAAGAGTGTAAGCGTCTCGCTCACGTACACGAGCAAGATGTTCGCACTGTGGCTTACTCGATTGAGAGCCGCTGTAAGTCTTCAAATCGCCTGTTAGCAGGACTCTAATCCAAGCATTCCTCTGCTAGAACTGGGAGGATTTGGATCACTGCCACGCCCATCTAAGGAGCTTTTTCTATGCCTCCTGCCCAAAACGCATCTAAGAACCTGGTTGCCGACGCTCAACCCTTGAAACTTTTGCTGGTAGAAGATGATCCGGTCATGCGGCTGGGGCTAGAGCAGTTTTTTGAGGATTGTCCTCAATTTACGGTGGTGGGTCAGGCAGAAGATGGCTACCGAGCCGTAGAAGCTGCATTCAAGCTCAATCCTGATCTGGTGCTGATGGATATTGGCTTGCCCTACCTGGACGGCATTGCGGCGACGCAGCAAATTAAGGCAAAGCTGCCTGATATGCGAATTGTCATGTTTACTTCTCACACAGACGATACAGAAATGATTGCTGCGCTCTCCAGCGGAGCAGATGCCTACTGTGTTAAAGGCACAAATCTAGACCAGTTGAAGCTGGCGATCGCCTGTGCCCGTGAAGGTGGAGCCTATCTCGATCCGCAAATTGCCCATCATGTGATTGAATATCTTAAACCCGCTCCGCCTACGGTAAACAATGCCCAATTCTCAGAGCGCGAAATTGACGTGCTGAAGCTGATTGTAGACGGCAAAAGCAATCCCGAAATTGCCGCTACCCTCTATCTCAGTCTCAGTACCGTCAAAGCCCACGTTCGCACCATTATGAATAAACTGGCTGTGGATGATCGAATTAAGGCGGCAGTTGTAGCATTGCGGTCGGGGTTGGTGTAGGTTGACCAGGTTTTACGATGGCTATTCTCTACGATGCGGCTGTTTACGATCGCACTCTCTCTGCTGGCAGCTATTGGGACACAACGGCTGTGGTTGAAGCTAACTATCCCGCTTTAGCGCAGGATGAAACCTGTGAGGTGGCGATTATTGGCGGCGGCATTACCGGACTTTCAGCAGCGCTGCATCTGGCGCGGGACTACGGCATCCAAGCTCGAATTTTGGAAGCGGGTGGTTTAACCTGGGGCGCTTCGGGGCGAAATGGCGGGTTTTGCTGTGTAGGCGCAGCGGCATTGGGGGGCGATCGCCTGCTGAAAAAATTTGGTCAGTCAGAAACTCGTCGCTACTATCAGGCTCAGCGAGAAGGCACCGAGCTAGTCAAACAGCTTGCCGCCGAAGAATCCATTCAAATTGACGCTCAGGGCGACGGTGAAATTGAAATTGCCTACAGTGGCGATCGCTGGTGTGGACTGGTGACAGGCTACGAGTTTTTGACAGAAGTCGCAGACTATCCCTGTAAACTCTGGTTGCCCAAAGATTTAGCAGAGCAGGTTTATCTCAACCCTGGCGCGTGTGGAGCGCTGCACATTGGAGTGAGCTTTGGCTTAAATCCGATTAAATATACGCTGGGGTTAGCCAGAGCCGCTAGTCAGCATGGAGCAATCCTGCATTCGCACAGCCCTGTTGAAGCATGGGAAAAAGATGGCAACTGGCATTTGCTGCATACGCCTGCGGCTCGGCTCAGAGCGAAAACCGTGATTGTGGCGACAAATGGCTACACCGAAGACAGATTGCATCCGCAATTGGGCGATCGCTCCTTCCCCTGTTATCTGGCATTATCACCACCCGCCCCCTCACCCCCGCTGAACTGGAAGCCCAGGGCTGGCGCACCGAAACACCGATTCACGAGACGCACAACGTTCTGTTTTATTACCGCTTACTCAAAGACGGGCGGCTGTTGTTTGGCAGTCGGGGCGGCACGGTGGGCGATCGCGCCGAAAACGAACGCCGTCACCGCTGGATGGTTCAAGCGTTTCAAGAAAAATTTCCAGTCTGGCGTGACGTTGAAATCACTCATTCCTGGAATGGTCTGGTCTGTGCCTCAGCAACCCTCACGCCTCATGTGGGCAGACTTGCAGCGGATGAAAGCGTTCTTTACGGATTTGCCTATCACGGCAGCGGCGTTTCCACCGGAACCTGGAGCGGTCGTGCCCTCGCCCAATTAGTTGCAGGTCAGGCGCAAGTTCGCGACCTGTGCGCCATATTCCGCCAGCCCTTAAAAAAATTCCCTCTACCCGCCCTGCGAATCTGGTATCTCCGCGCCACATTCACCCTAGCCGACCTGCTCAAACTTTCCCTATGAATCATCCCATGACACCCATACAGGTTATCGGCATCGGGCTAGACGGCGCAGCAGGACTACCCGATGCCACCCAAAGCTAATTGAACAAGCCACGCTGCTAGTGGGGAGCGATCGCACCTCAGCTACTTCCCCCACCACCCCGCCCAGCGTCTGATCTTAGGAGACTTCCACCAACCATCACCCTCGCCCACCCTTTCGATGTGGTTGACCAGGTTATCGCGCGTCCATTGGGTAGTGCGGTCCCATTGAATCACTTTTTTGCCATGCTCAATGTTGATGGGCCGGGGCCTTCCGTCTAAGCCAAGGCGGCCCCAATCCCATAACTTGAAGGTGAAAATGTAAGGTGTGGCACTGATTTCGAGCACCATGCTGTTTTTGCCCGAACAATGGATGGTGCCTGCCGGGATAAGGACATGGTCGTGTTTTTTCACCGGCCAGGTCTGCACGTGTTTTTCGGCTTCGAAGGGTTTGCCGCCCGCCTGGGCTTCTTCGAGGTCGGCCATCATTTCCGTGGGGTTCACACCTTCTTTTAGCCCCAGATAAACAATGGCATCGTCTTCGGTGTCCATCATGTAGTAACTTTCGTCTTGCGTATAATGCATCCCGAATTTTTCCTGAATGTATTCGGTAAGCGGGTGTACCTGAAGGCTCAGGTGGCCGCCGTCCATGGTGTCTAGAAAATCGAAGCGTATGGGGAACTCATCGCCAAAACGGGCGTGTACCTGGTCGCCCAGCAGTTCGCGTGGATGCCTGAACACAGCATTGATAGAGGGTATTTCGATGATGTCGTTACCAAATTTGAGCAGCAGGCTGTTTTCTTCGGGAACACAATTGAAGCACCAGGCATAGTTGGGTGCCGAGGGTTCGAGGTTGCAGACCTCCTTCATCCATTGTCCGCCCCAGGGGCCGGGGTCGAAGAAGGGCACTACGCTAAAGGGGCGGTCCATGCTTTGCTGGATGCCTTCCAAAATGGCTTTTCCTTCAATCATTTTAGGCTGGCCTTCTTTGTTGGTGTCGAGCAGGAAATCCCAGCGGTCGAACAACTGTTTTTTCAGGCGGTCGCAAACCCGCCAATCGACAAAAAAGCCCTGTTTGTACAACAGCATCCAGTCGGCGGTATCGCGGTTGCTTACCCCGAGGTTGTCCACCAGGTGGCGGCGCATGCGCAGCTGAATCTCCCAGCGTGCCATATCGGCATAAACCAGCAGGTCGGGTTTGGGAGCCAACAATGTAGCCCCGCTACCATAAATAACCGTAATCCCTCGGGCTGCTTTGCTTTCATTTTGTTGAAAGGCTTTCACTTTATCCGCATCGAAGAAGGCGTGCATGGTCAGCCGGGTAAGGAACCCGAATATACGATCGTTGGTAACATCGGGGAAAACCAACTTCCTTATTTCTTCGTCGGGCAACATATAATCTGAGGCCATCACAAATCGGTCGGCTTTTAGTTTGCTTTGAAGGTTCGTCAGCAGTTCTTCGTGCAAAACGCCCTGATAGGTTTCAATTACCACTATTTTATTGACCCCGGGGAGGGCTTCGATTTCCCGGTTAAGCCTTTTACAAATGGCCTCCCAGCCGCTTTCTGCTTTATAGACAGGGCTTTTTACCTCCACCACCGGAAGGTTGTTGAACTTTGAGGGCGTGTTTAAGTATTGCTTCTTCATTTTATATCTATTGTAAATTCGCGGATGCTTTTTATTGTATCTCCCTGATGAATTGTTACTCCCTCCAATCGGGCCTTTCCGGCAATATCGGGAACAGAAATGGAAAAGTCGAGCATTGCTTTCCCATTCTCCTGAACGAGGAACTGTTCGGATTGTGATGAGATAAGTTTTTCGTCTATATAAAAATTCAACTGCACAGAGTCCTTAAGGCTTAAGTACGTGTCGTTAAAAACATGGATGGGTACCCTGACTTCTTGATTTTTTTCAAGGTGCATGTCCCAAAAATCGAGCATTATTCCTAAGGGCGAGAAAGATGGCCGCACATATTTATAGAAATGGGGTTCGAATACCAGGTTCTTCAAATCGATAAAATTGTCGCTGGTTTGCCCGCGAGGCTCGTTTGGACGGGAATAGCCCAAACCGCAGAAATGCATCACCGCCGCAGCTTGGCGGTGCGCCCTCCAGTATTCAGTTTTTATGGCCAGGGTTTTGGCATAAATTTCATACCGTTCCTGCGGACTTTTAATATCGGGGAACAAACGTTTGTAAATAAAATTGGTAAGTGTAGTAGTGGAGCCATCGCGGTTGACCCAAATCCATCCATACTCGTTAATAATTACCGGATTGGGGTACAATGTGCTATCGCTACTGGGTGAGTGTTCATTCGGGTCATTATCGGGCATGCGCGGTTCCGTCATCAGCTCTTTCAGGTAACCTTCCGGGGCTGGTTCCTGTTTAAAGTACCGCACAAACAGATAGGGGTGCGATTCGATGGCATCGTTTGGAGAAACCGGTGCGGCCCAACCATTGTCCCAGGGTCGGTTGCTTAGGTCGTTTTGCGGGCAATCTGTATGGCTTTACCCGTAACATCTGTTACCGATTCGTTTTGGGCATCCCATATCACCACGCAGGCATGGTTCTGGCGCTCGCGCATCCAATGGCGGTATTCTTCAGCCAACCTGGTTGGGGTAAGGTTTGGCAAGGAAGCCTCGAACCCGCCCTTTCCCCCGGTCCAAACAGGGTATTCATCTTGGATCAGAAAACCAAGGCTGTCAGCTATTTCGTACCAGCGTTCGGGCGGGAAACCAATGCAATAGCGGATGCTGTTCCAATGCATATCTTTGAAACGAAGGTGCAGGTTGGTAACCCATGGCGATTGCCAGGGAAGGCTTCCCCGATCGGGATCCTCGAAAAACCGAAATATGCAAACGTTGGTGCCCCGCATGTAATAAGGCTTGCCATTCAATAAAAATGTCCCACTGTCTTTCAATGCCTCGAAGGTCCGCATGCCAAAGCGCGTGCGTTGGTTATCGCCGGTGGTTTGGATATCCAGTTCGTACAGAAAGGGAGATTCAGGCGACCAGGCACTAAAGCCTTTCATGTCAATCGTAAAATCGACCTTCTGGAGCTCGTTGGATTTGTCGAAAGGAGCAGTTATTTTACCCTTCCTGAAAGTTTTCCCTGTTGCCACCTCGCTGATGGTGTACGAAAGGGGTACTTTCAACATGTCAGTTGCAGGAATTATTTCTGTAACTACCCTAAGCTGTTGATTTATCAAGTCGGGGACCAGCTGAACATTGGAAATGTAGGGCGGGTCTGACTGAATAATTTTAACGTCGTCGTAAATACCGGGTATGTATTTGGTTTTTTCGAAGTCGTTGCCATGGGTCACCGAATCGGGCAGGTTGCCTTTGCACCCCACCGAAATAATCAGCTCGTTTTTTTCGTTCCCGGGTTTTAGAAACGGTTTTATATCGAAAACCGAAGGGGTAAAGCTGTAGGTATTTTCTCCTACAAACTCACCATTCAGAAATACGCGGGTGTGGTATTTGGCCTTGTTGATTTTTAACAAAGCAACCTGCTTTTCAGGATGGTCCAGTACAAACTCTTTTCGGTACCAATACATTGTGTTTTCATAAGCCGTGTCGGTTTCATCTAACATTGGAACGGCCATATCTACCAGGCCGGGCACGGGTACTTCGGCATCGAATGCCAGAGGCAAGCCGGACGATAAGTCGGTTTTCGTGATTTGCCAGCTCCCGTTCAGGTTGGTTTCCTGCCTTTTACTGTCGGGTTTAGCGCATCCTGCCAGAAAAAAAACGGCTAAAATAAGTAGTCTGTTCATAATTAAACCCATTGGTTATTAAGCTGTTTCCGTACCCAGTAGTCGCCACCAAAAAGTGCAGCTGTTTCGGGGTGTAAAGCAGGGGTTAACTTTACATTTCCCCAAGGGGTCCAGGCATGACGGTCAATCATTTCCTGGATCTTTGGCACGAAGGCCGGGGCGCTTTTCAGTATTCCCCCGCTTAGTATAATAAGCTCAGGGTCGAAAGCATGGATGAGGGTGATAATTCCGGCAGCCCAGGCCGAAATGCAATGGTCGAGGATTTCGACAGCTGTTTTATCGCCGGTTGTGGCGTGTGCAAAAAGCGCCTTAAAGTCTTTGGTTTGTTCGGTTATCAGGCTACTGTTGTTGTAACCGGGGTGTTCAGTTATCAGGGAAGGCAAACGCCAGGTGGACGCTTCAGCTTCTACACAACCTTTGTTGCCACAGGTACACAGGCTGCCTTTGTGGTTCACGGTGAAGTGCCCCCCCAAGGTTTCCGGCCTGAAAGTGTTTGCCGATAAGCAGCTCGCCATTAATTAGCACAGCCGACCCCATGCCCGTGCCCAGGGTTACCATCACGAGGTTGTCGCAGCCTTGCGCTGCCCCATGTTTCCATTCGCCCAAAAGGGCCATGCGGGCATCGTTCATGGCAAAAAGCGGCAAGCCCCATTTCTCCCTGGCCCAGGCAACCAGGTCGGTTTCGGGGCCATCGTCGTATTTTTGGTTGGTGGACAAAATCCGGTTTTGCACCGGGTCAACCAGTCCGGCAAACGAAAAACCGATGCCCAACAAGTCAGCAGAAGCAATGTTATTGTCCGCCATCAACTGATCGAACGATAATTCCATCTCACAAAGCCTGGCTTTCAAGCCTTTGGACGAAAGCGATGTGATTTGGGATTGCCCGATGAGTTCTCCGTTTTTCAAAAGCCCTGTTTTGATAAAAGTGCCTCCCGTATCGGCAACCAGTGTATATGTAGCTTTTGTGGCCATTTTATGTTGCTGAACTTACAAGGTTTGGTTTGCCGTCCGTATCAATTAAGCGTGCCGAAAATCCGTTTCGGGCAATTTCGGCATAGTTGTGGCCGGCATCCGAAGGCCAACATGCGTTAAAAACCAAGGGTGTTTTTCCCGTGTTGGCTACCCGATGGGCTATATTGCCAGGTATGTAATGTAAACTGCCCGGGTGCATACGTTCGGCGCGGGTGGCCCGCTGTTCGTCCATTAAAAGCAAAGCCCCTTCGCCCGATATGCACCAGTAATACTCACCGGTATCGGGCAGCGCATGGAAATGTCCGCGGGTCATGAAATATTCGTTTCCTACCTTTCCGGGATATACGGTGGAATTCCCGAAGAACAACCCTCCGGATTTTCCTTCGGCCACGGGCATGTAAGCTTGTACGCTATAGGCCAGGGTTTCCCCGTCCATTCGCCTTGCGCGCGGTTTCGTCCTGAAATACCCCTTCCAGGTCTTTTAAATATTTTCGAGATTCGATGATATTTTCACCTTGTAACATGCCTGTAGGGATATTGAGCAGAATTTTTACGTCTTTAATTTTCATGGTGTATATTTTTATAATGAATTTCTTAAAGTAAACTGTATCGAATTTTTAAACTTTTCTTTGGATTGTGAAAGTACCATCGCGGCCATTTTTTTGCCCATCTCGCTGAAGTGGGTGGATATGGTGGTGATGCCGTTGGCAATAATTTCTTTTAGGGGGTTATCATTATACGAGATAATGCCCACATCGCTCCCAATGGTCAAGCCCTTGTTCCGGCAGGTTTTTACCACATGGGCCAGGTCGCC
>JAAUTN010000660.1 GCA_012031415.1 Leptolyngbyaceae cyanobacterium SM1_4_3 | reverse complement strand
TTGGCTCTGTATTATTGGCGGCCTGTAGCGCTTCAGGTAGAACAGGTTGCATCAACTGATCAAACAACAAGATAATGATCGCCGCCGCTGCACCTACACCTAAGCTCCACTTCATCTCAACGGCAAAGATGGAGACTTAGCGATGTGAAACACCCAATGATCAATCAAATGTGAGCGTAATCCAACGCGATAGGCACAACCAATTCCAATCAGAATGCTGATTGCCAGTAGAACTGTAAGCTGTAGTCCTTGTAGAAGCATTAAAATCCACAGTGGAGACACTTTTTCCAGTGTTTCTGGAGACAGTTTCGCCAACTGTTGCTCAACTAATGGAGCCGACGTAATCGTAACCATCGCAATTCCCACACTGCCCAATACAAATAAAATCGCGAATTGTTTCAAAACTGCCATTGATTTAGAGAACTCCATAAAAAAGATGATCCTGGCGGCGAAAAACTGTTGAATGTTGTCACTATATTTTCAAGAACAATTATGGTGTAACATGTCCAATCGTCGAACGGAATATATTATCTGGGTCGTATCTGCGTTTGAGTTTGAGCAAGCACTCATAGTTTGATCCAAAGGCAAGCGGAACACGCTCCTGCTCTTGTCGATCGAGAAGGTTGATATATCCGCCTTTGAAGGCATAAGGTGCTAGGGATCGTGAGATGTTCTGTGACCATTGAATATGCTGCTGCTCTTCCTTGGCAGACTGTGGTTCCCAAGCTGCTATTAACTCAAGCATGAAGTGATCCTGACGCAGCGCAAAAGCTGTCTCTGATACACCTACACGACTCGCGGCACCATGAAAGTTATGGATACTAATCATCGAAAATGGGGAAGAAAATGGTAGTCCCTGCTCGATAAGCGTTTCGATGGTTTCATTTTGAAGAGCATTGATAGACCGTGTTTGAATATAGTAATGGCGACCTTTCGGTACAATCGCATCCAGAGCGTGAATCAGTGCGTTATATGTGACTGGTTGCACTCGATCGACTAGTAGAGTGCCAAAGTTACGCAAGGGTGCAATTACCTGCTCACCTGAAGAGAGCAAACCACAATAGGTGGGTGAGAGAAAGAGAACAGTTGAACCATCAGGTGTTTGAATGAACCCAGACTGAATTGTCAATTCATCAGGCACCGTAGCGATAAACTCGTTAAAACGGTGTAACACAGTTCTAGCTTGTTCTTTTGGATACAGCAACATACCAGAAAGTACTGTGGTAAGTGGATGCAAGCGATACTCTAAGGAAACAACGACTCCAAAGTTGCCTCCTCCTCCGCGTAGTCCCCAAAGTAGGTCTGGATTTTCGTTGGCGTTGGCAGTCACAAGGTGCCCATCGGCAGTTACCACCTGTGCCGATAGCAAGTTATCGGCAGCCAGTCCATAAGCACCCATTAGAGAATTATATCCTCCCCCCAGCGTAAATCCAGCCATCCCAACACTGGATATAGTTCCTGTGGTTGTCGCCAACCCATATTTTTCTGCTACCTCCATCAGATCGCCAGCCGTTACTCCAGCTTGAATCTGGGCTGTGCGCTTATCCGGATCGATAATAACGCCTCTCATCTGGGAACAATCAATCACCACACCATTTTCAGACAGAGCGCGCCCAGCAAAATCGTGTCCTGCTCCTCGAACCGAAAGTGGCAGTCCATGCGCGCGCAGCCAGCGAACAGTATAAATAACATCTTCTGTACATAGACAACGAACAATCACAGATGGTCTGGTCGCCACCTTACCATTCCAGAGTTGGCGCACTGGTTCATAAGCAGTGTCCTCCGGGAAAAAAAGCTGACCTGTGAGTAGTGCTGCAAGTTCTTTGAACAAAGCTTTATTTGAACTATACGTAGTTGTCATAGTTTTACTTCTAAATAAATGTAGTGACGGAAATTAACAGCATCTGAATTGTAATAAGTGAACATGGAATTAGCGAACCGATTTCAGTGTTACTTTAGTGAGTCACTTGAAGCGCTGTATCAAATGTTTTGCACTGCTAATCGACTATTGTGCTACAGCCCCACCATCAGCCACTAATGTTTCACCTGTTACAAACGATGCCAACAACCCCTAAAAATTTAATAATCTGCCCCCGACCATGCTCAAAATCGTGATTGCTTGAATCCTGAAAATTGCCTTTGAAACTGCTTTGCCGACCAACTCCTCTTCTGCGATCGCTTTAATTCGCGATCGCGCTTCAGGGCGTTCTTCAGGTCTGAACACCGCATCGGTCAGGTGAGAGGCTTGCATCAAACTAATCAAGGCTACCATGCGAGAATTCAGTCCAATGCCTTCTAACACGGCTGCACGAACTTGCTGGACAATCTCGCGCTGAATCGATTCATCGGTGAGAAAATATCGCCGCGTTGGGAACAATCCCAGAATGCGTTGCTCTTGTCGTTCTAAAACCCCTAAATCGACCAAGTTCTGCAACACAATCGGCTGAAACCATCTGTATCTTCGTCTCCAACGAGTTACCCAGAACCTTGCAGTTCGAGGACGAGACGATGCCAGAACCTCACTGAGGCGTTGATCTAAGAATTCATCGCCTGTGCTGCCCGCGCTCGCACCGATTACACGATTGTCGCTGTCGATCTCAAGTTTATCTCGCAGTACTAAGTCTAGTAAAAAAGAACCGACCAAGCCATATTCGAGCGCCGCGTAGAACGAGAAGCGAGTTTTCCCAGTTTGGGGATTGAGTGCAAGCAGGATTAAGTCCTGTGAAAGGTATTGCATGATAAATTCCTTAATGTTGATCTTGTCAAGAAGAGTCTATTCAGTAGCGAGACACTTCATTTGGCACACTTTTAGTACAGAATCAAACTCCGATCCGTTCTATCACCTCACATACCAACAGCTACCATTATCGGAATTGTCGGCAGGTTAAAAACGACGTGAACGACGAAGCCGGGCCAGATCGATCCGCTGCGGCGGAAAACCTCGGCGGTAGCAAGACCAGCTACAATAGCCGCCGGAAAGACGATGTTGATACCGTGCATGAGGGCAAAGATCGCGGTGCTGCCGACGACACTAACGAACGAACCGTAGCGCAGTAGCCCGTTAGTGACGATGCCACGGTAAAGCAGTTCTTCGCCGAAGGGTGAGAAGACGGTGAGGAACACCAGGCTTAAAACTAGAAA
>JAAUTN010000659.1 GCA_012031415.1 Leptolyngbyaceae cyanobacterium SM1_4_3 | reverse complement strand
CTCGAATGCGGATAGCCCAAATAAACGGCTCAGTTGCTCCAAGGCGGACAGGCAGGGAGGGCAGCCTTCGCCGCTTGAAGTGCCTGCCGTAACTGGGTTTTATCTTCTACCCCAATCTGATAATCCAACAGATCGTGCAATGGTACTGCGAATGAGTGCAAGCGCAGCCGTGAGATGTTGCTGGTTAGCGGTGAGCCAAGTAGTGTGAACGGTTGTTTGCATCAGAAAATGAAGAGATGAAGGACTGTGATTCTTAACCGCCCACTTCCACTTCTACAGCCTCACTTCGCACGCCATCGACCTGAAGCTGAACCCAATAACGCTTTGCTGCCACTTGAATAGAGATCGTCAAAGTGTCAGTTGGAGTATCGCTAGAAGGGATATTGATCTGAACAGATGAGAAATCGGAAGAGGTAGATTGAAGTAGAAGCAGAGATGGTTGATTGGCAGTGATGAAAGGGTTGACGGTGAGGAGTAGCTCAGCATGACATAAGTTGGATTTTAGTGGCTTGACTGAATTCACCTGAACGCGAAGAGTAGGCTGAACAACGAAGGCAGCGAAATTAGATTGAATTTCCTCAGGACTACCGTGAGAATGATTGAGATGCACAACCTGAATGCTTTGGATTCCGGCAGGTAGGTCGGGTGGCAGCCGTAGGGTAATCTGCTTGTCCTGCACCGTTTCGGGATTGAGTAAGCCAGAGCGTTTGTTAATCCGCAAGTAAGTAAGCGTCCCTTGCAGCCGTTGTCCATGCAGGATGAGCGCATCGCCTGCCCGAATTCCTCCGGTATGTGAAGATTCGATCCGTTCAATTGTGGGCTGCTGAATGTTGGGTGCGGTTGCTGGCAAATCAGTTTTTGCAGAAGTGCGGCGGCTCAGCAACACCATCGAAGCCTGATAGCCTGCTGAAGGGCGGTAATGGGTCTGTAACGATGACCACAACTTCGAGGTTTCTTCCATGCTGAAGAACTCCGGGCAGAGCTTAATTGTCCCAACCTGATCTGCTAGCTCGTCTAATGACAGCGTGGCTAATACCTGAGAAAGTGCGCCAAATGTCGTCATTGCAGCCGCGTGTTTCAAAGCCGTGTAGACCATTTCCCGCGTGATCAGCGGTATATCGTGCAAGACTTGCATTGCGTAGCCTAACAATAGTTCTGCCTGAAAATCTTTTGCACCGTAAGCTGTGATCAAGTAATGTAAATCAAGCGCAAGTGATGGTTGTTCGCCCCATATAATCACTATAGAATTTGTGCTCACGATGCTGTTCTTCTAAGTGTTCGTGCTCGATCCAATCAGCATTGCGGTTTTGGCTGACCTGATAGAGAAATACATTTAGCTGCGGGCGTTCATCACTGCCCACCGAAATTCGATCGGGCGGTAGTGCTGTGACTAACAAATCACCGATGCTAATTGCAACCGCATGATTCGCCAGCCGATTCTCTAAAATATCCTTGAGCATTGCCGTGACTGCCGCAATTGCCAGCGTGTTACTCATAACTTCGCTACTAACGCTTCTGATTTGACGCACCCTTCAATCGTAATCTCAACATCCTCTCTTGCAAATTAGACGAATAGCTAAATGTGTTTCAGCAAAAATCAACTAAGGTGAAATTGCTCACACAGTTCCCACTGATTTGCTCATGTCCTCTCCGTCTCCTACTCCCTGGCTCAACCAACGGCTCGGCAATCCTCCTCGCTATCGCCTCGATCAATGCTTGGGCAGCGGTGCGTTTGGCGACGTATTTTTGGCGATGGATCTGCGGCTCGGTCGTAGAGTTGCGGTTAAAATTCTAAAAGGCGCACTGGCAAAACATCGTGATTTACTAATTCGGTTTGAACGGGAAGTGGCGCTCTCAGTCGCGTTAGAAAGTGAGCACATTGTACAAGTCATTGACTACGGTGTAGCACTGGATGAATACCCGTTTTATGTGATGGAATATTTGCAGGGGCAAACGCTCAGTCAACTGCTGGCGCGGCAGGGACGATTATCAGTGGATCAGGCAGTGGCAATTGTCGTTCAACTGTGTGCCGGACTAGAAGTTGCCCATACGGGCGTGACGCTTTGGAAGCACGAAGCGACCGTGGCTGAGCCAATTAAAATCATCCACCGCGACCTGAAGCCAGCTAACATCTTTCTGATTCCAACACCGCTCGGTGAACGGGTCAAAATTTTAGACTTTGGTATTGCCAAAAAGCTGCATCTCAGTCAAACAACTGAGCGCACAATGTTAACGCAAGCGTTCCTAGGAACATTTCGTTATGCGGCTCCAGAACAGTTGCGAAGCGCTTGGGAACTCGATGAACGAGCCGACATTTACAGCTTGGGCATGATCTTTTATGAAATGCTGAGCGGCACTGATCCGTTTGGGATTTTGGCTCATGCTGCCTCTCGTCGGTCAGAGCAGTCTTGGGCGATGGCTCATGCTGCAATGGCTCCTAAACCGCTACGACAACAGCCTAACTGCGAGCAAATTTCGGTCGAGCTAGAAGCGGCGGTTATGCGCTGTTTGGGTAAACGTCCAGCAGAGCGTTTTAGTTCGGTTGCAGAGTTGCGTGACTCGCTGTATCCAATAAGCATCAATGCCGCCGTGATTTCGCCCTGATGCCGAAAACCCCAGAGCCAACCGTGTCTCATCTCGTGCCGTCTCAGAATTTCCCTGCTCAAGACCCAACCATCCACCGTCCAATTTCGCAGTATGTTAAAGCTCAGTCAAGGGTGGATGAAACGGTTTTTCAGTCAAAACAGCCGGTTAAGATATTACCTGCGGAGAACGAAAATAAAAACATTCAACAGAATCCAAAACTTGGGTCTTCTGTGAATATTAAACCGCAAGTCAAGCAACAAGCTCCTGATATCATATCAAGTGAGAGTATGGGAACATTACCTGAAGTGAATCAGCTTTTATCTGATGCGACAATTGTACAAATTCCATCGCCACAAACTCATTCAACTTCAACGTCAGATGAGACACGCTATCAGTCTATCCAAGGGAATATTCAAAAGAATGCACAAGTCAGCCATGATGCCACAATTTTACAAGCGGCAGCTTCACCCAGTCGCCCTCAGCCTCACCCCAAAGAGCGTCAAGCCCAAATTGGTCAAACGTCTAACCCGAACCGCCAAAACCACGCGCCAGACGGGCTGCT
>JAAUTN010000152.1 GCA_012031415.1 Leptolyngbyaceae cyanobacterium SM1_4_3 | reverse complement strand
GTCAGGGAAACCCAAATAAACTAGAGCAAGGATAGGAGAATCAGGTGACAAAGGGTTGATGGTTAAGCCGCCCCAAGTATTGAGAATGACGGTAGGGGCGATTTTCCATTCAAAGGAACCATCAAAGTTATAGATGGGTTTGTCAGGCTCACCTGTAGCGATAGTCTTTGTTTTGACAGGAGTAACTTGAATCTCTTCGACAGTATGAATAGACGGATGGCTAGAAGTGCTGGAAGTGCGATCGCCCTACCCACATCACGTTCTTCTATCAACTCAGTCTTTGCTACTAGCTCAATTTTCCCTATCGGCTTGTCTGTTTGCACTGGCTCATCTGCCTCGATTCGATAGTCATCCTGAACAGAAATTGGCGATTTCACCGCTGGGTGTCCGGGTGAAACTGGTTTTAATTTGGCATTACTTGCGTTTTGGGTACTGGAGGCAAACTGGCCGAAGGCAAACTGAACCTGTGTCTGGTTGGATATCTGTAAATTAAAGCCAATTTCTGCACGGATACCTGGGTTAGAGGTTGGGCTAGCTTCGGGCGATCGCTCCCTCAACTTTTGCTTGCGGATAGAGTCAGAATTGTGAGGTGGAAGCCAATTGACGCGGTAGGGCTGAACGTTGAAGATGAGCGATCGCCTACCACTACACGATATCTGGGAGCAGTCTCAGTTTCACGATCAAAGCTTGTGTCAGAGCGACCATTAGCCTGAGAGAACTCTGCTCGCTGAACTGACTCTGGCCCTGCCAAATCAGCCGATGAGTTCCAATTCTCAAGAGCGTTCTCCTCTGATCGGTCAGCCTCTTCGGTAATCAGTAAGTCAATCCATTCGTCTGGTGATAGCGAGTCCAGATCGTCTTGAGCTAACCGCTCGATCAAGTCTGTGTCTGCTTCAGGCTCTCCATAGAGCCGAGGAGAATCTTCAGAAAATCCATTCTCAAACTGATTCAAAGATTCATTTGGCAGTTCATGACCTAATTCACCTGACTCACCAGACAACTCGGCACTTGATTCATCCGATCGCTCAGCAGGCAACTCTTCAGACAAGGAATTGTCTGATTCTTCTGACCATTCATTCAACAGGTCATCGGGTAATGCATCTGCTGGAGTGTTAGACGGCTTGGGAAATTTTGCTACAGGAGCGATCGCCCCCATTTCAGCACTTTCAACTGATTCAATCGGATCAATCAGTTCAATCGGTTCAATTGGATCAATCGGTTCAGTCGGATCAATTCCTTCAATCTCTTCAATTGCTTCAGGCAAATTTTCAGGAGAATCTGTAGAAGTAGCTTCGGGTACAGCGGCTTGAGGCGGTTTGTCAAATTCCTCAACCTGCGCCGGTAAGGGAGAAATCCCTTCAGCGGCAGCCGGAATAGGCTCAGGCTCTTCAACATATTTGGGCGGCGTAGGGGCGATCGCTCTCGCCGCTTCAGAGTATTCAGAGAGCGGAGCGATCGCTTCCACTGTTGGGGGAAGTGGCGCAGAAAAATCTGGCGCAAAAGGCTCTGGAGGGCTGATAGGCGTAGGAATCGGGGCGATCGCCTCCACCATTTGCTCTGGCGGGGAAACCTGCACCTCCACCACAACGGGTTCTGGAGTCTGTAAATCAGCTTCCACTGCTACAGCCGGATCGGGAATCGCTTCCGCAGGATTGGCGATCGCAGACGGAGCTAACAGCACCACCGATGCTCCAGAAAGCAGCAACACACTTTTTGGATTCACAACTCCCTCCCCTGGAACACTGCAATCCTGGCTTAAGCTTTTAGCTTAATGTGGCGATCGCAAACTGACACAATTTCTAACATAGAACACCCCTCTACCACCTTCCGCCCTCCACCTTCTGCCCTCCACCTTCTGCATATAGTCTTAAAGAAGACAGTCCCTTCGTTAAAGTTGGCTATCATTCCTCTGTAAGAATCAGCGTCAGGTTTTAGGAAGCGCTTGCTATGGCAAATGAGGAACAGCTTACTCTACTCAAACAAGATGTCAGCCGCTGGAACCAGTGGCGGCAAGAAAATCCACAAGTAGCTCTAGACTTCAGCAGTTGCGACCTGAGCAAGAGCAAACTTGCTGGGGCTGACCTCAGTGGAGCCGACCTACAAAACTCGGACTTCAGCGGTGCAGACCTGAGCAAGGCCGACCTACACAGCACTAACTTTACCGGAGCCGACCTCAGCGGCGTTGACCTGAATCAGGCAAACTTAAGCAATGCAGACTTGAGCAGCGCCAACCTCCTCGCTGCCTACCTCAGCGGTGCAACGCTCTGCTATGCCAACCTCAGTGATGTCAGGCTCAACCGAGCAGATTTAAGCAGTGCTGACCTGAGCGAAGCCAACTTACAAAGCGCTATTTTACTTGGAGTTGACTTGAGTAGTGCCAACCTGAGTAGTGCCAACCTGAGCCAAGCCGAGCTAAGCCGCTCTGAGTTGAGTCGAGCCGACTTAAAGCAGGCTAACCTGACCAGCGCTAACCTAAACAACGCTAGACTGCTCAACGCCAACCTGAGCGGCGCAAATCTCAGCGATGCAAATTTGACTAGCGCTCGGCTGAATCGGGCTGACTTGAGCGATGCAAATCTTTCCAGTGCCAACTTGACACAGGCTAATCTGCTGGGGGCAAAACTGCTCCGTGCCAATCTGAGTAGTGTTAATCTCAGCAATGCCAATTTGAGCGGGGCTGATTTGCAGCAGGCAGTTTTAGATGGAGCGAACTTGAGCGATGCAAACTTACAGGATGCTCATCTAGAAGAAACTATCCTGGAAGGGGCTGATTTGAGTCGAGCTATTTTGCCGGATGGCACAGTTCAAGAGTAATCTCGATCACTGGTTGTTAAAGCCATTGCTCGTTAAATCGGGAACTGATGACCGTCGAAATGTAATTTTTAGATGAAGGGATTCAGATTTCTATCTAAAAATCACGTTCTGCTCAAGCTCTCGCAGTAAGACTAGAAGGGGCGATCGCAGATTCGTTTGCAATGCCTCACCCTAAACAGCAGGGTAGAATTGCCTCAAAGGCGGATAGAATAACGCCTTCTGACCTTGAGAAGTTCTACAGCAAATTTGGGCACGATTATACTAAGGTCGTTGAATCGTACCGTCCAGTGCGACCTTGAAGACTCATCCGCTCTTTTCTCTTCTCACTATCCATTAGCTATGAACCGCAAACCTAATCGGAATCACTTCCCGTTGTGGAGCTATCTCAATCAGCCGCTGTTTAACGCCCAGACACCCTTAATCCTCCGCCCCCAACGATTTTGGTATTCTCACAACATTCGACACCTGGAGCGCTGCTGGCATAGTGCCTACCGACCGGAAGAGCATTTTCGTAGCTAAAGGTTTCCCCAAAACGCGCTTCGCTCCTCCTTCATTCCAGTTCCTGAAGGTTCTATACAGATAAGGTAGAGCGTTTCAATTTGAACTCGCTTCTACCAAAAGCATTACCTGATGTAAATGAATAAAGAGGGGGCGTAACACGTCCCCCTTTTTTGTCATAAGTACTGCCCTAGCAAGGCTGTTTTGCGAAAAACTTAATTACTCCAGGCAAAGTTCACAGATTTTTGTTTTTAATTCCGGAATTGATGCCGATCCGTAGGAAAAGTGATACGACAACCTGGGAGTCCTGGAAATTGGCTGGTTAAGAAGATTTCACAGGATTGAGGGGGGAGTCTGGAGTTGTGCTTCCGTCTCAGCCTAAGTTGCCTGACTTTATACGCTGTTTGATTTGAGCAACGGAGATTAAGAGAATCGTGGCACTAACACCTACCTATTGCCTTGAAGGGGCCGGAAATACGAGAATTGCGCTTTCACAAGAGAAGTTAAGGACAATTTTCAGCCAGGTCGAAGCCGAGCTTTATCACAGTGAAACTTACCGCCGCGCTCTGGCAAGCTTACAAAAAACGTTGGGAGAGGCGATCGAAGGACCTCAAGCGCTCATCAAATCAGCTTGTAGAGAAGCAATTCGCTTAGCGCTCCGTCAGCTTGTTAAGCAGTACCAGGCATCTCCAAACAGCGATCAGGGAGAGTTACAGCAGACTGCTGCTAGCTCACTGAGCAATCAATTGAGCAATCAAGAGATTGTCTCCTATGCTCAAACAACGGCTCAGGACAGCGTTCCTCAAGCAAAACCGAACCTATCTGTAAAGTCCGATACGCCTCCAGCGGGTGGCCTGGCTGTTTCACCAAAGGCAGCAATCCGCTCAAAGTTAAAGCGATCCGGTGCTGGTAACTTAGCAAAGACTAAACCCAACACGGGTGCGGCGACTCAACCGCCTAGCCCACCCCGTGAAGTGTTGGTGCGACAAATTGGGCAAGAGTTACGTCACGCACGTCAGGCTAAGTCTCTTTCCCTTAACCAACTTCATAGTCTCACCTGGATACCGATTCACCAACTTAAGGCGCTAGAAGATGGGCAAGTTGAGCAGCTACCTGAAGATGTTTATGTGCGCGGCTTTATTCGTCGTGTAGGGGATGTCCTGGAGCTAGACGGAGCAAGCATGGCAGCTACTTTGCCAACTCCTGACTCTGCGAAAACGGTAGTTCCATCCTGGCAAATTTCAACCGAAACGGCTCCCTGCCTGCGTCCTGTTCATCTATACGTGGGATATGCGGCACTAATGGCAGGAGCAGTGGGAGGACTGGCCTGGATGGCTCAGCAGCCATTCCCAGATGGCGCGTTTAATCCTGAGGCTGACTCGTCTCAAGAGCTAGCTCAGACGGGGCAACAACGGTTGGATGTAATTCCGGGAGTGAGAGCGAGTGGGGCAGGGGCGATCGCTGGCACAGACCTGGCTCCTCCGGAGACATTACCCTTCTAGCTCACCTAAGCCATCCCAAACTTTTAGGTAAGGGGGTGAAGCCCCCTAACACCTGACGCTTCTTCCAGCCTTAGGATGACTCTGGGTTATGATGGCTGTGAGGTAGCTGGGAAGCTTGTCAAGGTTAAGATCGGGAAATTGTAGCTTCTGCTACGTCCATCCTGTTCTACTTATCTGGACGATGCTATTGCTGAAGCGGTATGCTGCTAAGGCGATCGCTTTAACGCCTGAGTAAGGGGTATGCTGGTAAGCACAGTTTAGATTGTGTTTCTAGTTGAATCCTCTGTTGCTAAACGCTGGAAAATGTCTGTTTTAGGCATTTGTTTACTCGGCAAGATACTGCCAGCGCCCCTCGCCTCCCAATTAAGCGTTTATTTGACCTCAGAGTTTGAGTATGATGGCTTCATGGAAGACCGGTATAGCCCCCGTGAATCCCGCAATGATTCACTGATTCGATCTGCTCCGTTTTTCGACGGTTTGCCAGAAGACCTTGTAGACAAGGCGACTGCTCACGTTGTTATTCGGAGCCACCCGCCGAATCAGGTGATCTTGTTGGAAAATGACTGGGGTAGCTCAGTCTACTTCATCTTGGAAGGGTGGGTGAAAATCCGGACCTACAATTTGGACGGCAAGGAAGTTACGCTCAACATTTTAGGCAAGGGTGAGGTCTTTGGTGAGATGGCTCCCTTAGACGAAGTACCGCGTTCAACGGACGTAATTACTCTGGCTCCGACGGCGATTGGCAATATGCCTGCTCAAGATTTTGTGCAGCTAATTAATTCAGAGCCACAGGCAGGCATTCGACTCGCTCAGCTGATGGCGCGGCGGCTGCGTCAGGTCAATCGGCGATTGCGACTGCGAGAGTCAGATAGCGTCTCGCGGGTGGCGGACATTCTGATTTTTCTGGCAGACGGGCAAGGAAAACGAGGGCAGCAGGGAATTGAAATCCCAAACTTGCCTCACCGAGAACTCAGCAGCCTCAGCGGTCTGGCACGAGAGACAGTAACTCGCGTACTAAGCAAGCTAGAGCGCAAAGGGCTAATTTTGCGCGATCGCGACATTCTTTGCATTCCCGATATCTATGCCCTAGAGCGTTTGCTGGTCTAGGGGTTTGGGAACTAGGGGCTAGGAGCTAGAGTAAGAATGCATTTCCTCATCCCTCATCCTTCTCTCTACCTCACCCGTCGAGGCAACTCAACCCGAAAAGTCGAACCCTGACCAGGACTGCTCTCGACGCTGATATCGCCTTCCATAATCCGAACTAGCCAATCTGCGATCGCCAGTCCTAATCCTGCACCTGAATAGCGGCGAGATTGGCTTTGGTCGGCCTGCCGAAATCTTTCAAAAATGTGGGTCAAGTCTGATTCGCTGATGCCGATCCCGGTATCCTGAATCGTGATGCAAATGCGATCGCCCGGAAGTTGCTCCAGGTTGACCTGCACTCCACCAGACTCAGTAAATTTGATTGCGTTAGAGATCAGAATGATCAGAATCTGGTGAAGCCGATCGCGATCGTTTGACACCATAAGCGTTTGCAGATTGGATTGAACTTGCAGCGTTAACCCTTTTTGGTCTGCTTGCGACCGCAACTCTTCAACAGTGGCACGAATCAAAAGCGCCAAATCTAAATTCTCTGGATTCAATGCCAGGTAGCCTGCTTCCAAATTGGAAAGATCCAGGATGTTGTTAATCAGCGACAGCAGGCTTCTGCCATTGCTCAAAATCCGCTGAAGCATATCCTCCTGAGAGGAATCGCTGAGATAGCGACGCTGACGCAGCAGCAGTTGCGAAAAACCGATGATTGCGTTCATTGGGGTTCGCAACTCGTGTGAGATAGTTGCCAAAAACTGTGACTTGAGACGGGCGCTCTGTTGAAGCTGCCGCTGCTGTCGCTCAATCTGCTGGTTTTGCTGTGCTAATTTTGAGGTTTGCTGGAGCAGTTGTTCATTTTGAGCAACCAGGCGATTTTCCCGCTCTTTTAAGGTATCGATTAAATGAGTTTGTTGAGAGGCGATCGCCCCCTGTAACCGGAGGTAAATAGGTTGTTCTGCAACATTAACGATGGCTGATCCGTCCTGCCAAGCTGCGTAGTTTTGCACGACCTCGACGGACTCTTCACTCGGCTGAATCACGTCCTGGCGATTCACTAAAGGCAAATGAGTATGAATTGCCCCCCATGATTCAATCTGACCTGCAACAATTAAAGGGACAAGCTGAACTAGAAATTTTTGACATATACCATTCGGCTGAAATAAACGGTAAATTAAGGTGAACTGGCTTGCAGCAATTTCAGCCTGCTGCCAGAGGCTCAAGAACCGATCGCGGTCTTGGGGATGGAGCGCTTGGAGGAAACCCTGCTTCAGCGATGCTGCCATTGTTAAGCCAGTGTAGCTGCACCAGTGCTGGTTCGCCCAAACCACCAGCTTGTTAGCATCTGCTAGCCAGATGATGTGAGGAATGGCTTGAAGCAACTGTTGCTGTCTAGTTTCACAAGCCTGCAAGCGCAGCCTTAGTTGCTCCACCTCCACTGAAGGTGATTTTACTGGTGAAGGATTAGACTCAGGTATCTGCTGATTAGAAGCAGGATTCATAACGTTCTTGTCTTTAAAGCAACAGGTCGCTAAACCGTACATCCAGTTCGGTAGTCATGAGTTTCCCTCTCGTTTAAGTTGAACTTGAGGGCATTGAGTTTGGTATGCCTCCAGGCAAACTGCTACCGATTGCTACACTTCGCAGCGTTGAACTAATGAAGCTAGCTCACTTATCGGTATAGTCGATATAGTTGGCCTAACCGTCAGCTAGTCTAGATACAATCTTCAACTGCTCTCCTTACTTTGCCATCGTCATAAAGTTGCAGAAAGCTGCACAAATGGGATTATGAGTGAAATTTACGTTGCCCTGATTGAAGATCACGACCTGACGCGAGTTGGAATGCGAACTGCATTACAGCAGCAGGAGGGCGTGAAAGTTGTTGGTGAAGCGTCCAATGCGACTGAAGGATTAGAGCTATTACAGTCTTCTAAGCCTGATGTTGCCATCGTGGACATTGGCTTACCAGATATGGATGGCGTTGAGCTAACTCGTCGTTTTCGCGACTTTCAGACGAGTTCAGAAGAAACCAAAACGAAGGTTCTAATTCTGACGCTCAATGACAATGAGGAAGTGGTTTTAGCAGCGTTTGCGGCAGGGGCAGATTCATACTGTATGAAGGATGTCAGTCTTGACAAGCTGATGGAGGCACTGCAAGTGACCCACGAGGGCAATAGCTGGATTGATCCGGCGATCGCCCGCATTGTGTTATCTCAAGCTCGTCAACCTCAACCCACTGCGGTTGAAGTTGAGCCAACCGTCGCAATCAACGCCGCCGCCCCAGAATATAATCAGATTTTAGAAACCTATCCTCTGACTGAGCGTGAGCTAGAGGTGCTAGAGTTGATTGTGGCTGGCTGTAGCAATGCGGCGATCGCCGACCGTCTTTACATCACCGTAGGGACAGTCAAAACCCACGTTCGCAACATTCTCAACAAGCTCTGCGCCGATGACCGTACCCAGGCCGCTGTCTGGGCCCTCCGTTCTGGGCTAGTCGGTTAGTCTTTTACCTCTTCCAGTTTGGGTCAAGCAAACAAAAGCGCTTGATCTGTTTGTGTGGTGATTAATATCTAACAGAGGCATCTACTGTCAATTATCCATAAACATTGGAAGAGTTGCTGATGTTGTCTCTCGCGTCACACGATGGGAGTGAATTAACCGCATGACTCAAGCAGGCGGGAGCAAGCTAAAACTGATGGTTGTAGATGATGAATCTGACAACCTCGACTTGCTCTATCGAACCTTTAGGCGCGAATTTGAGGTCTTTAAAGCAGAAAGTGCGCTGGCTGCCCTGAGAATTTTAGACCAGGAGGGGGAGATGGCGGTGATCATCTCCGACCAGCGAATGCCCAAAATGAGCGGCACTGAGTTTCTCAGCCGCACGGTTGAGCGCTTCCCCGATACGATTCGGATTGTGCTGACAGGCTACACCGATGTCGAAGACCTGGTAGGCGCAATCAACACAGGTAAGGTCTTCAAGTACATCACCAAGCCCTGGAACCCTGATGAACTCAAGCAGGTGGTGCAACAGGCTGCCGACACTTACCGAGTCGTCAAACAGCGCACCACTGAGCTACAGCTTGCCCTGAGGCGAGAATCTCTGCTTAACGCAGTCACTGCCGCCATTCGAGAGTCTTTAGATTACCGTAGTATGCTGCAAACGGTCGTCAACACGATTGGGCGAACCTTTGCTGCCGATGCCTGCACTCTTCGCCCTGTCGAAAGCGTCGATAAGGCTACTCACTACAGCCTCTCGGATGAAGCTTTTTCCTACACCAGAGCTTCCACTGGCAATCCAGCACAGGGGAACAAAAATTTCCCAGAGGCGATCGCCGAAGTCGCACTCAGAGCGATCGCCACTCGCCAGATTCAGCTTATCCAGGTCGAGGATGAGGCAGCGCCATCATACGCCCAACTGGTTGTTCCCCTGAGCTATCAGCAAGATTTTCTAGCCATTCTAGTGCTTTATCGGGGGGGCGATCGCCTCTGGTCTGCCGAAGACATTGAGCTAATCGAAGGCGTTTCCCAACAGGCAGCCCTCGCCATCTCCCAGGCAAAGCTCTACCAGCAGATTCAAGAACAAACTGAGCAGATGCGGTCAGAGCTAGCTGTAGCCCGACAGATTCAAAGCAACCTGCTCCGTCAAACCCTCCCTCAAGTAGAAGGAGTTAAAATTCAGGCCTGCTGTTATCCCGCCCGCGAAGTTGGCGGAGATTTCTTTGAAGTCTATCAGCATCCCCAGGGCGAGCTTTGGCTGTCCGTCGGTGACGTTTCTGGCAAAGGCGTTCCTGCCGCTTTATTCATGGCAAGTGCGATTTCAGTGCTGCGACGCGAACTGTCTCAGGAAAAACCGCCCGCTCCCAACATCGTCATGCGCCACCTCAACAGCAGCCTCTCACAGGATTTGGTGGAGAGCAACTGCTTTATCACAATGGTCTTAGCGCGATACACTCCCGCTACCCAGCAATTGGTATACGCAAATGCAGGACACATTTACCCCTTGCTCTGGTCGCCTCAGCAGATCATTGCTCTGGCAAGTGAGCCAGTAGCCATCGAGCCAACCTATTTGCAAGTGCGGGGAGTGCCTCTGGGTATTCTTCCAGTATGGCAAGCAGCGGCTGAAGAACTCACCTTAAAGTCAGGAGAAGTTTTGCTCCTTGCCAGTGATGGCATTACAGAAGCGACCGTTCCAGATGAAACGCTCAACCCTAATCAAAAACCCTCAGTTGGCTCAATGCTCCAACAGTCAGGACTTTGGAAACTGCTCATGCAGCAGCAAACCGAGCTTGACCTAACCCACTTACTCACTAAAATTCGCGCTCATCATAAAGTTCAGGAAGACGACCAAACCATTCTTTCTCTGGAGGTTCTGTAGTTAATGAGAACTGAACTCCATGTACCGAGCGACCTGAAATTTCTGACAATCGTCGAAAACTGGCTTTTAGGTTCTCTAGAATCAGAATTGGGCAATGAGGTTGATTGGCCGCGTCAGTCCAATCGACTGCGCTTGGTCTTAGTAGAAGCTTATTCAAACGTGGTGCGTCACGCCCACCGCGACCGTCCCAACTTACCTGTACTGATTCGCCTGGAGCTACGCAATCGAGACATCTGCCTGGAAATTTGGGATCACGGAAAGGGATTTGACCTGTCTACCTACTTGCCGCCCACCCCCGACGATCAGCAGGACGGTGGATATGGCTGGCTCATTCTTAACCGCCTGATGGACAAAGTAGAATATCGGCTTCAGGTCAATGGGCGAAACTGCCTCAGACTAGAAGCGACATTATCTGCTCAGGAGCAAAACTAGACTCGCAAGAAGGTTGAGGGACTGTAGCCGTTCTTTTCACACCAGGTATGGACTTTCGTCTCAATTTGAGCTACTTCCTTTGTTGAAAGCTCGTCTTGCCATCTGCCGACTTTGCCAGAGTTAATGTGGTTCATGTGCAGCAAGCTTTCCTCATCGTAATAGTCTACGATGTGGCGATCGCCATCTGTAAATGGCACTTTCAAAAGCTGCTCTCGAAACTTTTCAACTCGCCGCTTCTGAAAACTAATTGTGTAATCAGAGGCAATTTCCTGATAGCGATCTGGCTCTAAGTTAAGCTCCAAGTGCTGAGCAATTCGTCTCACTTCCTGGGAAAGGTTTTGAGTGACCTCCTCATACTCTGAAACTAGCACTTCTCTATCGTTCAATTAAATCTGAGGCGTTTTAGGCAAGTTGGGTAAAAGAGTTAGAAAGGTAAGCCAAATCAGAAGTGCAAAGATACCTACCATAGTTCACCTGTAGTGTGTAAAGGAACTAAGCATTGCGAGATAAACTCCATCGATTTTCACTCCTGCATCACTAGAATCCCATCTATCAAATTGCTCATTTTTGGTAACGAGAATTTAGCAATGAGAACCCGGCAATAGGAAAGGCGCTGGCCTTCCTCTTAAACAACCCTTAACAGTTGCGAACAATGAGACAAGACTGTTAAGCACACCTCACCGTAGAGTAGCACAGGAGATTTTTTAAGCTGTCGTCTAGAAGACATCCAGCGGGAAAACTGAGCTAAGAAGTTTAGGAACTTAGCCATGAAAAAGCTACGGGTCAGGCTTGAAGTTTGGGGGCTGCTTTATTTGCCCGTTTCACCCATTGTGAGACTACACAACCAGCTTGAGCATCTTGAACGCTGCTTTCAAGTTTCCTGTGTTCCAAAGTGTGATTAGTAAACCCTTAAATTGGCAGTTCGATAATGAATTCTGTGCCCAGACCGGGGGCGGAAAGGCAAGTGATAGTGCCGCTATGTTTTTCGACGATGATTTGGCGGCTGATGGGGAGTCCCAGTCCAGTGCCTTTGTCGAGCGGTTTGGTGGTGAAGAGGTAGTCAAAAATTTGCGATCGCACCTCTTCTGACATCCCTGTCCCGTTGTCTTCAATTCCAATAATTACCTTGTCTTCATAGTCAGCCACTTTGGTATAAATCGTAATCGTGGCAGGTGATGACTTAGAAAATTTCAGGTTGGCGCTGGGTTGATCAAAGGCATCGATCGCGTTGGCGATGATGTTCATAAAGACCTGGTTGAGTTGGGTTGGGTAGCACTTGACCAGAGGCAGTGAGCCGTAGCGCCTGTTGACCCGAATGGCGGCTCGATGCTCATTTTCTTTTAGCCGATGTCTCAAGATCATCAGCGTGCTGTCGATGCCTTCGTGGATGTTGACAGCAGCCTGGACAGAATCCCCTCGTGAAAATGTCCTTAACGATTTACTGATGCTGCAAATTCGGTTGGTGCCTTCGGTCATGGAGGTGAGCAGTTTGGGCAGGTCTTCGCTCACGTAGTCCAGGTCGATCGCCCTGATTTGAGCATCAATTTCTAACGGTGGGGTAGGGTAGTGCTTTCGGTAAAGCTGTAGCAGTTTCAGCAGTTCTTGAGTGTAGCGACGGGCGTAGTTGAGATTGCCCGCGATGAAGTTGACCGGGTTGTTGATTTCGTGGGCGACCCCGGCAACAAGCTGTCCCAGAGTAGACATTTTCTCGCTTTGAACCAACTGAAGCTGAACTTGCTTGAGTTGCTCAACCCGTACTTCGAGTTCAGAGTTGGTTCCTTCTAGCGCTACAAATGAGGCTTGCAGTTGACGAGAGAGTTGGTTGAAAGATTTTGCCAGAATTCTGATTTCGTTAGCGCCATTGATTTCTACTTCTGCCTCTAGCTGCTGATTGGCAAAGTCGGGCTGGGCAACGTGCTTGGTCAGCCCTTTGGAGGCTTCACTCAGTTGCAAGATGGGCTGGGCGATCCAGTGGGCGGTGAGGGTGCCGAGGGCGATCGCCACCAGCAGCGCCACCAGGCACAGCATAATCGTGCTGCGAGTACTGGCATGGATTTGCGCCATAAATTCAGACTCAGGCACGACCACAAAAATTAGCCAGTCTAAGCCCCTACCATCCTGAAAGGCGGTCACTCGCAAAAAGTAACGGCTGCCGACCGATCGCTGACTCGAATTCCCCTCTAGGGCAAAATTCATCTGAGTTTGAGGTTGAATTTCATCCAGGGAGCCAAAATATTCATCAATGTGCTGGGCGGTTGCTCGAATAAAATCGTTCCGGCTTTCGGTTGCTCGAATGCGTTCTGGTTGACCCTGAGCATTCTGCACAAAAGGTGACTCGGCTGTGGAACTGGCGACTAGCAGCCCGGAACGCTCTAAAATAAAGGTTTGCCCCGATTCGCCAATTTGCAGGCGACTGAGAAATCGGTTGATGTCGTTGAGAAACAGGTCTACACCTGCGACTCCGGCGATCGCCCCCGCATCGTCATACACAGGTAAACTCGCCGTAATCACCAACTGGGAGGTATCAAGGTCGGTGTAAATTTCGCTCCAGCTTGCCTCCCCGGAATCTATCGCTGCTTTGTACCAGGGGTGGTTGGTGGGCTGGGAGGGAGCAGGATCAGCCTCTAGAAAACGAATTGCGCTGGTCTCAGGGTCGAGCGTGTAGTAGGAGGTTTGGTAGTCATTTCGTCTTTGGTTAAGGGCGATCTGAATCTGGCGATCGCGCCCCTTGCGAGTGATGCCAATGAACTCACCCCTTTGCTGAGTGGCATAGTAAATCCAGCTTACGGTGTCAAAATGCTGAATTTGCTGCCAGAGATACCGCTTGCTCTGGTCAGACTGGATCTGTAGCTCACCCCGCTGCACTGCATCTGCGTTGATCTGATTAATCAGTTGAGGCGTTGCTAAATAGGTGGTGAGGTGCTGCTCAATGCGGGCGACTGTTTCTTCTTGAAGTTCGCCTGCCAGGTCGCTGACGGCTTTTTGTCCGTTTCGCAAAGATAGCCAACCGACAAGCCCCACGACCGCAAAGATTTGCACGACGAAGGGTACGACCAAAATTAATTGAAGGGGAAGCTTTTTTGAAACTCTGGAAAGCTGACAAACCAGAAACTTTTGCGGCATCGGTCGTGATCAGGCGATCGGGTTGGAGAGACTAAAACGCTAGATGCCCCGGTGATCAGATCTTTGAAGTTTTGCAGAAGTTTAACAGTCTTTCCCTATACGTTTCTACTGACGATTCGGATGAAATCCGCCTAAAGCGATCTAAAACGCAAGATTTGTCACATAAAACAAGATCTGCGACTTCTTTGAGAAGTCGCAGATCTTAGCCCCCTGCCAGTACTGTTTCGCTTAAACCTTACTGAGGTACTGGTGGATGAATTGAACCGCGATCGCCCCCTCGCCCACACCCGAAGCAACCCGCTTGATGGAGCCGTGACGCACATCTCCCGCAACAAAAATTCCCGGAACGCTGGCTTCGAGCAGGAAGGGGCTGCGGTCTAGCGTCCAGCCGCGTGGACGTTGGCGATCGCGCACCAAGTCTGCCCCAGTTAAGACAAAGCCTTTCTCGTCTCGCTCGACTACGCCGCTGAGCCAGTCGGTTTGGGGGCTGGCACCAATGAAGATAAACAGCGATTTGGCGGGGACGTGCTGCGTTTCGTGCGTTTGAGAATTGGCGATCGCAATCTTCTCTAAATGACCATTGCCTTCTGCCTGCACGACGCTGCAATAGGGGCAAACCTCAATGTTGGGCGTAGAGTCGATCTGATCGATGAGATATTGAGACATACTTTTGGTCAAAGATTCACCGCGCACCAGCATGGTCACTTTGCTGGCATAGCGGGAGAAGTACATCGCAGCCTGACCCGCCGAGTTTGCGCCGCCGACGATGTAGACGTGTTCACCCTGGCAGGCGATCGCCTCGGTCATGGCTGCACCGTAGTAAACCCCTGCCCCCGTCAACGGTTCACAGCCCGGTACATCTAGCTTGCGGTAAGAAACGCCCGTCGCAATCATCAGCGCGTGGCAGCTAATCTCGGTGCCATCCCCCAGTTTGAGAATCCGGTAAGGATCTTCAACGCGAATCCCGACCGCTTCCTGGGGAGACAAGATTTCTACGCCAAATCGTCTCGCCTGGGTGACAGCGCGACGAGCCAGGTCGCCCCCAGAAAGCCCCACCGGAAAGCCAAGATAGTTTTCAATTCGTGAACTTGAACCCGCCTGCCCGCCAGGAGCCTGACGCTCAATCATGAGGGTGCTTAAGCCTTCAGATGCGCCATACACTGCTGCTGCGAGTCCGGCTGGGCCACCGCCGACAATGACTAAATCGTAGAAGGGGCGATCGGCCTGGGTTTTTAACCCAATTTTGGCAGCGATTTCGGTGTTAGAAGGCTGGCTGAGGTGAGAGCCGTCAGGAAACAAGATTGCAGGCAGATGCACGCCATCTTCGCCTGCCCCCGCGTAAGATAACAGCCGACTTGCCTCCTCCGATTGCTCGAAGTCAAGCCACTGGTAGGGCACCTGGTTGCGGGCTAAGAAATCTTTCACCTGGTGCGACTGCGGCGACCAGCGATTGCCGATGACGCGAATGCCTTCAAAGGGTGGGCGAAAGGACGCTTGCCAGTCATCCAGCAGGTCATCCAATATGGGGTAAAGCTTTTCCTCTGGCGGGTCCCAGGGCTTGAGCAATAGTAGTCGAGCTTGGCGGCGTTGATCGCCCGAATCGCGGCA
>JAAUTN010000658.1 GCA_012031415.1 Leptolyngbyaceae cyanobacterium SM1_4_3 | reverse complement strand
AAAGAGTTTTAAGTCTAGCCCTCTGCACAAATTGCATTGGTCGTTAGTACTTTTCTGTTAGTAGTTTCTCCTGCATCGGCAACGACTCACACTGTCAAAATGGGTGCCGATAACGGTATGTTGAAGTTTGAGCCTTCTAGTTTGACTATCCAAACCGGCGACACCGTTAAATGGGTCAATAACAAACTCCCTCCCCATAATGTCGTTTTTGATGACAAGGCTATTCCCACCAATAGCAAAGATTTGGCAACCAAACTTTCACATCAGCAACTTATGTTTGCTCCTGGTGAGTCATTTGAGGTTACTTTTTCAGATTTGCCTACTGGTGATTACAGCTACTATTGCGCTCCTCACCGGGGTGCGGGAATGGCTGGCAAAATCACGGTACAGGGCTAGTGGTACAGGGCTAGTAAAATTCAAGCTAATGGTGCTATGGCGTGAGTTAAAGGTTCCTGTTGGCTTGAGGTCATGCTGTCGTTGCACTAGCCTGTTTGCCAAATCAATTTGAGGATTTCAGCAATGGGCTAGAGGTCCGAATGTCAGCGCTTTGGGGGCAGAAACTTGGAGAAGTGGGCTGTGTTGTTCAGCCTGAATGTCCGAGTTTTTGCCTCTATTGTTTTTTATATCAGCCTTAAATTAGTTGTAAGACGAATGGGTTGTGAGAGGCGCACCCCATCCAGGATTGCTACGGTTTGATTAATTTAGTACATTTATACTGACATGGCGCTAGGCGCATAGCTTAGGACGGCTATGAACTTTGGGTCTAAACTACCAGAGAAAAATGGAGGATGAGGCAGTGGAAGATAGTCCCAGTATTCTTTCTCATGTTTCGATTGGTACGAATGACTTTGAACAGGCGATCGCCTTCTATGACCGAGTATTGCCCACACTCGGCTGCAAGCGGATTATGGAACATCCAGGCGCAGTGGCTTACGGCAAGCAGTATCCAGAATTTTGGGTGCAAACCCCGATCGATGGCAGGGGCGCAACGGTTGGAAACGGCACTCACGTTGGCTTCATTGCCCCCACCAAAGACTCTGTTCACGCATTCTATGAAACGGCCCTAGCTGCTGGTGGCGCAGATGAGGGTGCGCCAGGAGGCAGACCCGATTACGGTGAGCCATACTATGGCTGTTTTGTCCGTGATCTGGATGGTCATAAAATTGAAGCGTCTTTCTGGGATATGCAGCTTGTCCAGGAGCTTTATATTGACCAGCCCGAAGCTACTGGGCCTTCCTAAGTAGTGCCAGGACAGGCTTCTCTTTTACCCACTCCCCTTGCCCTACGACCCAAAATTGTTGTCCCACAATCTATTTGGGTTGCCATAAGAACATTGCAACACAGTTGCAATCTCATTCTTGTAATCTGAAGATGTAGAGTTGAATAAATCCTTGTCAGAGACGGGCAATCAGTGATACCAAAGTCAGTAAAAGAAAAGAACAGAGCAGTAAAATTTGTCACTGGTGTAGCTTTCACTCTGTGTACGGAGGATTAGCCCTATTCAGGAAATTTTGTAGCTCTTTCTCTTAGCTGTACAAAGGGGGACTCTCCATGACAGATAATGACTACCTCTCCCTGATTGATCAAGGAGTAGAAGCCTGGAATCGCTGGAGAGAAGAACATCCTGAAATTAAACCAGATTTGAGTAGAGCTTATTTGTTTGAGGCGGAGCTCAGTGGGTTTAACTTTAGTGATGTAAACTTTAGTCGAGTTTGCTTAATTGGAGCAAATCTAAAGCGGGCAAACCTGAGTAGCGCTGACCTGAATGGAGCTTATGCCGGTGGCGCTAATCTGAGTGAGGCTAATTTGAAAGGGGCTAATCTCAGCAGCGCTAATTTGAGTGAGGCAAACTTTACGGGGGCTGATCTGACAGCCGCTAAAGCTGAGGCTACCGATTTGACAGCGGCTCAGATGACGGGTGCTTGCTTGGAAAATTGGCAGATTAGCAAGGCGACGAAACTGCATCGGATTGAAGCGCAGTATGTCTATCTCAATCGTCAGCAAAGGCATTTTCCTTCAGAGGGCAATTTTAAGCCAGGGGAGTTGGCTGCGCTCCTTCAAGCAGAGAGCGATCGCTCTCCCCTTCAGAAACCAGTCGCATCTGCCTGGGTGTCTCCACAGGTTCCTGATTCGGCTGAGTCTAATGCTGCTCCGGTTGCGTCACCTCCTGAAGCAACCACAGAAACGGCTGTCCTCCAATCTGCTGCTCCAGGGCGATCGCGCTCCGTTCCCTGGGAGATTTTAGTCGGGGTGGGAGTAGGGTTAGCAGTCATTGCAGCGATCGCTAGCTTTCCTCGTACTCGCACGGTGACAGAGCTACCGCCGCTAGTTTGCAATGAGCCGCCCCTGCCGCCTATTTCTGATAGTCCACCCGCTCATGAATATGCCGATGGGACTCGCTTTTATGGCACGTTTGGAGAGTCTGCCCCTGCTGACGGTAGAGGCACAATGGTCTATCCCAATGGCGATCGCTATGATGGGGAATTTCGGGATGGAAGGCGGAACGGTTGCGGAACGTTTACCTTTGCCAATCGTCGCATCTATGTAGGTCAGTTTCGAGATGACCAGTTCCAGGGACAGGGAATTTGGACGCTGGAAAACGGCGATCGCTATATTGGTGAGTTTCAGGACAACAAATGCAATGGACAGGGGACATTTATATCCGTAGATGGATCTCAAAGAACCGGAATTTGGGAGAATGGTGACTTGACGAGCGATAACCTGTCCTGCGATCGCTCACCTTTGAGATTGCCAGGTTCTCCAGAATAAGCCTTTCATCTGACTGGTGTGAATGATAGCGTTGCCGCTGCCATTGACAAAAATCAGGGATGTAAAAGGTTTTGCAGCAAGTATGATTCCCTCTTTCAGGGAACTGAACAACTTACTACACCGATATACAGTGAGGAGAAAAACAAATGGATAAGCGGTCGTCCAGTCTGTTGAAATTTCTACTTTTTGCAGCGACTCTACTATCTGCTGCCAGCTTAGCCGTTACTTCGTTGAAACTGGCCCCAAGCACAAGACGCTCCCCCCCCCAACCCCCAACCCCCATCACCGACCTTACCTTCTCCTACTCCCTCTCCCAGCCCTACCCCCTCTCCTGGTGTGCCTCCTTCTCCCAGCCCTTCTCCTGGAGTCACCCCCAGACCTTCTCCC
>JAAUTN010000657.1 GCA_012031415.1 Leptolyngbyaceae cyanobacterium SM1_4_3 | reverse complement strand
GCTTAGTGCGGGTTGCCAGGTTTGCATCAGTTCCGCGTAGAGCGATCGCGCCTGCCCAGCAGTAGCGTGAAGACGGCGATCGGGAGTCAGGTCAGCAGTGGGCTGTCACCAATTTTTTTCTAGGGCGATCGCCCTCACCAGCGATAGGAAAAAAGTTTTGCCGGAACCATACTCACCAATCACAAACCGGATGGCGGAACCCCCTTCAGCAATTCGCTCCAGATCGCGGATGACGGCTTTGGTTTCCTCGACGCGCCCAACCTGAATCAAATGCTGTCCTCGACGCGGCACCACGCCAGCCTGTAAGGATTGAATCACGGTATCGCGGTCTTTAGCTTTGATCAATCCGTTGGTCATGCAAGTAGTTCCCGTAACACGTCTGAATTCACTTCGATCAGGTCATCCCCTTCTGTAACCGCTTCGTCGCATCGGTCAAAGGCGGCTTCGTTGATCACTTCGAGCGCTCCGTCTAGCATCAGGTCGAGTTGAGTGGCGATCGCCTCCAGTTCTCCCCGTTTCCACAACTCCTGTTTTTTCAACGCAAACAACAGTTCTGAGTGGGCATGATCTAAACCCGCAATTTGAACAGTTTTAGCATCTGGTTCAGATGACTGAGAAGACTTAGCTGATTTAGATTTGGAGGACTTACGAACTTGACTGGTTTTAGTGTGAGTATGATGAGTTTTTGTGGTGGAAGGCGTTTTCGGTGAACTCTCCTCATCGACAAAGATATCTGCCAGAATGCTAGAAATCTCCTGCGATTCCGTCAGTTTGGATTGTACCAGGGACATATCCAAAGCAAGTTCTTGCTTCCTAGACTTGCCTTTAGGCTGTGCGGGGATTTTGTGCCCACGAGTCGGAGTGGCTTTGCGAACGGTAACGGGTTCACTAGCAGGCTGAGATGAAGTCGTGGTCGTGCTGACCATATGCAGATCGCTGTACAGCGTTTGCGGGTCAAGTTCTAGCTGCTTGTAAATCTTCTCTAAAACCTGAACTTCTTGAGGAGTTGCCTGCCCGTCAGCCGCCGCAACCTGAACTGTAAACTGAGCAAATTCCTGACGCTGGGCTGGACTCAGTTTTGCAATTCGGGATTTGAGTCCTCGCAGGTTTGACTTTTCGTGCAGCAGCAAATGTAGGTGAGCATTGAGGCGCGATCGCTCCCACTCTTCAACTGTCACCACCGAACTTAAGTGATCCAAATACTGCTGCTCGACTGGGTTTGGAGACTCATTCCCGCTGGCAGCAGCGATCGCCAACTGCATCAGCAAAGTCGCTTCAATGTATTCCTCTGACAGTCCATCCGACCACAATTCTGACTCATCTGGATTATCAGAATCAGCCATCAGCCGAAACAGCGCAAAGTTATTTTTCAACGTGGGTAACGTCCCACCCAAACGCGGATCGGGTTCAATACCATAGCTCAGACGAGCCAGGGTATTGGCTAATCCATTCGCTTCCGTTTTAGTGAGTTTTTCGGGATTGCTGCCTGACCAATAGTTCAGAATATCTTTGCCTGAAACGACTGCAACCTGGATTTCGGGTTTGGCAAAGTGTTTATTCAGCCAGGTTTTCAGATTTCTGAAAACATCTCCACCATACTGAGGCAGAAGGTCAGCGGGGAGGAGGGCGATCGCCGCTGCCGACTTTTGTGCGTCAGGATTGCGAGCCAGAAAGCGACTGAGAGATTCAAGCTCCTTGCGACATTGCAGCACCACTTCCCCAATTTTGGTGACTTTAGCGGTGAAGCGGCTGATGTCGGGCAGGTCGCCCACGCTGAGGTCGAGCGATCGCCCAAAGGAAGGATTCGACGGAAAGTAGCTCGTTGTCAGCTTGATCTTACCGGGCTTCAGCTTGATTCCCTCACCAAACGCTTGCTGATAGCGCAGTTGAAACAGTGCTTTAAACTCATCTTTACAGCGAGTTGCGGCGGTGGGTAGCGCATTATTAGCGAGGCGAGTGTACCAGGCGATCGCCCACTCCGCCGGAATCGGCTCTCCCCGCTTCACCTTTTGCCCCAGGCTAATTTGCAGCGCAAACGGTTTCGCCGTCATGGGATCGATTTGTTCCTCCGGCAGTTCCGAGGAGCTAATCAGGCGGCAAATTTCTAAGAAAGTTTCTGTTTTGTTGGCAAACGACCAGTTTTCACGCGGATTTCCGTAAATGTCTCGCAGTCGCTTGACTTCAGCCACAATTTGCTCAAGTTCTGGCAAATCCTCTGGTGTAACACTTACCCGCTCGTCCAGCAAATCGTGCAGGACTCGTCGTTCTAATCCATAGAAAAATAGCCAAACATAAGTTCCATAAACTTTGGGCGCGTTTCGCCCTTCTGAAAGCCATTTCAAATACGCTGCCCGATCAGCCGCTTCCAGTTGAGTGTAGGACGTGCTGTAAATTTTAGGAACCCTCTCATAATCAGGATTCCGACTCTTTGCCTTGAGCATCGGGCGAATCAGGCTCGGCTCCACCCCATAGCGCCCAATCATGGATAAATTATCCCCGACGTACACCATGCCCGGAATTTTATATCCCGCTACTGTCACCGTTTCACTAGGCGGCACCCAGCAACTCTTAGAAGCTGAGACTTCATCGACCAACCCAGCCGGAATTTCACCAAACTCGATCGGGGCATCCAGCAAATCGAGCATCTGCTCAACCTCACGAAAATTAGGTCTTGCAGTAGACCTTTTCTGACGCGAACTTGCAGCGGGTTTGCTGCGCTGATTTTGCCGATTTGCAAGCGAATTTGGCAGGGAAATCCCTAATTTGTCGAGCAGTTCCCAAAAGGGGCGAAATTCCATTGGAATACATAAAACGCCATATTTTGACCAGTGTACCGTTTTATGCTCTGTGCAGACCTAGCATTCTCGCTAGACGAAGACGACGAAGACAAGGTTCAAAAGTACGAAATGCCTGTCGGGAATGGCTCTCGCGCCTATCTGCCTGCAATCTCACCCTAAATTCGACAACTGATTAGTCGTCGATACGGTGTCGATATCCCCCTATTTGGCTCTTTCTGGGATTGGTTGGAGGCTCATCCCAAAATCCCAATAGTGCCGACTGAAGGAGGCAAAAAAAGCATTGGCACTTTTGAGTCAGGGCTTTGTTCCCCTGGCTTTCTACAGGGTTAATGGTGGCTATCAAAAATTATTGGATGGAACC
>JAAUTN010000656.1 GCA_012031415.1 Leptolyngbyaceae cyanobacterium SM1_4_3 | reverse complement strand
GGCAAGGCGACCCGTTTGTGCAGCGCCATTCATGTAGCCACAAAATTCATCACTCATGTGTTTGTCGCAAATACTAAATTGCCGACAAACACATCCTGTCTTTCCTCTGGGTCATCTGACTCAATGTACAAAACTCACCAAATTCTGTATATTGTCCTGGTTGGAAGTTAGTGTAACTGCCCCCAATATAAGGGTCTTCTGCCCAGTTGGTACGATAAAACTGTCCAGTTGAAGCAGATTTTGCACCGGATACAACCTGATCTAACTGGTTGACGAATCTCTGCCCCTGACGAGTGATGTTACCTTTTGCCTGATATACTTCATCTCCGCCCATAAAGAAGGTGAGAGAGGCTTTTGATTGTGTGGGTTGTCGCTGAGTTTCTTCCCAAACCTGAGAATATCCAAGGTCTGTCCAGGCTTCATTGACAAATCCCTGCTCTTGGAACCAAACTCGCTGTTCAAATCCGGCAAACAACTTCTCGTTCGTGCCTGGATTCACCTCTCGAATGAAGCGGGCTAAGGTGTCGGGCAAATCAACCTGAATATCAACTCGGCGCAGGGCTGTAAAGGGCAACGCAAGAATGACATAATCCGCTTCGGTGACTAATCCATCACTAAAGGTGAGTTGGAAACCCCCGTTCTGAGGCTGAATTTTGGACAAAGGCAAGTTGACGCGAATTTGTCCGGGAAGAGCAGCAGCCAAGCTTTCGACCAGTTTTCCACTGCCTCCTTTGATGTAGTAGACTTCATCACTGTGAATTAGATTAACTGCATCTTCATCCACTAACAGCGCGGTGAAGAGCAATTGTAGCGCAGAGGAGTCTCTTGGCTCGACTCCGTATTCTGTTCGCAGGGTGTTTTCTACCAGTGTGCGAACGTAGGGAACCAAAATTTTGTCGCGGTGCTGATCAAGATAATCAGCAGCAGAGAACTGATCGAACTGTGGTGCGTAGGTATCAAAATCCTGCTCAAGCAGGGCTGCATCACTCACTAACTGGTTAGCTAGAGGGCGCAGGAGGTCGAGCAATTCGGCGTCAGCAACGGCTCTGCCATCAAAGTAGTAAGCGCTTTCAGGAAAAGTGACCTGATTAGCAGCTTCGACTCGGTTAAACAGTTCTAGCTCAAATTCATCCGCTAGTGCCAAAATATCTGCGTGATCGGTGTTGACAAAACTGCCACCTAGATCACTTACCAGGTTGTCACCCACTACACTTTGAGACTGAATGCGTCCGCCAACATAAGGCTTTGCTTCATAAACGGTGGCGGTAATACCCAGTTTTTTCAGATGATAGGCAGCGTTGAGTCCGGCAATGCCACTTCCAATGATCGCTACTTTCGGTGTACCGTAGCCCCAAACTGCTTGTAGGTGAGGAATCTCGGCGATCGCAGTGGTGGCGATCGCTGCTCCTCCTGCCAGGGCAGAATATTTCAAAAATCGCCGCCGTGACCAGTTTGGTTTCGTGGAGGTAGACGATTCTGTAAGTTTAGTTTTAGGAGACTGTGAACAAGCTGCTTGCAAGAGCCGAATAAGTTTGCGGAATGAGGGGGAGTGTGCCATGAGCTTTTGTTTCCTGCACTTTCTGGTGAATAGTCGGTGAACAAACTGGATGCATCAAAGCAAGCAGAGAAATAGAGTTCTCGTAGCGCTCGATGTCTGCGGTAGGAGGACATATTCTAAAAATTAACTCCGAATGAACCGTTGCTAGCCGATATTGCAGTGGGGCAACGCATCGTAAGGTGAGTGCTAACTGAATCTAAGCTGATTTTTCGTTTGCGATCGCCATATTTGTAAGAAAGGACTTCAATGCTTGAGGGTGCATAAACGAGAGATATCGAGGGGCGATCGCAGGGGGCAACAGTTCGATCAGCAGATGGTTTTCGACCCAAAGCTCAATTACCTCAAAATAGCCCTCACGATCGCAACGCACCACGCGCCAGCTCTCACGCTGGGCGATCGCTCGAATCTCCTCTTCACTCACCGGAACAGAAATTGCAGCATGAGTTGCCGTGTAAGCAGACGGATTCAGATTATTCTCAAACTGAGTTGCTTCGTTTTCCCTTCCCGGAACTAGCTCAGTTCCTCGTGGCAAAAGCTCAATCAGCGTTCCATGTACATCCAACGGCAGCACCATATAGCTACCCTCATGAGCAGGAAAAGGAGCAACTTCTCCCTGCCACAGTTCTGCCAAAACTTGAGCGACGTGTAGCGGATTGCTAACCGCGATCGAAATGTGATGAATCATGATCAGACCTGAGTTGTGTGAGGTGAGAAGTTATCCAAAGTTGTGTATTTGCAACACTCATTCAGCATAAAAAAACTCACTCGTTCTGTCGGTCAGAAAAAGTGAGATCAAAGGTTAGAAAAAGTCTGTTATGAAAAAAAGAGCGCAAAGGTTAGCCTTTGCGCTCTAATTCACTGTTTGCAAGATGCCCTCACCAGGGCATTCCTCAATCACTAACGCCTATTGCGCGTGTTGGTGCGGTTCTTCGTCTGCGGGGGGAAGTCCGTTGGCGATCGCCTCCTCCATGTTTGCCCCTTCTGTATTGGTATTGCTCAATCTGGCTCCGACCAACACAGTTTCTCACAAGTTTGCCTGACTGAGATTCGCTTCGGTGAAATCGGCTCCGCGCAGGTAAGAAGTAATCAAATCTGCCCCGCTCAGGTCAGCCTGCTGGAGGTTGGTTCGACCGTAACCTCCATCGCTGTCACCCGTCCAGCTTAGCTGGGCAGCCGTTAGTTTCGCCTGAGTCAGATTTGCCTCAGCAAAGCTGAAAAGATCACAGGAAGGACTTTGGAAGGATACATTGAAACAAACACTTTCGTCCTAAAATTCTGCTTTCAACAATCACATCAGCAAAGTTTTTTAGGAGGAAGATTCTATTTCCAGGCTGTTACGAACTGATAGCTGTTACGAACTGATAAAAATAACGCATTCCCGCTCCTTCAGTAGTTTCGCGGATACAGTTGAGCATCCTTGTGAAGAAATCATGAAGGCAAGAGGCTCTGATAATCAGCCACACTGATAAATCTGGCTTGATTGTATAGAAGATGATAATCAGTTCCCAAAAACACGGATGCTGATCCTTAACTTGTAATAGACTAGCAAGATGTGAGTAGTCAATCTAAGATCATCTCCGGAGTCGATTTTCTGCATCTAGA
>JAAUTN010000655.1 GCA_012031415.1 Leptolyngbyaceae cyanobacterium SM1_4_3 | reverse complement strand
TTGGGAATGGTGATTTCCCACTTATTTTTTTTCGCCGCTTTCATCGGGTAATGCCAGTAAGCTCCAGTCAGCAGGCTGCCCGCTGGTGAAGTTTCCCATTTGGCTTCCATTGCCGCCAGTTTAGTGGGCTGATAATGATAGACCTGCTCAGCACTCAGGTGTCCAATGTAGATTTGCAGGGGTGTTACAGCGATCGCGGCTGCTAACACAATTTTGAGCGATCGGGCAAAAACGCTTCATGACGGTTGTTGAGAATATACCAGGCACTAATGCCACCAATCACAAACAGAGAGGTCTCCAGCGTGGCAAAAAACATATGCGACACACTTTTGACCATGAAGGGATTCAAGATCGCCTGGAAGTAGTCGCTGACAACAAACTTGCCATTCACCATCTCACCCCCCGCCGGACTTTGCAGCCAGGAATTCGCCACCAAAATCCAGAAGGTAGAGAGGTTGGCACCAAAGGCAACCATGATGGTGGCAAGGTAGTGAATCACTGGATGTACTCGCCCCCAGCCAAACAACATAATCCCCAGAAAACCCGCTTCTAGCATAAATGCCATCGCACCTTCAAAGCCGAGGATGCTGCCAAAAAAATCACCGACGGCTTCCGAAAAGGGTGCCCAGTTCGTCCCAAACTGAAATTCCATTGGCAGTCCTGATGCCACTCCAATGCCAAAGTTGAGGACATAGAGCTTTGACCAGAAGCGGGCGTGGTGGTAATAGTCTGGATTGCGCGTTTTCAGCCACAGCCCTTCGACAATGACTAAATAAATTGCCATCCCAGTTGTCAAGACGGGCCAGAGCATATGAAAAATGGCAGTCAGTGCGAACTGCATCCGTGACAGTGCCACCGTATTGGATAAAAGTTCAATCATGTACTTTTTATTCAGCTTTAACGCCGAACTGAGTGAGTATGCTATCTACCAGCATAACCAGCCAAATTGTGAGATGTAACGGTTTGAGAAAGTCTTAAGGTGCTTTGACGGTCGGTCAAACAAGCATGAATTTCTAAGACGACTCGTCATAGTTCACTCAGCCTGATCGGTAAAGGGTTGACACAAACCAAAGAATTCTAGGGTATGGTAGTGAACTTTGAACAGAACTGAGGGTTGTAAGTGCGATTCTAATTCCTGAACAGGGTAGTGGTCGAGGTGGGGAATGTCGGACGGCTTCCCGAACAGGCAACCTATACGCTTTACAATCCTGCTGCTCATCAGGTTGAATTTAGAACCGTGAGATATGTTGCAGGAAAAGGATTTCAAGTAAATAAACAAGCCACTTAGACTAAACCCATAGCTGAAGTTAAATTTATACGGCGTAGCGATCGCCAAAAAATTATTCTGAGGCTTGCGGCTCGCTAGATAAGGACGAGTTTGGAACAATGACAGGGGCAGGAGCAGATTCGGGAACAGGGGCAGATGAGTTAGATGACTCACGGCGAGAGGGTATGTCTGATGGGGATCTAGGTGCTGTGTCTGGTTCTGCTGAATCAGGGTTATCTGTTGATTCAAAGTCCATTGTCTCAAGAGGATCTGGTGCTGGTTCGGAACTTGCAGAGGATTCCGGTGCCGGAATAGCGACGGGTGGATTGGGTGAAAAAGATTCTGGGTTTGGGGATCGACGACTTGCCGACTCAGGAGGTTCAGTTTCGGGTACTGTTTCAGGGTTTCAGTAGCCACTGGTTCTGGGTCAGAAACAGTGATACTGCGGCGGTTCCCCCTTATCCGTGCCTGTTCAGCCGCTTCTGATCCCGGTTGCACAAACTCGAATTCCAGTCGAACAGTATCGCCTGGTCTGGTGCCTCGCAGACGCACTTGTTCGCGAGACTGTCTTAATGCCGCCCGATCCAACTCTGTATTACCACTAGAGCTAGACAGGATGGGTTCTGGCTGCCCCTGTGCATTAATGACAAAGGCGATTTCAACCATTCCTTCTGCTCCATTGGCACTTTCTGGGTAGTCGGGGTCGTCACATCCACGATGACAGGTAATTTCACGCGATCGCCTCCCTCGACCGGGAGGATTGTCTGTGCCTTCTCCCAATCCATGCTCCTCTCCCAATCTGGAACCTGGTCGTTCATCAGAATCAGAACCTAAGCCAGAACCAACCCTACTGGGTGCAACGGTTGTTGTTGTATCGTGACTATTCCCAAACCCATTTTCAAGCAAATCACTGGTGCCAGAACTGCTAGAAGAGGATAATTGCCCGGTTGAGCTGTTGCTGCTAAGGGCACTTTGTCTTCTCTGTTCACGGACACGGCGTAATTCTGCCAGCAAATTACTTAGATCTCGTGGCTCTATGGCTCCAGCAATGGCTTCACTGGAGTCGGCTGATAAATTTTCAAGTTCATCGTTGGATTCTTGGGCATCGGATGCTTGGGTGACAGGTTCTTCGATCGCCTCAGAGATCGGTGTGATAGCTGATTCTGCTTCCTGTCTGGCAGGCGGCTCACCTGCGGAAATAGTGGGGACTGGAGGAGCTTCTAAAACTGTCGCTGCACTCGCTTGTTCGGCTTCACCATTCAATGCCAGAAATTCTGATTCCGCGCTCGATTCAGCATCCTGTAACTCTGATGGAATGGTCTCCACGAGATCCTCTTCTAAAGGCTCCGTGACAACAATCGTAATTTCTTCTTGCTCTGCCTGCTCTGGTTTCCAAAGACTGTCAACCTTGAAGCACAAGCCAACTGCATGGGACACAAACGACCCCACAAGGCTGTAGGTTACGAGTCGTTTGAGAGTCTTTTCCTGTTGTTTACGCTTTTGATCAACAGTTTCTGACAGCATCTACCATACCCGCAACGAGTCGTTTCTACACTACAAAAGCTCATCTTTAAGTCGCACACAGTATAATTTAGGCTATTGCAATTCATCTATCTTAGAATTTAGCTGTGATATTTGTCGATACCTGCCTTCGGATGAGTACTTATGTTGATGTTTGAACTATTTCTTGCAGGCGGCATCGTCATGTATCCGTTGTTGGGGTTCTCGATTGTGGCAACTGCCTTAGTCGCTGAGCGCCTCGTTTTTTGGACGAAAGTGAATCGTCGGCAGCGACCGATCGTCCGCGATGTATTGCGAACCTATCCCCATGATTTTGATGCAGCGTTGCTCAAGCTCAAAAAAATGTAGATTTACCAATTGCTCGTATTTTCTAG